>JAIPAP010000058.1 GCA_021740045.1 Bacteroidales bacterium
CGGCTAACAGGGCGGATGAGTTGGCTAATAGTCCGTAAAAAATTTCAACCCCTACAAAAATAACGTTAAGGGCTATACCTATTATAAAAGCGTTTTTATGTTTTATCTTATTTGTAGGTTCGTGTGAATGTGCCATAATTATTTAAATATCTATTTCCCTAATTTTAAAATCCGAATGGCTCCTCTTACCACAATTAAAAAGACAATGGCCCCAATAATCAGGTCAGGGTATTTCGATTGCGTAAGCAATACCAAAACTCCGGCAACGATAACGCCTGAATTAATAATCACATCGTTCGAGGTGAAAATCATACTGGCTTTCATGTGTGCTTCCTTACTTTTTGATTTTTGAAGCAGGTACAGGCAAACGGAATTGGCGATAAGCGCCAATACAGAAACCACAATCATCATCCTGAAATCAGGTGTTTCTACCACCCCGATAAACCTTCGGATGACTTCTACCAAACCAATACCTGCCAGTGCCAGTTGAAAATACCCGCTTAAGGTGGCTACTTTCTTTTTGCGGGTAACTGCAGTGCCCACTGCCCACAAACTCAAGCCATAAACAGCAGCATCGGCAAGCATATCCAGCGAATCGGCAACCAGGCCCATGGAGTTGGATATAAAACCTGTGGTCATTTCAATAATAAAAAAACTGAAATTGATAATCAACACCGTCCACAATAATTTGGACTGACTGCCTGTGGTTTCCGATTGAAAATCAGAATTATCGATAGTTTTTGTTTCAACAAGAGTTGCGCCAAGCTTCAGGCTTTCCAATTGCTTATTGATTTCTGTATTATCATCAGAATGAATGACGGAAAGCTTACGATTTTCAATATCAAATTCCAATTGACGGATGCCGTCAACCCCATCCAGCTTCATACGGATGAGGTTCTCCTCCGAGGGGCAGTCCATCTCCGGGACGTTATATATTGATTTTCGCATTACTTTCTTTCTTTAAGAATTACATTCAATGGAATGAATGCTCCCACTTTCAGTCCCCAATCCAGCTTATCGGCAGGAGTGAACAGGAAAGCAAACACATTTCCGCCTTTGAGTTTAACGTTTGGTCCGCCCTGTAAAATAAACTTATCGTTGTCGGCCATATATTCAGCAGAAGCCACAAACGATACCGGAATCGTTTTATCCATCCCGACAAACCAGTATTCGTTAAACGTATAATAACTGTTCATGAAAGGTGTGTAACCGACGGAATAATACCAGCGTTTGTTCCACATCATCCCGACTTCCCCGTGTAAACGCACTGCTTCGGTGCGGTTTCCGTCAAAGTCATAAATTACTAAAGGGTTAACACGGGCTCCCACAATCATTTTATAGGGCTTCTTTTCCGTTTCCTGTGCGAATAAAAAACCGGAAAAGATACTTAACACAAAAAATATAGCTATTCTCTTCATGATTTTTTATCAAAATTAATCAATATCGTTTAATTCAATTTGTGATTTTTGAAATAAGGATTTTGTAAGGTTAAGTGTCAACGACGGGTGTTTGGATTCAATCATCATAAATCCTGCTGTCAGCCAGTTGTTGACTGTCCAGGCAAAACCTTCGTGAAAATTGATGCCATCATAATTTACATACACGGTATATTTTTCGCTGAACGTAGCCGAAACATTTCCTATTCCATAAATCTTATCCAATTCGGATGCCAACGAAGCTACTCCTGCTGAAGCTGTAATGGCAAAATTTTCGGAAAATTCTTTTGATTTCAGCAGGTTCAGGTAGAATGACTGGTCACTGCTACCTGTACGTATGCTCCCTGTGCCCAGCACGATACCGGGACGCCAGCCGTCTTTTTTTTCGGTCAAAGGTTGGATGCGTGCATTCCAGATAATTTTTCGGGCATTGAAAGCATATCCAACACCCGCGTCAAGCCAGCTAAACAGGCCATATCGTAAATTAACAATTCCCTGTTCGTCTTCAGCGGTGGGCATATACAGCCCTTGCAACGACAAGGTCTTTGGCGCGAGCAACGACCCGTCAATTGTTCCGGAGCAGGCCGGACAGTTGGGCCCGCAACCCTGGGCGTAGATTTCATTGATCGCGAATATTGCAAAAAATAAAATGATGATAAGTTTTTTCATGTTTTCTTAATTTATTAAAAAAATGAAGCGCCAAAAGAGTAAAAGCTGGCGCTTCATTTCAACTTTATTTACCAGCAATTATTACGTCGCGACATCATCATTTGCCTACGTGATTTCATGTCAGAATTACCAGCATTCCAACAGTTTTCCGACATATCCCACCAACTGTAGTTATTGTTGTTAAAGTAAGTCAGTTGCTTTTCTGTAAGAAGCCTCCTGACCTGAACTTTTGTTTCCAAATTGATGTCGTCAATTTTTTCTTCTTTGTCCCTGATGCTGCTTCTCAATGATTTCAGCTTTTCAACATCCAGCTCCGAACTTGAGTTTGCTGCTTGGTATTCCATCCTTAAACTGCGAAGCTCATTTTCGATTGGCAACTTTTTCTCGTAGCTGTTTTTACGGAGCTTGTTAATTTCCGTTATTTGTTCGGCTGATAACGCATATTCTGCCGGGGTGTTGTAATTCCACCATTGGGCATTGGCGTTAGCCGACCAGTTTGAGTTACAGCAATGGTGCTGTGCCATAGACTGCGATGCGGAAAAAATAATTAATCCTGCAAGGAAGAAAGTGAATCTAAAATTTCTTGTTTTCATAATTGATAATTTTAATGTTAAACATTCTAATAATTTCAACACCAAAATTACTATAAAGGTAGTGCAACATTGTTGCAAAGTTTAATCACACCGCGGACACACCCCGCTGATAATGAATTGAGCCTTATCGAAGGTGTAGCCGGCAGGAAGTTTCATGCCTGGAATGGGAAGCTCTTTCATACAACGGGTTCTGCCGCAACGCATGCAATAAAAATGAACGTGCAGGTCATGGATGTTACAGGTACAATCGTCATAGCAAACGGCATGCTTAACCGCCCCTGAACCATCATCAACAGGATGAACCATGAAATTATCCTCGAATGATTTAAGTGCCCGGAAAATCGTTGAACGCTCCACTTTTTCAATATATTAAGGGCATCAGCATGTGCAGGAGAAAATCGTTTATAGCCGTACCTCTGGTTTATATTCACTATTGTAACAACCACTCATATTATAACAACCGACAAAACAATTCGGAAAATCTATCCAAACCACATTCCCCTGCAGCTAAAACCCTGCATCATAATATAATCCTATTATGGTTTTGTTAAGAAATTTCAAGCTTAGGAACCAGATTTACCGGGTTTTTTAGGGTAAATACCACCGGACAGCGCTGTAGTGCCATCTCTTCAGCCTCCTTTATCTTTTCTTCCGGTGCATCGCTTACCACATGTAATATTACCCGAACCTCTTCCATAGTTGGGTCCTCGCTTACGCCGAAAACTTGTGAAAAATTCACATCGGCTTCAACCCGGGTGGATAATTTCTTCAATTTAATCCCCAACATGGCTGCCATAGTAGCAAAAGTGCCGGTGTAACAGGACGCCAGACCATAAAAGCAGTAATGCATCGGCCCGGGAAGTTTTCCTCCTCCACCCATAAAGGTGGGATTATCTACTTTGAAAACCGTTTCGCCACCTTCAAATTGAATTTTTGATTGAAACTGAACATCCCCTTCTTCCAGAATCCACTCCCCTTCAACGACCTGGGTTTTTTGGGCAGCTGTTGGATCCCGTTTGATTTGTTCTTCGAATTCCTGTACTTTTTGTGTTTCTATGTTATTGAATCGTGCCATAATTTTTTCTCCATATTTTTAAATTTACTTTTTGTTTGTTCATTTTATGATCCTCCTTATAAGTTAATTTAAAGACAAATTTAAGTTATATTTAATGCAACACTGTTGCAAAGTTTAATCGCACCGCGGACACACCCCGCTAATAATGAATTGAGCCTTTCTGTAGGTGTAGCCGGCAGGAAGTTTCATTTCAGGGATGGGAAGTTCTTTCATACAACGGGTTCTGCCGCAACGCGTACAATAAAAATGAACGTGCAAATCATGTATGTTACAGGTACAATCGTCATCGCAAACGGCATACTTTACCGACCCTGAACCATCGTCAACAGGATGAACCATGAAATTATCCTCGAATGATTTAAGCGCCCGGAAAATAGTTGAACGCTCCACTTTTTCAAATTGAATCTCCAGGTCAGCCAGGCTCAACGCTTTGCCCGAATCAACAAGTGTTTTGTAAACCAGGGTGCGCATAGCTGTTGGCTTCACGTTTTTTGATTCGAGTTTCTTTTCTATTTCTTTATTTGTCATATAACATTAGCGTTTTAATGTTAAATTTATTTAAATGTAAATACTCCACTGTTTCTTTTGTATTAAGTGGATAGGTTCCATTTCCTGTTCCTGCTTATATTATTGACAACAAGCCTTTCTGTTGAAATATATAGCCCGCATGTTCCTTCTTTCCGGGAACACGCGGGCTTGGTCATCTTAGTCTTTATGACTAAAAACATTCTCTCCTCTTTGCCCGTTGCGGATTCGGACAACTTCATTCACGGGAGAAACAAATATCAGCCCGTCGCCGTAATGTCCTTCTTCGGTTCGAGCATATTTCACCAAACAATCTAACACCGTTTCAACCTGTTCATCAGGAACAACCGTTTCAAGTTTAACTCTTTCAGTAAGTTTCATTTCATTACCATTTTTAGAATGGCCCCAACCCTGGACCTCACTAACCGTAAGGCCCGGAGTTTTAGGCAAATTTTCAATGGCGTCAATAACTTCATCTGCCATATTGGGTCTAATCAATGCTTTTATTTGTTTCATAATTTATCCTTTTATTTTTTTATCAATTATTATAATTCAACTCCTTTTCTACGCGGAGTAAACCATTTGTAAATACTCGGAAGTACTACCAATGTAAGTAAGGTGGATGTAACCAATCCTCCTACAACAACTGTTGCCAACGGACGCTGTACATTAGAACCAATATCGCCGGCCAGCATCAAAGGTAACAATCCAAGAATAGTGGTCATCGCGGTCATTAGTACCGGCCGCAACCGGTGCTCTGAACCGGTAAGAATTGCTTCATGTATTTCTTTCCCGGCAGCCCGTTGCTGATTGATATAATCTACCAGTACCACCCCGTTTTGCACGGCAATACCAAACACCGCTATAAATCCGACCACGGCAGGAACAGATAAATAGAGCCCTGAGATGAACAATGCAAAAATGCCGCCCAATAATGCAAAAGGAACATTGGAAAAGATGAGCGATGCGTAGCGGGGACTACCGAATGCAAAGAACAACATTAAAAAGATAAGGGCAAAGGTAATCGGGACGACTATGGATAAGCGTTTCATCGATCGTTGTTGATTTTCAAATTGTCCGCCATATTCCACGAAATAGCCTGTTGGCATATCCACTTCACTTTTCACCGTTTTCCTGATATCCTGCACAACACTGCCCATGTCACGGCCCCTTACATTTAACTGCACATAAATACGCCTGCTGGCCTTATTTCTTGAAATCATTTTAGGCCCTACAAACGTCTCTATATCCGACACCTGGTCTAGGGGTACTACATTTCCCTGCGCTGTTTTAATGGGGAGCTCTCGAATTAAGTCAAGTCTGTTACGTTGGTTTTCCTTCAAACGTGTGTAAATATTGAACCGTCTGATTCCTTCAAAGACCTGACCTGACGTTTTTCCACCAATGGCCATTTCAACGGTATTAAAAAACTCATCCACTGAAACGCCCAGCCGGGCCAACTCGGCACGATCGGGAGTAATTTTTATTTGTGGCTTCCCGCTTTGCTGTTGTAATTTCACATCCACGGCACCGGGGGTTTCTTTACTTATATCCCGGACTTGAGCTCCAATCTGATTGAGTTTATCCAGATCGGACCCGTAAATGCTAATAGCCACCTGGGCTTTTATACCGGTCATAAGTTCATCGGTACGGAGTTGAATGGGCTGGGTAACGTTATTGGCCAGGCCGGGCACTTCCTTCTCTAACTTTTCTGCCATGGCCGACTGCAATTCCTCGTAAGTCCTACCTGATTCCCATTCATCTAATGGTTTGAGCGGGATAATGGTCATAACCACGTTGACCGGCTCGGGGTCGCCACCTATTTCAGCCCGCCCCACACGTGCATAGGCGCCTTCTACTTCCGGAAACTCATTTATTGCATTTTGAATTTTTTTCGTGTAATCGGCTGTTTTTGTAAGGTTAGCTCCCGGCGGTAGCGTGGAGCGAATGACAATATCCCCCTCTCGCAGTGTAGGCACAAATTCGGTTCCCAAAAACGGAAGAATCGCTAAACTCCCGATCAGTAGGACAACAGCCACGATAACCACTACTAAAGGATGATTTACTGCCCTGTTCAGAAATACCCGGTATTTCTTTCTTAGATAACTAAGAATCCGTGGTTCTTTATTTTTTGTTTTCTCTTTTATTAAATAACTCGTTATGACTGGTGTAAGTGTAATGGCCAAAAGCAAAGCCCCCAGCATGGCAAATGAAATGGAGTATGCCATGGGGCTAAATAACTTTCCTTCGGTACCTTGCAGCGTAAATAGTGGAATAAATACAATAATGATAATGGCTACTGCAAAAACAATAGGACGTCCCACTTCCCGGGTTGCTTCGCCAACCAGCCTGGTCATCGAAATTTTAACTCCTCTTTGTTTTTGCTCTTTTATGTGGCGCATCACATTTTCAACCACCACGATAGAGCCATCCACCATCATACCAATACCAATAGCCAGACCTCCCAGGCTCATCAGATCGGCTGTAAGACCGATTGATTTGAGGCCTATAAAAGCAATGAGAGCAGAAATAGGAATAGCAATAAGAACAATGAAGGTAGAGCGAATATTACCCAGGAATAAAAATAGTACGACAATCACCAGGATGGCTCCAATTCCCAAAGATGAGGTAACGGTCCCAACCGCTTTTTCAACCAATGTAGCTTGTGTATAAAACGGAACCAGCTTCATACCCTCTGGCAGGGAATTATTAATGGAAGAGATTTGTTTATCCATTCCCTCAAGAATCTTTTGTGTATTTGACCCCCATAGTTTGAGTACAAATCCCCCCACGGTTTCTTTGCCATTGGCAATCATGGTGCCGCGTTTTATTTCCGGGCCATGTTCAACCGTTGCAATTTGCCCGATGGTCACAGGTGTTCCGTCTTTTTCCGAAACGATAATATTCCGGATATCTTCCAGTCCTTTGTTGTGAGGCTTTATCCATCCAAACCCACGCACGAGGAATTCTTTCCCGGCACGTTCAATAAATGAAGCGCCAATATTCCGGTTATTTGAAATCAATGCTTTGCGAACTTCTTCCATAGTCAGGTTACGCGATAAAAGTGCATTCATATCCACATTTACCTGGAATTGCTTGACATCCCCGCCAATACCCAAAACATCTGTTACTCCTGGAATCGTACGCATGCGTGGTTTGATGATCCAGTCTTGTATGGTTCTCATTTCCATTAAAGAATAGCTGGTGTCTTTATCTACCTCCAGGGTGTACATCAATACCTGTCCCAGACCGGTAGTGAGCGGCCCTAACTGGGGAGTGCCAAGGCCTTCCGGTATGGCTTCCTTGGCTTTGGGTAAACGTTCCATCACCAGCCGGCGGGCAAAATAAATATCCGTTCCTTCCTCAAAATAAACATTCACCCTTGAAAGGCCGAAAATAGAAGTACTTTGAACGCGTTTTACGTTAGGTAATCCATACATGGATATCTCTACAGGATAACTTATTTGCGTTTCCACATCCACAGGCGAAAGACCTGGGCTGGAAGTAAATATTTGCACCATAGGGGGCGTAACGTCGGGAAAGGCATCAATTGGGACATTTTTGTACGACCAATATCCTAAAGCGCCTACTGCTATTGCCAGCAGTAGAACGATGATACGGTTCTTTAAGGATATATTTATTATTTTATCTATCATATTTGTCTTCTTTTATATTTTGAACAATATTTTAATGATGATGTGCAGCGCTTCTTGTCCTTGAAGTGATGGTGGACATCAGGTCAAAAGCCCCGGCAGTAACCACCGGTTCACCTATTTTTATTTTTCCGGCTATCTCTATCCAACCGTTGTTTTCATTGCCGGTAACTACTTCTATCGCTTTAAAACTGCCCTCTTCATCGCCGGGAATGAATACCACTTTTTCATTTTCTATTGTTTGAACGGCATCGACAGGAATGATAGGCTTTTTTCTTTCCTCATTATTAATAATGCCGGCTGTTCCATACATCCCTTCTTTTAACAACCCATTTTTATTGTTTACCACTGCCCTGAGTTTTAATGTACGCGAATCCTTGTCAAGGGCACTGGATATCCAGTCTATTTTACCGGAAAAAACTTTAGCGGGCAGGCTTTTTACAGTTAGGCTGATTTCCTGTCCTGTTTTCACGTGAGCAATGTCCTGCTCATAAGCATCTATCATCACCCACATCTTGTTGTTATTTACAACGTGTATGGGTGTGCTATTTGACGATAATGTTTGCCCGGGTGAAAGGTTACGCTTTTGAACCATGCCGGAAAGTGGGGATCTTAGCACAAAATATGACAGCGGGTAATCACGGTTACCTACGTTTTCTGCAGCAATTCCGAACAATTCCAGGGTGGCTTTGCTGGATTCCAAATCAGCCCTGGCATTTTCAAATTCTGCTTTGGCCTGTAAATAGTCTGCTTCACTGCTAATTTTTTCCTCGTAAAGTTTTTTCTCTCTTTGATAGGCTTTTTCTTTAGTCTGAAAGTGGGATAACTGACTAAGGTAATCGGCTTTAATTTTCCCCAACTCCACGCTGCTCAAATAAGCCAGGGCTTGTCCTTTCGAAACATTCTCGCCCAAATCAACCTGCACTTTTTCTACCTTTGCAGAAATCCGGGGGCCCATTTTAACAGTTTTATCCGGGTTAAATTTAACCGTGGCCGGACGCTGTATTTTTGAATTTACCAAGCCCCCTTTTAAAGGTTCTACAACAATTCCCATTTCTTTCACGTGCTCAGGGCTAATATGAACTTCCTGTCCATGTCCTTCTTCGGCGTGTTCATCATTCTCCGAAGCTTCTTCGGTGGCATGGTCTTTATGTTCGCCCTCTTTTTGAGTGTTATTACATGAAGTTGCAATCACAGCAACAGTCACCATAAAAATTAAAAGTATTTTTTTCATTGTACTGTCTTTTTTTATTGTACAAAATTTTGATTTGTTTCAAATTCTAAATCAGCCACTTGGATTTTGTAATTTGCAAGGGCATCGATATAACTTTTGTTAATATTTATATATGATTTTTGCGCATCAAGTACCTTAAGGTAATCCACCTTACCTTCCTCGTAGCTGCGCAGGGTTAGTTTATACAAGTCTTCCGATTGTTCAAGCAAATTACTTAAATACTTATTGACCTGTTCACGGGCTGCAATAACCTGGCTGTATGCACCTTTCACTTTGGCTTTACGGACAAGTATTTCATTTTGTGCCCTGTATTTTTTTGCAGCGAGGTTCCCTTTGCTTTCCATTACCTGCCCCCGTTGGTTTACAGGCGCCCATAGTGGAATGCTTATACCTGCCTCGATGCCTCGAAATTGGTTCCCCCCTATATTTTGCGAAGTATACCCGCCGGTAATTTTGGGTAAATAACTGCCTTTGGCCAAGCTGACATTTTTACCGGCTATCTTAGTCGAGAGGTTATTAATTAATAATTGTGGGTGTGTTTCTAATGCCTGTTGTAGTAATTCACTTAAGCTTAAATCCAATAAACGATACGTTAAGCTATCCGCAGGTATGGCATTTTTCTCATCTGGTATGGCCAGAAGCGCATTTAACGCTGCCTGATGTTTTTCGAAATTGCTTTGCGCCACAGATAATTCATTTTCAATGTTTGCCAGAACAATCTGTGCCCTTTTTACTTCTAAAATAGGAGCTTTACCTGCTTTGTACCTTTTTTTGGCCGCACCCAAAAAATCTTCTGCTAACCGGATGTTTTCCCTGACCAGGTTTACCTGTTCACGACTAGCCACTAATTGGTAATAGACTTTTTCTATCTGAGTGCGTAATTCAAGCTTCTTTTCTTTAAGCAATACCTTTGAACGCTCAATATCCAAATCACCCCTCTTTTTCCGGTGAATGTAATTCGTGGGAAAATCAATCGATTGAGAAATCGTTATATTGCGTTCATTGTAATTCCTTACCCCGCTTCCTTTAGGTATTTCAGCCCATTCTCCGGTAACTTCCGGGTCCTCAATTCCCAGGCCTGTGATTGCCTTTCCTTTAGTGGCAGCCACATCTTCTTCGGCAGCAAGTATTGCCAGGTTATTCTTTACACCAATTTCAACGGCAGTTTCCAGTGTTATTGTTGTGTCCTGTTTTTGGGCTATCCCCTGAAGGGAAAGAAATAGCATAATTATAACAATGAACCTGAATCTTTGTGAAAAAATACTGATTCTGTTTATCATTTCATTTTGATTTTATTTGTTAAATATTTGTAACAGTTCTGACTATAGAAATAATACACCTTATTTCTATAAGCGACTTTTGAAGTTTTATTAAAATTTTTATCCTTGGTTTTTCTGTTTTTCCCATAATTGTTGCTTGCTTAACTTCTTCTTTTTCATTGTAAAAAGATTAAGTAAACATATAGCCCGGCTGGTTTGGCGGTCTGTTAATTAAAACAAAAGTTAAGCAATTGCAGGAGGCGCCCGAAGTGAGTATGCAGTAAAGAAAAATTGTTTTATGAAACCGGTATGATTGCCAAAAATAGTTACGGTAATGTTGTTTACAGGCGGAGTCTCAATTTGAAGAATGACTCCGGCTGTATGAAAATGGTCAGATAAAGTCTGATTTAAAGACGTAGCGATTTTCTTTTCCGAGACCATTACATTAAATGCATGGCAATGTGAGTCTGGTACTTCTGGATTTTGCCCCTGAACAGGAACCTCACAGGTTGATCCCTGTTCCGGGGAGGGCATTATTTCAAAATGGTGATCGTGCGGAACAACAGCATGGGCAAAAATAATCAACCCTGCTAAAAAGGTAAAAAAGCCTCCTATATGTCGTCCAATTAGATTCACTTGTCTATAAACTTAAAATTAAGTAACGGCAAAGATAAAAAATTGTTTCTGCAACCAAGTTGTAATGTTATTTATTGCACCTGGAACATACCCCTTTTACCACCATATTCACACTTTCGAGTAGAAATTTTGCCGGTAAAATTGCACTCTTTGACAAAGCTTTGGTTTCAGCGTTGGGTTTTAATGAACAGCGGCTTCCTTTTAATTAAGGGCTCTCTCATCTATTTTATTTTGACATTAAAACAACCTATGCCTGGTGGTTGTTAATGCATTAGAAACTTAAAAAGTACAGCATATGGAAAAATCAAACGAAAACAAATGCCCTTTTCCTCATGGGCAATCAATGCATTCAACAGGCGGGGGAACTCCTGACAAATATTGGTGGCCCCACAAACTGAATCTGGATATTCTTCGGCAGCATTCCTCTTTGTCAAACCCAATGGATGAGGATTTTAACTATGCCAAAGAATTCAAGAAACTGGATCTGAAAGCGGTAAAGAAAGATCTCCATGAGCTTATGACCGACTCTAAGGATTGGTGGCCGGCAGATTGGGGGCACTACGGACCGCTCTTTATCCGGATGACTTGGCACGCAGCAGGCACGTACCGCATAGCCGATGGTCGTGGCGGCGGGGGTACCGGTAATCAACGTTTTGCCCCGGTAAACAGTTGGCCCGATAATGTAAGCCTCGATAAAGCTAGACGATTACTCTGGCCGATCAAACAAAAATATGGCCGGAAAATCTCCTGGGCCGACCTGATGATCCTTGCCGGCAATGTAGCCATGGAATCAATGGGCTTTAAAACATTCGGTTTTGGAGGCGGACGTGAAGATATTTATGAACCGGAAAAGGATATCAACTGGGGACCGGAACACGAGTGGCTAGCCGACGAGCGCCACGACGAAGAGGGAAACCTCGCAGGGCGCCTCGCCGCCGATCATATGGGCTTGATTTATGTCAACCCGGAAGGACCCAATGGAGAACCAAACCCGGCTAAATCTGCACATTTTATTCGCCAGTCCTTTAAGCGAATGGCTATGAATGATTATGAAACGGTAGCCCTCATCGCCGGCGGACACACCTTTGGCAAAGTACACGGCGCCGCTCCCGAGGATCATAACGGCCCCGACCCGGAGGCAGCTCCTATCGAACAGCAGGGCCTGGGATGGAAAAACAGCTATGGCACCGGTAAAGGTCCCGACACCATTACCAGTGGTCTGGAAGGCGCCTGGACCAATAAACCCACGGAGTGGGATATGGGCTTCTTTGAAAACCTCTTTGGGTATGAATGGGAATTGACGAAAAGTCCCGGCGGTAAATATCAATGGACGCCGAAAGATGAAGCTGCTAAAGATGCTGTGCCGGATGCACACATTAAAGGGAAGAAAAATGCGCCCATGATGCTTACCACAGACCTTGCACTGAAAGTGGACCCGGAATATGAAAAAATAACACGCCACTTCTGGGAGAATCCCAAGGAATTTGAAGATGCTTTTGCAAGAGCATGGTTTAAGCTTCTGCACCGCGATATGGGACCAAAATCCCGCTATCTTGGACCGGAGGTACCCGAGGAAGATTTGATATGGCAAGATCCTGTTCCGGAAGTGGATCATGAACTGATCGATGAAAAAGATATAGAAGAACTCAAAAGAAAAATTATTGCTTCCGATCTATCGGTAGCTGAATTGGTATCTACAGCATGGGCCTCAGCATCCACCTTTCGTGGATCGGATAAACGCGGTGGTGCAAATGGCGCACGCATACGCTTAGCCCCTCAAAAGGATTGGGAAGTAAACAATCCGAAGCGGCTGGCCAAAGTGCTCAAGACACTGGAGGGGATTCAAAAAGATTTCAACAATACCCAGCCGGGCAATAAAAAAGTGTCGCTGGCCGACCTGATCGTGCTGGGAGGTAACGCTGCCGTTGAAAAAGCTGCTAAACAAGCCGGATATAACATATCAGTGCCTTTTGCTCCCGGTCGCACTGATGCCACCGAAGATCAAACAGATGTGGAGTCTTTTGAAGTGCTTAAACCACAGGCGGATGCCTTCAGGAATTATAAAGATGAGAACGCTAAATATATTACGGAGCATATGTTAATTGATAAAGCCCAGCTATTGACTTTAACAGCTCCTGAAATGACGGTTCTCATCGGGGGTATGCGTGCATTAAATGCAAACTTTGATGATTCAAAGCATGGCGTGTTTACGCAAAAGCCCGAAGTATTGACCAACGACTTTTTTGTGAATCTGTTGGATATGGAAACAGACTGGGAACCCACCGATGAAAAATGCGAATTTTTTGAAGGAACTGACAGGGCTACCGGAAAACGAAAATGGACCGCAACCCGAGCTGATCTGATCTTTGGTTCCAATTCGGAGCTCCGGGCATTGGCCGAAGTTTACGCGGCATCCGATGGACAGGATAAATTCGTTAATGACTTCGTAGCGGCCTGGAATAAGGTGATGAATTTAGATCGTTTTGACCTGGAGCAATAATAACTGTTTAGTACAATAAAAGACCGCTAACAATCGAAGAGGCCGGCCCCCAATTATTTGTTCAAGTGGGCCGGCCTTATTGGTAAATTCATTTATGTAAATTATCGGAATTGAAATAATTAGTAATTGCTTAATAACCTCTAGAAATTTAGCATACCGCTTGCCCGGAAGAGCATATTTATTCTCTTAAAATTATTCTATTCCCGGAGGATTGCGCTTCATGTAATTACACGGGCTTAGAACTTTTTTATCACCCAAATTGAGCGATTTTTCACTGCGTTCAAATCGCTCAACATAGGTATCAATCAAGTTGATCGAAATACAGCAGTATATCCACCACTTCCCGGTTCCACACATCCCAACTATGTCCGCCATCGGTAATGCGGAGTTCCGAGGGATAATCATAGAGTTGCAGAAGCTTATACATTTCCATGGCTCCATTGTAAAAACCAAGGTGATCATCATCGCCACAAGTAATATATACGGGCATATGCTTGGTGGTATCCGGTGTAATCAGGCCAAAAGGATTATTCTTACGCCATTTATCCACATTAAAGGGAACGCCAAACGTTCCTTCGAAATGCTCAAAACGGTCGGGTAATTCAGGCCATAATGCCCCACTCATGCTCGCCGCAGCACTAAAAAGCTCGGGATATTTCAAGGCCAGATGCAAAGCCCCGTAACCACCCATAGATAAACCTGCAATAAATCGCTTTGGCCCCTGCTTTTTCGAATAAACCGTATCGATATAATGCATCAGATCGCGGATAAGGGCCGTCTCATAATGCCCATAACTTTTTTCAGGGTCGGAATCGACATACCATGAATTATGAGCATCGGGCATGGCAATGATCATGGGTTCAATGGCCCCCACATTTAGCAAGGAATCCATAGTGGCTTTTATATTTCCCTGTTTTACCCAATCGGTATGATCGCCCACATAGCCATGCAGTAAGTAGAATACCGGCAAAGGTTGATCGGCCTTATCATAATCCGAAGGCAAATACAGGGTAAAGCTTAGCGTGGTATCTATGGCTTCGCTGTGAATGCGTTCAGTGGTAATGTGCCCCTTGCTTTCCTGGGCCGTTCCCTTGAGTGTTGTAAGGAAAAAGCCTATGATTAGTAGTAAAAATATTTTTGTAGTTTTCATACGTTTGATTTTATTTGATCAATAGTTGTTATTAATTTATGGAATTAGCATATTCCAAACACTGCTCCCAATCCTTTTCATAAAATTTTCGCACCCTTTCCAGTTGTTCTTCAGGGATCAAGGGGTCTTCACCGGCCCAGCTTTTTGGCATCAGCGCTGCGGTGTATAAAACCAAATACCGGAAAAGCATTTTATAATAACGCTGTAATTGCCTTATATAGAACTTTTCGGAGGGTTTGACCTGTTGCCTGAAATACTTCTTACCAAACTTTCTGATGATCTTAAGTTGCTTTTCGCTATAGGATTTATGCTTGGGATTCAGTTCAATATCTTCTTTATTATAGGTAACTCCTAAATATTTTGAAATACGGTCGAAAAAAGCAAAAGGGTCTTTTTTCAAATCATCATGAATAAGCACCAGGGGCTTATGATAAAAATATTTCTCAATGGCCTGTAGCTTAGGATAGAAATAAACTTCATCAATCTTCCAGAAACCGCTATCATTTTCAAAGTCGAGAAACCGGTCAAAATCCAGTGCGCGACCATTCTTCACCTGACGCCGGTATTGGGAAGCCATCCAGCTATCATGTCTTCTTAAAATGATGATGATACGGGCCGTTGGATCGAACTCATGCATTTTTTTCAACTCCCTTTCCAACTGACGATCAAACTCATTGGATACCAATACTTTGTCAGCTTCCGACCTTGCGATGATCTGCTGGTATTTACGGTATTGGGTGCGCTGTATGTATTTGATTCCTTTTAAAAAAGGAAAAAATCGATACTGCAGATAAGTTGACCCGGTTTTGCCCAGCCCAACATGAAAAAAGATCGTCTTTTCAGCCATACTCCTCATATTAACGAAAGGCAAAATTAATCTTTTTAAAAAATCTCACCTTACTAGCTCAAAGGCCTTTTTGCCTTGGTTAATTCCCCTATAACATCAAGGCTTTAGGTAAAAAAGTAATTAAAATATATTACCTTTGATCCGGAAGTTGATAATCAGTATATGGAAACAAAATTTGCACCACCTGAACGCGATACCCAAAAAGTTGTTAAAAATGAATTTAATCAACTAAAGAAGGATGTTTATATTCATGAAATTCTTAATTCATTGCCATATATTGCCGCAGTATTAAACGACAAGCGGCAAATTATCTATTCCAATGAAATCCTACTGAAAGAACTGGGTATTAAGACTATAGAATGCGTTATAGGAATGCGCCCTGGCGAGGCAATAAATTGTATTCATGCCAATGAAGAGCCTGGGGGTTGCGGTACAGCTGAAAGTTGCCGGGTATGCGGAGCAGCCGTTACCATTTTGAAAGCCCAGGAATCGGGATATAAAGAAACCTCAGAATGCCGAATAAGGGTGAAACGAAATGAGCACGAGGAATCGCTTGTCTTTCAAATTACCGCCAAGCCTTTCCATTGGCAAGATAATAAATTCATTATCATTACCCTGAATGATATAAGCCAGGAAAAACAGCGAAGAACCCTTGAGCGCATTTTCTTTCATGATGTGATCAATATAGCCGGAACATTAAACGGTTTCCTTGAGTTGATGCAGGAACAGCAAGATGAGCAGTCAATGAAGAAGATGGTGAATACGGCTGTTTCACTCAACAAAGACTTAATTGAAGAGATCATGGCCCAAAGGGAACTTTCGGCCGCCGAAAGCAATGATCTAAATGTTAACCTGGAGATGACCAACTCCTTGGAGATAATCGAAAATTTAAGCAGGAAAATTAGTCAACACGCTGTAGCAAAAAATCGCCATCTTTTTGTTGATGAACACTCATGCGCGGTGGATTTTCAAACCGATCCTGCTTTGCTGCGACGGGTATTGCTCAATATGCTGAAGAATGCCCTGGAAGCTACAGAACCGGATTATAAGGTAACCATAGGTTGCTATACACAAAACGATCGCGTCATATTTTATGTAAACAATCCCACCTATATGCCACGCAAAATACAATTGCAAGTATTTCAGCGATCATTTTCAACCAAAGGTGCAGGAAGGGGTATCGGTACATACAGTATCAAGTTGTTATCCGAGCGTTACTTAAAGGGGCAAGTATGGTTCCGGACCAATACTATGAAAGGCACCACCTTTTATGTATCGCTCTATATGCAAAAATGACAGCATTCCACCGGACCTGAACTGCTATTTTATCAGTTGTTGGGGTAAGATGGTAATTTTGCTTAAACCTGGTAGTAGTAAGAGAGTAAGAGATAGAAAATAGAAGATAGAACTGAATTCATTGGATATCAAATTAATATCATTTAGGATATTGGGAGGGTGTTTTACTATTCGGACTGGATTAAAACTCAAAATCAGAAATTTAGAATTATTTTTACCTACACCCCTGGCATCTCATTTTCACCTGTAACCTTTTTATCCTTTGAAGTAGCTGTATTTCCACAAGGCCAATTGGCACAATATCTGATAACATTAGGGCACAAAAACATTGGGAAAAAAGAACGTGCCTTATGAGTGAACAAAACAATCAACAACAAGATCGAGAGCAAAAATCACAACCGGATAATTCAAATCAAAAGCAACAAGCTCAATCAAATTTGGTATTGCTGTCCGATATTTATCCCGATAATATCGGTATTCTACCGCTGAGCAATCGCCCCATTTTCCCGGGCATAACCATTCCACTTTATTTTACAGGATATAAATTTGTTGAGTTGATTGATGATGCCATTGATAATAATAACAACTTTATTGGCTTAACACTGGTAGAAGAGGTAAACGATCAGGACTTTTTTGATTCGAAGTTGCACGAAGTCGGTACCTTAGGCAAGATCGTTAAGATCATCAATAAATCGGAAAACGGCATACAGTTTTTCGTTCAAACCCTGGTGCGTTTTAAACCGGTAAGGAAATTCCATAAAAAAGGCCTCACCAAGTGGGAGGTGAAATACATACAGGAAGGCAAACCGGAAATGACCGATGAATTAAAGGCCTATTCCCAGGCGATCATGTCATCGGTTAAAGAGCTCATTAACGTGAATCCTATGATGCAGGAGCAGATGCGGCTTTCGCTTTCGCAGATGAGCTATGAAAACCCGGGCCTGATGATGGACGTAATAGCTTCTATGCTCAGCGCCGAAGCTGACAAGATGCAGGAGTTGCTCGAAGCTATCGATCTGTACCAACGAAGTGAAAAGCTGTTGATCCTTCTTAAAGAAGAGATAGAGCTATCGCAGTTACAGGAAAAGATCCAGAAACAGATCAATGAAAAGGTGAACAAACAGCAAAAGGAATACTTCCTGCGCGAGCAGCTCAAGGTGATTAAACAAGAACTGGGTATTGAGAAGGACGATAAATCCACCGAAATTGAAAAGATCGAAAACAAAGCCAAGAACCTCAAGCTAACCGAAGAGGCTTCAAAGGTAATTAAGGAAGAGATCGAAAAACTGAAGGTGCTGGAGCCGGCTTCTTCCGAGTTTCATGTAACCCGCTCCTATCTGCACACCCTAACCGATCTTCCCTGGGGCATATACAGCGACGATAGCCAGATCAATATCAAAAACTCACGCAAGATACTGGATGAAGACCACTATGGCTTACAGGATGTAAAACAGCGTATTCTCGAGTTCATAAGTACCATTATAAAACGCGGTAAGGTTTCCGGGTCTATCATTTGCCTGGTTGGCCCCCCGGGCGTAGGAAAGACTTCCGTTGGCCGTTCTATTGCCAATGCCCTGCATAGAAAGTTTTACCGGTTCTCCATTGGCGGTATGCGCGATGAGGCTGAGATCAAAGGCCACCGCAGGACCTACATCGGCGCTATGCCGGGCAAGATCATTCAAAGCCTGAAGCGTACCGGAACATCAAACCCGGTTCTAATGCTCGACGAAATTGACAAACTGGGCGTAAGCTTCCAGGGTGACCCGGCATCGGCCTTGCTGGAGGTGCTCGACCCCGAGCAAAACACCCAGTTCCTCGACCACTACCTGGATGTACGCTACGACCTTTCGAATGTACTGTTTATCACCACGGCAAACCAGTTGGATACCATTCCGCAGCCCCTCCTCAACCGCATGGAAGTGATCAAACTGCCGGGTTATATTCTGGAAGAAAAGATACAGATCGCTAAAAAGTATCTCATTCCCAAGCAGCGTAAGGAACATGGATTAAATGCCAGTGAAGTGAATGTTAGCCCCGGTGCGCTTAAAAAAATGATCGATGGCTATGCCCGTGAAGCCGGCGTTCGCAGCCTTGAAAACAACATTAAGAAAGTGATGCGGCAAGTAACCATGAAACAGGCCGAGGAAGGCCGCACCGAGCAAATCAAGATCACCCGGAATAACCTGGAAGAGTTCCTGGGTAAACCCTACTTCACTAAGGAGGAACTTTACAAGAAACCTATGCCGGGCGTTGTACTTGGGTTGGCCTGGACTGCACTCGGCGGCACAACGCTTTATGTGGAAGCCAACAGCGTTATGTCAAAACAGGGTGGTTTTAAACAAACCGGGCAGCTTGGTAAGGTTATGCAGGAATCCTCAGAGATTGCCCTTTCTTACGTTAAATCACTGATACATGACAAGAAGAAAAAAGAATACAACTTTTTCGATAACCATTATGTCCACCTGCACGTACCGGCCGGTGCAACGCCTAAAGACGGACCTTCGGCGGGAATAACCATGGCGCTGGCACTGTATTCCCTGGCACGGAACAAACCTGTTCCAACAAACGTGGGAATGACCGGCGAGCTAACCCTCACCGGACGCATTCTTCCAATCGGCGGCGTACGCGAAAAAACCATCGCCGCTAAACGGGTAGGCATCAAAAATCTGATCTTTCCCAAGGAAAATCAAAAAGATTTTGAAGAACTGCCCGAATACGTAAGAGAAGGAACCAACCCCTTCTTCCTCGAGCATTTTAATGAGGTACTTAAGGTAACCTACGACGGGAAATTAAAGAAGTGACTAAGTGACTTAGTGACTTAGTGACGGAGTGACTTAGTGACGGAGTGACGAAGAGCAATATCTATCACTCAGTCTCTTAGTCTCTCAGTCTTTTAGTCTCTCAGTCTCTTAGTCCCTCAGTCTCTTAGTCTCTCAGTCCCTCAACTCCCGGAATTAAAAACAGAAACCACCACACTCCGCTGCTTACGCGGACCATCAAACTCACACACAAAGATATTCTGCCAGGTGGAGAGGCCTAATTTTCCACTTATGATGGGGATGGTTTCGCTTGGACCAACCAGACCCGATTTCAAATGGGAATCACCATTGCCGTCTTGGCGGTCGTGTTCCCACACGCCTTGAGGAATCAGCTTTCGCAACAGCTTCACCACATCATTCTGTACCGATTCATCCCAGTTTTCCTGTATCATAATACCGGCTGTAGCTCCTTGTATATAGACATTACAAAGCCCTTCTTTGGCGCCTGAATTGGCAACCGCCTGCTCCACTTCGCCGGTAATGTCGTATAACCCTTCCCGCTTGCGGGTTTGAATGGTAATTATTTCCTGCATAAGGTTATTCTTTTTTCAAAGATATAACCTCTTTAGAAAAGGCTTTGTTTGTTTGTTATTAAACTTAGTTTCCAGTTTTCTCTCCCAAACTAAATTGTATCGGCATATTGAACTGCGTACGAACCGGCTCTCCATCTTTCTTTCCGGGTTTCCAATCCGGCATATTCTTCACTACCTCAAGGGCCTCTTCATCGCATCCTCCACCAATGCCGCGAAGGAGCTTTACATTTGAAATGCTTCCATCTTCTTCAACGATGAACTGAACATAGACGGTTCCTTCGATGCCCTTCTCCTGCGCTTCTTTTGGGTATTCAATGTTTTGCTTCAAGTATTCCATCCGGGCTTTTTCTCCACCCTTGAATTCAGGCCGGTCATCAACAAGGATGTGATAATCCTTATCTTTTTTTGAAGCCTGCTTTTGGCTATCATTTAAAGTAAATCGTATGGGCATATTGAATTGAGTACGGACCGGCTCTCCATCTACTTTGCCGGGCTCCCACTTTGGCATTCCCTGAACAACCTCAAGGGATTCTTTATCGCATCCGCCACCGATGCCGCGCAGGACTTTAGCATTGGAAATACTGCCGTCTTTCTCAATTATGAACTGAACATAAACGGTTCCTTCAATTCCTTTCTCTTGTGCCTCCTGCGGATAATCGATATGTTCTTGCATGTATTTCATCCTCGCCTTTTCACCACCGGGGAATTGAGGCTGTTGATCAACCGCCGTATAATAATCTTTACCTTGAGGTTGAATGGCTTGAGTTTCTTGAGGAGCGAAATTGACAGTGTCACCTAACACAGGTAATGCCCCCAAGGATAACATTAATTGCGGTTCTCCATTTGTTTTAAAAACTATTGGTATAAACATCATGGTTCTCACCTTATTTCCATCTTTTTCCCCGGGTTGCCATTGCATGTTTTCCAATGTTTTTTCAACCTCTTCATCACATCCATGCCCAAGGCCTTTAACAATTTCAATTCCCGAAACAGAACCGTCTTTATTTACAATAAACCTGGCATAAACAAAGCCTGATATATTCTTTTCTTTGGCTTCTTCCGGGTAATCCAGGTTTTGATCAATGTAATTCGCCAGAGCTTCGCTGCCTCCCTTATACCTTGGACTTACATCTACTTTTTTATGAACCGAATCTTCCCCGGTATTGGTTAATGGAATGCTGTTTTCCATATCGCTGCTGCATGAAATACCCAAAAACAAAGCTCCCACAATGGGAAACAATACCAGGTATTTCCATAGGTTTCGTTTTTTTGAATGTTTTTTTAAAAGCATTGTGAACCTCCTTTTTAGTGATAATTTATTGAACGGATGGACCAGCGTGCTCAATGGAATTCCTGCGGCCTGTTTCAGCAAGAGGTCCTGGTATTTGTAATTGCTTGCCTCACGGGACGTCTCCCGGTCGGCAGTGAATTCATGGTTTTCGTATATCGCGTATTTCAATAGCCAAACAAATGGATTGAACCATTGGAAAATGATGGCCATATGGATTAACAAAGCATCTATGCTATGGTATTCCTTTACATGGACTTTCTCATGTTCTTTAATATGCTCCAGGTCATTTCGGGTATGGCTTTCCCGGTTTAAAAAGATCATCCGGAAAAAACTAAAGGAGTGGCCTTTGTCAACAAGATAAACACCCTCTCCCACCTGCCGATGCCGTTCGGCTTTTCTTTTTAATCTAAATATGCTGAAAAAACCGTATAAAGCATGTAGCAGTAATACAGCCACACCTACCAGGTAAGCAACCAGTATCGGGGATAACTGAAAACCCTCAGGCGATGCCTGCACCTGAACCTCGGGAACAGGTACAGCAGGCATGGCAAACACCCTGGGATTGACGGGTACTGCGGTAGAGCCCAAGGAAACATCGATCAGGGGAATAATAAAAGCCAGCGGTAAACTGCCAAGCAGGATAAGGCGATTAAGCCTGAAAAAAGTTTCATTTCGCAGAAAAGCCCTGTAAAAAAGGTAAATAACAGCTAATGCTATGGCCGATTCGATGTGATAATTGGCAAAATCATTCATTGTTTTTCCTTTTGCGTTCGATTTCTTTTTCCATCATCTCTTTAATGGCTTCCAAATCTTGAATTGACATGGAATCATCTTTTGCAAAAAACGAAGCCAACTGCTTGTAGGAGCCACTGAAATAATTCCTGAAAAGCTTACTGAAAAAGCTCTTCCGGTATTCTTCCTTGGTAACCAGCGGATAATACCGATGACTCTTCCCTACCGGTTCATGCCCTACAAAACCTTTTTTCTGCAGTATCCGCACAATGGTCGAAACCGTATTATAAGCCGGCTTGGGGGCATCCATTGCCTCCAAAATGTCATTTACAAATCCCTTTTCGATCTTCCAAAGGATTTGCATTACTTGTTCTTCTGCCTTGGTTAACTCTTTCATGGTCAAAGCGATTTACTTTAATAACTAAATTTTTAGTTGATTATTGCACAAACGTAACTATTTTTTTAGTTAATGTTTAAGGATATATGAGAATATTTGAATAAAGGCAAGGCGCAAAAGGGATTATAAACCTTAAAATGTAAACATTGTTAATACCCATGGATAACCTTAAAACACAAAACCATGGAGTGGTACGGACCGTTAACCATTTTACCGGCAATAGGTTTGATCATTATATCAACCGCTAACTTTATTGTAGCGCTCAACAACGAAATTCAGCGCTTGCAGGCAGAACAGGAAAGGAACAAGGAGATTATTAAAAAGAAAGTCATTCAGTTAAAACGATTAAGCATTGGCATTTCACTGCTTTATTCAAGTGTGCTGTTTTTTCTGTTTGCCAGCCTGGCCAAAATTTTTGCCGATCAAAATATGATCTTTAATGGCTTGATGGTTCTGGGTGTCATCGCTACTACACTGGCGATTATCGTTCTCCTCATCCAAGCCCTGAAAGCCATCTATATCAGGCAAAGGCATTTGAGACTTTAATTTTAATAAGGCCTACTTTAAAAAATTATAGAAAGATTCCCGGTTAATGGTTATGAACTCAGCACCTTCATAGGCTTTACGAAAAGCTTTGGGGCATTGGCTTTTTGGCTTCCCCATTTGATATTTCTTTTCGAAGATTACGATTAAAAGCTTGTAACCTGAATATCACAAAGGCTTTTTCCAGAATTTCCAGATAACGTTTTATTGTTTTGACGGATGTACCCAGATTTTTAGATAGTTCATTATAAGAAACATCATTCCCAATTTGATAGGCAAGCATCCTGAGTAGATTCATTATAAAATGGCTATCTTTTAGATTATTCGTTCAATCATTTTTGCAAATTTATTAACCACGGTCCACAAATTTTCATTTTTCATAAAGGTTCCCTCAATCCTTCAACCCATCAATCCATCAATCCATCAATCCTTCAATCCTTCAGTCCTTCAGTCTCTCAGTCTCTCAATCTCTCAGCCTCTTAGTCTCTTAGTCTCTTAGTCTCTCAGTCTCTCCGTCTCTCCGTCTCTCCAAGTTGATTCTTCATATGCATCTTCATCCGGTCCATGTCCTTTTTCAACTCAGCCACCGTGCGGGTTAGCTCTTCGCGAGGCAGGTTGGGCTCAGGCATTTCGGAACTGATGTAATGCACAAATTTCCAAACTTCCCGTATTTCCTGCACACCTACCTCATAGGGTTTATAAAGCGGATTGAGTGAATGCAATTCCAGTTTTCCCTGGCTTTCAAGAAGGTTATAAGCCACTTTAAATACAATCCCTTCATTCAGGGTAAGAATGATATAAGGAAACCCGTTTCGGATTTCCTTCCAGTTTTGCACATATTCGCCTGTAACCAGCGAGCCGTCAGGAATTGGCAGCATGGAATCGCCACTGATCTGGAAACTGCGGTATTTTTTCTCCCGCGATAAAAACGGCAGTTGAAAGGTAGGCAACACCTTAATGTATTCCGGATCGGCAAAGCCACGGCTATACCCGGCTGAAGCTTTTTCATTTACCAATTCAATGTTCTCATTGTTCTCATTATCCACCGTAGTCGCTAATACCCGGAGCTTACTGCCTTTAATATACACGTCATGCCCCCGTTCCAGTTGCGAAAGTTGACTTTCGCTCAACTCCCGGAGGTCCACCCGTATAAGGGTATCGATGGAAACATTAAAATATTTTGAAAACGCCACCAGCGCCTCCATCCCCGGCTGGGCAATGCTGTTTTCATACCCACTCAATGTAGAGCGCTTAATTTGCATGGCATGTGCCACATCATCCTGTGTGCGCCCTTTTCGCTTGCGTAAAAATTTAATATTCGACGAAAAAAACATATCTCCTGTTGTTTGTTTCATTATAAATGATTATATTGTAGTCACTATTTTGACTAAATTTTAATCAAAACTAATACAATTAAATGATATGAGCAAGAGGTTTGGAAAAAAAAGCTTAGGGCATAGAGCGCAGAGCGTAGAAGATAGAAAGGAGAAAGGAGAAAGGAGAAAGGAGAAAGGAGAAAATAGAAGGTAGAAGATAGAAGGTAGAAAATGGATGAAAAGGGAGATAGATAGATAGACAATCAACCAATTAACAAATTAACCAATCAACCAATTAACCCCGCCCGGACGGATTTGTAATCCGGCCGTATAACCCCGAAGCGACAGGGGATGGAGAGCGGATTACAAATCCGCTTCAGCAGAAAAAGAAGATAGAAAGTAGAAGGTAGAAAATAGAAGATAGATGGGAGAAACTTTAAACTTTAACCTTAAATGCCCCTAAATCCCCTAAAGGGGACTTCTTCAAGCTCCTGGTTTTTAGCAGTCCCAAAACTTTAGACTTTAGACTTTAAACTTGAAACTTAAAACCTGGAACTAACACTCATGCGACTCAACGACAATCGAAATATCGTCCATTTTGACCTCGACTCTTTTTTTGTGTCGGTGGAGCGCTTGCGTAACAGCAAACTGCAAGGCAAGCCGGTAATTATCGGTGGCGCCTCCGACCGGGGCGTAGTTTCGAGTTGCAGCTACGAAGCGCGGCAATTCGGGGTAAGTTCGGCCATGCCCATGCGTATGGCCCGCAATCTTTGCCCCGATGCCATTATCGTACGCGGTGATATGGAAGTATACAGCAAATACTCCCACCTGGTCACCGATATCATCGCCGAGCAGGCACCTTTATATGAAAAGGCTTCCATCGATGAGCATTACCTGGACATTACCGGTATGGACCGCTTTTTCGGTTCGCTTAAATGGACTAAAGAACTGCGGCAAACCATCATCAAAAATACCGGTTTGCCCATCTCTTTCGGCCTTTCGGTGAACAAAACCGTTTCCAAGATCGCTACGGGCGAGGCCAAACCCAACGGAGAGCTAAAGGTGGACAGGGAACGGGTGCAGCCCTTCCTCTCTCCCCTCTCCATCCGCAAGATCCCTATGATAGGCGATAAAACCTTCAGGCTGTTGCGTTCCATGGGCATTGCCAACATCGGCACCTTGCAACACATGCCGCCCGGGATGATGGAACAGGTGATGGGAAAAAACGGGGTGGTGATCTGGAAAAAGGCCAATGGCATCGATCCTACACCGGTGGAACCTTATTCGGAGCGGAAATCCATCAGCACCGAAACCACTTTCGAGACCGACACCACAGACATTAAGATGCTGAACGACCTGCTGGTCTCCATGGTGGAAAAGATAGCCTATGAATTGCGGCGCAAGCAAAAGCTAACTTCCTGTGTGACGGTGAAGATACGGTATTCCAATTTCGACACTCATACCAAACAGAAAAGGATACCCTATACTTCTTTCGATCATGTGATACTGGCAGCCGCCCAGGAACTTTTCGAAAAAGTGTACGAACGCCGCATGCTCATCCGCCTCATCGGGGTCAAGGTAAGCCACCTGGTGCAAGGGGTGCAACAAATCAACCTCTTCGAGGACACCCCGGAGATGATCAGCCTCTACCAGGCCATGGACCGCATCCGCAACCGCTATGGCAAAAGAGCTATACAACGGGCAGCGGGAGTCTAGTTAGTATGGAGCAATGGAGCAAAAAAAGGGATAGCCAACTACAAGGTAGAGAGTAGAGAGTAGAAAATAGAAGGTAGAAAGTAGATGGGAGAAACTTTAAACTTTAAACTTTAGACTTTAAACTTGGAACTTGGAACTTGAAACTTAAAACTCCCGCCCGGACGGATTTGTAATCCGGCCGCATAACCCGGAAGCGACAGGGGATGGAGAGCGGATTACAAATCCGCTTCAGCAGAAAAAGAAAAT
>JAIPAP010000059.1 GCA_021740045.1 Bacteroidales bacterium
ATGCCTTGTTTGAAGTAGGTGGTCAGTACAGACGAAATATGTAAGGCCGGTGATTTGATCCGGTTTCAGGCAAACAAAAACAGATAAATGCTGTATATTTGAAAAATCAAGAATTACAAAAAAACGGAACGATATGCACTCAAGTCGAGTTTTAGTGATCAATCCCAAAAATACCTCTACCAAGATTGCGGTATTTAAAAATGCCAAATTGGTTTTTCTGAAAACCATTCAGCACAATAAGGAAGAGCTGGGGAAATTCAATGAAGTTACCGATCAGTTGGATTTACGCCGCAATGCCATTATGAAGGAATTGCGCGATAATGAGATCAGGCTTAAAGACATGAAAGTGATCATTGCCCGCGGAGGCCTCCTGAAACCACTGGATTCAGGAGTTTATAAGGTGAATAAACGCATGAAGGAAGATCTCCTTAAAGGCATTATGGGAAAACATGCCGTTAATCTTGGCGGCTTGCTGGCCGATGATATCGCCGCTGAACTGGAAGCTGAAGCTTATATTGCCGACCCGGTAGTGGTTGATGAGTTGGGTGATCTGGCCCGAATTTCGGGACATCCCAAGTTTGACCGTAAATCGATCTTTCATGCCCTGAATCAAAAAGTGGTGGCCCGTAAATACGCTAAATCCATTAACCGCAAATACGAAGAACTCGACCTGATCGTGGTGCATATTGGTGGTGGTGGCACTTCAGTAGGCGCCCATAAAAACGGCCGTGTTATCGATGCCAACCAAGCCTTCGACGGCGATGGTCCGTTCTCCATCGAACGCACCGGAACCCTTCCGGTGGGCGACTTGGTGCGCCTTTGCTTTAGCGGCGAATACTCCCAGGAAGAGATCATCCATATGATCACCACCGAAGGAGGCTTTGCCGGTTACCTTGGAACCACCAGCGTCCATGAAATCGAAGACCGGATCGCACAAGGGGACAAGGAAGCCGAACTTTATACCAACGCCATGGCTTACCAGCTCTCGAAAGAAATCGGGGGCATGTGCATGGTTACCGAAGGAAAACCCGATGCCATTATCCTTTCCGGTGATATTTTCCATAATAAATCCTTTACCAACTATGTGTCCAGCCGGGTAAGTAAAATAGGCCCCATTGCCATTTATCCCAACGAGGATGAAGTAGAAGCCCTGGCCATCAATGCCGATAGAGTATTGCGCGGTGAAACAGAAGTGCTGGAGTATAAGTAGGATCGGGAATGGAAAGTTGACATAGCCATAGACATACAGCGAAGCATCGGATGCCGGAAATAGCATTATACCATAATCCTATAGGGGCGTGAGATTTTACCGTACATCTGCGGAGCGATAACCCGTCCCTTCCGGTAATGCGCGATTCCTAATAATTATCCGGTTAGCATTTCCACAAAATATCCCAGATGCGTATCCTTCTTGTTTAGACCTATATTAAAGGGATACCCGGTTTACATTTTATCTTCTAAGATTTATACACTACCTTTTTTAACAAATTATTTTAAAAAAATTACTACTATGTATTGCATGGTTCTATGTTTTGTATTAGCTTTGTCGGCATGAAAGCAGAAAAAACCAAAGCTCAAATGCGGAAAGGGGTGCTGGAACTATGCATTCTTTCCATTATCGGGCAGCGCGATGCTTATGCTTCCGACATCATCGAGCATCTCAAGGCGTCCGATCTTATCGTGGTGGAGGGGACCTTGTACCCCTTGCTCACCAGGCTGAAAAATGCCGGATTTCTCGAATACCAGTGGCAGGAATCAAAAGGAGGGCCACCGCGAAAGTATTACCGCTTGACCCAAAGCGGGGAAGAAATGCGCGAAACCCTGAAAGAAGACTGGTATAAACTTCAAAAGCAAGTGAACCAAATACTCGAAAATGACAGTGTATAAGCTGAATTTATCGGTGATCATCACGAAAAAACAACATTAAAACCAAAAACGATGAAGAAAAGTTTTAATATCAATATTAGCGGGGTTATCTTTCATATCGATGAGGATGCCTATGAAAAATTGAATCAGTATATTGAGCGTCTCAAGCAGCATTTTGCCGGTGAGGAAAGCTCGGAGGAAATAGTAAACGACATTGAAGCGCGCATAGCTGAGCTGTTACGCGAGAAACTCGGTGAAGATAAACAGGTTATCTCCCTTGATGATGTTGAGGAGGTAATAGCTGTTATGGGTGAACCCGCCGAGATGGACGAGGAGGAACACGAGGGCGTTGCTTCCGAAAGAGAGCCTGCCGGCCCGGGCTATGATCGTCCGAAGCGCCTGTTTCGCGATCCTGACAACAAGATTATCGGTGGTGTGGGAGGCGGAATGGGCGCTTATTTTAATGTGGATCCCCTGTGGTTCAGGCTAGCCTTTGTTGTCTCTTTCTTTGCCGTGGGGCCGCTGGCCTATATTATTTTCTGGATCGCTATTCCCATGGCCCGTACCACCGCCGAAAAACTCGAAATGCGGGGTAAGAGGGTGAACATTAATAATATTGAACGTTCCGTTAAAGAAGAATTCCGCGATATAGGCGATAGCTTCAGCAGTTATGCCAGCCGCACCAGGGAAAGCTTTTCCCGGAATAAGGGTATGTATCGCGATGCCGGCGATACCATAGGCGATGGCATTGTTGAAGTGCTCCGGGTACTGTTGAAGATCGCTGCTATCCTTATCGGAATTGTGCTTATCATAACAGGTTTATCGCTTATCAGTGCTATCATTGGGGTTATGTTCATTCCATCCATACCCTTTGTGCTTATGGATGAACTACCCATTTATTTTTCTGGGCCGGCTTTTATCAACCTGATTTTTGGTGATGGATTGATTTTTACCCTGGGCGTTTTAGGAATGGCTCTTTTAATTGGGATACCGTTAGCATGGCTTGTTTTTATCGGGTTAAGGCTGATCTTTGGCAATCGCATAAAAACACATTACTTCGATCATAATGTTTTGATCGTATGGGTTGTCGCCTTATTTGTAACAGGAGGATCCATCTTTTTTACCGCTAAGGATTTCAGGCATGAACAAACCATCGATAAAGAAGTGAGTAGCCTCCCTGCTGGCAAGGCCTCCTATAAATTCGATATGACGCCTGATAGCTGGTATCCTTCGGTTATTGATGAACGTAAGTATCTGTTCAGCGAAGTTCCAGAGAATCGTCCTGCTCTTCATAACAGCTTCCGCGGTGTTCCCGGTTTAAGCTTTAAAGCAACAGACGATTCCATAGGTGTCATTTATGTGGAATACAGCTCTCGAGGGGAGTCTCCACGTGATGCCCGTCGCCGTGCCGAAAGAATCGTTTATGATATTAAAATCAAAGATTCTACCGTCAATCTTGATGCCTTGTTTGCCATACCCCGTGATGATAAATTCCGCATGCAGGATATAGAAGTGATTGTATCACTGGCCGAAGGCACCAGGTTTACCATCAGCGATGAACTGGATGATATCGCTTATCCCTGGTATATTAATGCCGGAACCGAATATGTTGTAAAAAACGGAAAGATCTTAGGGGGTGTGGAAAAGGAAGAATGAGGGATTTCTGAATGAGTTGGAGGACAGTGAATTAATAAGTTCTGCATTACTGCGGAGTGCAATGCTTAGTAAGCTCGTTGCTGTTCCGCCTCCTTTCATACGGCGGATAAATAGCTTGTGGTTAGTAGTTCTTGTTTATGTTAGCTCAATAGCTTCGCAATTGCTACAAAATTGTCTACTGTTAATTGCTCGGGGCGTTTGCTGAAAATTTCATGTCTTTTCAGGCTTTCATCCTGAAGGTAGGATTTGAGCGAATTTCTCAGTGTTTTGCGGCGTTGATTAAAAGATTGTTTGACCAGGCGAAAGAACAGGTTTTCATTACAGGGTAATTCCTTAACGTCGTTCCGGCGCAACCTGATGACCGCGGATTTCACTTTTGGAGGCGGTGAAAATACGTTGGCACTTACATTAAAAAGATAATCGATATGAAAAAATGCTTGCAACAGCACACTTAATATCCCGTATACCTTGCTGCCCGGCGGGGACACAATGCGTTCGGCCACTTCTTTCTGGATCATACCCACCGCCGATCCTATCTGATTACGGTGATCAAGAATTTTGAAGAAGATCTGGCTGGAAATATTGTAGGGAAAATTCCCGATCACAGAAAATTCTTCTGAAAAGATGGCGCTCAGGTCGGTTTTCAAAAAATCTCCTTGAATGATGTAATCGTCCGCTTCGGGATATTGATGCTTCAGGTAGGCAATGGATTCTTCATCCACATCCATTATTGAAAGTTTGTATTGAGGGTTTTGAAGAAGGTATTTGGTCAACACCCCTGTTCTGGCGCCTACTTCAAGCAAATTCACCACCTCAATGGGCATACTGTCCACGATCTTACGGGCAATATTCTGATCGGTCAAAAAATGCTGGCCCAGGTGTTTCTTTGCTTTAACCATAATGATTTTTTAGTGGTTTAAGGAACCATCAGTTAACCTGATCGCCGCGGAGCCTGCGGAAATGCTTGCGGGCATTTACTACATAGATGCTGCCGGCATATTCGGTAATTAGCTTCTGATAAAGCTGCATGGCTTTGTCCTTATTATCCAGGTGGTTTTCATACAATCCGGCAAGCTCGAACAAGGCGTTATCGGCCAGTATCTTATCGGGGTGTTTATCGATGATTTGCTGAAGTTCCCGGGCAGCGGTATCGAAATTTCCCTGCTTAATGTGAATTTGAGCCTTTTTATACAACACCTCATCTACTAAGGCATGCGAGCCCGCATTCGGTAAATTACCGATAGAGTCGAGGGTTGCCAGTGCTTTTTGATGGTTGTTCCTGAATAAATGAAGATCAGCACGGGCATACATCTGTAGGCCTTCCGAAACACTGTCCTGATCCATATTATCATTGATAAGGAGTGATAGTTCCATGGCATCGTTGGCAATAAGCTTGGATGTAGCTGCTTTCAGAACGTCAAGTTGAGTACTGGCCCATCCAAATTCACCGATATAAAATGACAGTCTTGCATTCCGGAATTTGGCCTCATGACCCAGCGGTTCGTTCTTAAATGATTTTACCACCTGTGAATAAAGCAATGTGGCATCCCAGGGTTGACCGGAAAAAAGCAATATATCGGCCAGTTTCATTTTACACAGTGCTTGCTGCTCATTTTGATTCCCCGATAGTTTTATGGCTTCTTCCAGCATCGTTATCGCAGAATCGACCTTTTCGAGATAGAAAGCCTGCAAATGAGCCATATTCCGCATAAGCGGGAGGGTTAATTTACTACGCCCCAACTCTTCGATGGTTTCCTCGTATTGATTTTCCAAATCGGTTAAGCGCTCTTTGTCGGGGACTTCGCCGGCTGTAGCTTGTTTAAATTCTACATTCAGCAGTTCCACCTTGCTTTTAATCCGCATGTAGCGATCGCCGCTATTGTTGATCACGTAATTATAGGCTTCGCTGGCAATTTCATAAGCTTTGTTTGATGCTGCCATGCCGGCAATGCGAAATACATTACGGCCATCGGTCATGGCACGCCTGTCGATGGCTTTGGCCTGCACTAGTGCCGATTCAAAGTCCTTTTCCTGAACCGCCAGCCAAAGCATCATTTCGGAATAATACCCTTTTTCGGGAAATTGCTGAATACGCCTGAGCAACTCGTTTCGCAAGGCCTCACTTATTTTCCCCCGGGAATCCTCATTCAGCGCCGATTGCAACCGCGACTGCACTATTCGCATTTTCGATCGCTTAAACTCGATCAAATCCAGGTATTCTTGCACCATCTTATCGTAATCGCCCAGATTTTGGTAAATGCGGGCCAGTTGGTAATGAAATTCATATTCACCCTTGAGCAATTTCCGGCCTTTAAGATAAGTTTCAATGGCAAATTCATCTTCCCGCCTGAACCGGAAAGCATTAGCCAGGTCCATCACTTCACTTCGCGAGGCCGAAAGTTCATCGATTGCTTGCTCGTATAAGCGCTCTCCCTTGGAGGTTTTTCCTTCGTTTATATAAACATAACCAAGGTCCACAAGATAGCGTTCCCTTGAAGGGTTGCGATCCATTTCCTCTTTTACCAGTTTCCTTGCATCACGGTATTCCTCCATTTGGAGCAGGCAATGCAGGTAATAATTATAATAAATGTGGGAGTGTTTCTTTTCGTAGAGCTTTTTGTAGAGTACAGCAGCCTTTTCATACTGGTTGTTGCGAAAATATTCACCGGCCAGTTGCGAATCGGATTGTTCCGATTGCGCTAGTGCCGTGCTCGCATTGATGGTAATGATAACCAGAAAAAGCGGTATGATCTTTAGAAAACCTTGCATAGTTACTATTTCATTTGTACTGTGTTAATAAACAGCACTTCACCGTAGCGGTTCAATCTATACTTAAGTGATCGTCTCGAAACCGGTATAAGGCACTAAAGCTTCGGGGATTTTAATGCCATCGGGTGTTTGATTGTTTTCAAGCAACGCTGCTACTATCCTCGGTAACGCCAATGCGCTGCCATTTAGTGTGTGAGCCAAGCGGTTCTTGCCGTTCTCATCCTTAAACCTCAGTTTCATACGGTTCGATTGAAAGGCTTCGAAGTTGGATACCGAGCTCACCTCGAGCCAGCGTTGCTGAGCTCCCGAATACACTTCCAGATCATAGGTTAAGGCCGAAGCAAAGCTGGTGTCGCCGCCACACAAGATCAGAATCCTGAATGACAGCCCTAGTTTACGCAGTATGCCAGAGGCATATTCGCGCATTTCCTCGAGTGTATCATAGGATTTACCGGGGTGCTGAACCTGCACGATCTCCACTTTATCGAACTGGTGTAAACGGTTCAGGCCACGGACATCTTTACCATACGAGCCGGCTTCTCTGCGGAAACAAGCCGAGTAGGCGGCGTTTTTTACCGGAAAATCTTCCGCTTTCAAAATCACATCGCGGTAAATATTGGTTATCGGCACTTCAGCTGTAGGGATCAGGTACATATTATCCATCTCCACGTAATACATCTGGCTGTCTTTATCGGGCAATTGCCCTGTGCCGAAGGCAGAATCTTCATTGACCATTAAGGGAGGCTGAATCTCTTCGTAACCCGCCTTTTCGGCTTCGGCCAGGAAAAAGTTAATTAAAGCGCGTTGCAACTTGGCGCCACGTCCTTTATAAACCGGAAAGCCCGACCCACTGATCTTGCTGCCCAGGTCGAAATCGATAAGATCGTATTTTTTGGCCAGTTCCCAATGGGGGAGTGCATCTTTCCCCGGATCGGGCAGGGGGCCTTCTTCATAAACCAGTTTGTTTTCTTCATCGCTTTCACCCTTGGGCACACTCGGATGGGGTACATTAGGAACCTGGGTTAACAGTTCGTTCAACTCCTTAACAATGTTGGTAAGTTGCTCTTCGCACTGCCGCGATTCATTTTTCAATTGGGTGGAATTTTCCTTAAGGGCATTGGCTTGCTCTTGCTTACCTTCTTTAAAGAGTTTTCCAATATCTTTTGAAAGGCGCTTTGATTCGGCAAAAGCATTATCACGGTCTTTTTGGGTTTGCCGTCGTTTTTCATCAAGCTCCACAATGCGGTTTAAAATATCTTCACCATTGAAATTCTTTACTTTTAGCCTTTCAATGATCTCATCCTTATGTTCCCTAATGTAGTTTAATTCCAGCATAGATCATTTAATTTAATGGTTGCACAAAAGTAAACGAAAACCACCTATAAAAAAATCTCCTGACTGAAGCCAACCAGGAGATTTTTAAATGTAATGTATAAATATCTTTAAGCTTCTGCCTTTTCGCCGGGGACAATTGATACATATGATGTTGAGTTCTGCCTTCTGCGAAATTCAACTTTTCCGTTCGTTAAAGCAAAAAGGGTATGATCTTTTCCTATACCAACATTATTGCCCGGCCGATGCTTGGTTCCACGCTGACGAACCAAAATATTTCCGGCCTTGGCAAACTGTCCGCCGTATATCTTTACGCCTAATCGTTTACTATGCGATTCGCGGTTATTCTGTGTACTTCCTGCACCTTTTTTATGAGCCATAGCTAACTATTTTTATCCGTTTTGGTATGATTATTCGGTTTCTTCTTTTTCTTCTTTAACTTCTTCGGTTGCTTTTTTCTTGGCGCCACCTTTACCAATACCGGCAATTTTTATCTTGGTAAGGTAATCGCGGTGTCCGTTTTCTTTTTGATAGCCTTTTCTTCTCTTCTTCTTAAATACGGTAACCTTATCACCCTTTAAATGTTCAAGAACTTCGGCCGATACTTTAACACCTTTAACAACCGGGGTGCCTACATCAACTTTTCCATCATTATCTACAAGTAATACCTGGTCAAAATTCATCTTTGAACCTTCTTTGGCTTCCAAGCGGTTTACAAAAATCTCCTGACCTTCTTTCACTTTGTACTGATGACCAGCTATATCAACAATTGCGTACATTTTGCAAGTATTTAGTATGTGTTTTTACCTCGTTTTTAGGAGCTGCAAAATTAGTAAAAATATTTTACTGGCAAGGGTAAACAACTAAAATTTTGATCTTTATATGACCACTTTTTCATAAACATCGTTTCACCTTGTATGTTTATTGTTATAGGATGTTAACCCACTGAAAAAAAAGTAAATTTACCATGAAATAAAAGAATCTGATTATGCAGGAATATGCCATCTATGCCGGCGGAGAATTTATCACTACCGATAATCAACTAAAGGTAATCAATCCCTATTCAGGAGAAAATTTTGCCTACACCTATAAAGCAGGAAAGCAGGAACTGGACCATGCTATTGAGAAGGCGCTAACTTTGCAGGAAGATCTCAGGCACATGCCTGCGCATCAGCGATATGAAATCTTAAGGTTTATAGCCGATAGCTTGAAAGAGAACCTGGAGTTTCATGCGGCTTTGATCAGTAAAGAATCGGGGAAGCCTATGCGTTACGCTTTGGGAGAGATAAAGCGGGCTATACAAACCTTTACCGTGGCAGCTGAAGAATCTAAAAGACTCCCCAAGGAATACATCAGCATAGACTGGACCCCGGCCGGGGAAAATAGAGAAGGCGTTGTTAAATATTTTCCGCTTGGGCTGGTTGCCGGAATTTCGCCCTTTAATTTTCCTATGAACCTGGCCGTGCATAAAATCGCGCCGGCTATTGCTGCTGGGTGTCCTATAATTCTTAAGCCTTCGTCATTAACACCACTATCAACTTTGGAATTGGCCAAGATCATCGATCAAACCTCTCTTCCCAAGGGGGCTGTATCCATTATACCCATGGATCGCGAAAGCGGAAATCAACTGGTAACCGATGAACGCATTAAACTGCTCTCTTTTACCGGTTCCGATACAGTGGGTTGGAAGATGAAGCGTGACGCCGGTAATAAAAAGGTTGTACTTGAGCTTGGCGGCAATGCCGGGGTGGTGGTGACCGAAAGCAGTGATATCGATCATGCGGTAAACCGTTGCCTGGCGGGTGGCTTTGCATACTCTGGACAGGTTTGCATTCATGCTCAGCGAATATATGTGGAACGTTCTATATTTAATGAATTTTCGCAGAAATACATTGAAAAAGTAAGGAGTCTTAAGATAGGTGATCCCTTGAATCCCGATACCGATATTTCGTCGATGATTGATGAAAAAAATGCTCAACGGGTTGAAGATTGGATAGGAGAGGCTAAAGAAGCCGGAGCTGAAATTCTTGCCGGTGGAAAACGGGTAGGAACCGATGTAGAACCCACCGTGCTTACCAATACCAAGGATACTATGAAAGTATGCTCACTCGAAGTCTTTGGACCTGTAGTTGCTCTTGAGCCTTTCGAAAATTTCGAAAATGCCATTGCCGAAGTTAACAATAGTGATTTTGGCTTGCAGGCCGGCGTTTTTACCAACCGCATCAATCAGATGAATTATGCTTTTGACCGGCTCGAGGTGGGTGGCTTGATCATCAATGATGTTCCTACCTTCAGGGTGGACCATATGCCTTATGGCGGTGTTAAGAATTCAGGATTTGGCCGCGAAGGCATTAAATATTCCATACTGGATATGATGGAACCGAAGATTATGGTAAAAAGCATTCTATAGTTACAGGAGATGATCTATGGATGCCATTAAATAAAAATAAATCTCCCGGGAAATGATTTTTTACTATATTTATAAATTATTTTCACTACTTGCTTGTGTGGGAGAGAATTTGATTAGCTCGGTGAAAAAGTGATTGTAAAATGAATGTAAAGAAGAGAAAGCCACTAATGCCGTGGCATTTGTTAATTGTTTTTGCGGTTGTGTTCCTGGTGCTGATCATGGTAGGGTATTCTTATTATTTAAAGCAAAAAGAAGAGATAAAGGAAGAGACCCACCAATTTATTAACACCACCAATACTTATAAAGGCCACCAAATTGTTAACTGGCGGCAGGAGCGTATCAACGATCTTTTTACCTTATCGCAAAACCAAAGTATGCTTAATACCATTAAAGGTTATTTAAAGAATGGTAATGAGGAGCATAGGCAATCGCTTATTAAGTGGATGAACTCCTGGAAAGAGCATTTTGATTATCGTAAGATATACCTGGTTACTCCTGACAAAGAATATCTTATCGGCAACAACTCCCAAGACGAAAAAATCCATAAGTCCACGGTTAAGTATCTTGATCAGGCACGGCAATCAGGATCAGTGGTTTTTTCCCCTCTTCATAAAACGGCTCACGATGATGTTCATATTGGTTTGATAGCGCCCTTATATGATAATATGGGGAAGCTTATAAGCTATATGGTGCTTGAGATCAATCCGGATAGGTTCCTTTATCCAATCATTGAGCAAGCAACCATACCCAGCCAAACAGGAGAAACGATCTTATTCAAAGCTTCGGGGAGTGGTATAGAATTCCTCAGTGATTTACGCTTTATGAAGAATTCCATTCTAAAGCAATATGTGCCTACTGAAAAAGAGAATATATTTTATAAAATAGCAACTCAGGTTGATAAAGGCTTAATACAGGGAACCGATTACCGGGGAGCCAAAGTATTAGCTTCCGTGGAAAAACTCGATGGGACTCCCTGGTTTATATTAACCAAAACCGATGTCAAGGAAGTTTATGGTCTCTTCAGAACTTCGGCCATACAAACTGCCGTTATTTTGTTACTCATCCTTATACTCACCGCTGTTGTGCTGTATGTTGTGTGGAGGCGACAAAGTTATCGCTATTACCGTCATCAGCTCGACCTCGAAAGAGAACGCTCTTCCTTGCTGAAACAGCACGATTATCTAACGCGCTATGCCAACGACATCATTATCATGTACGATGAAAATGGGCGTATTATCGAGGCTAATGAAAAAGCCTCGAGGACTTACGGCTATTCCATTGAGGAAATGCTCGCTATGAAAATCGATCAGCTAAGAGCCTCTGAAAAGGAACCCTTATCAAAAGAGTTAACTTCGGAAAAAGGTAATGGAGGAATGGTTTATGAAACCAACCATAAAAAAAGTAACGGCACCGAGATTCCTGTTGAAATAAGTTCAAGGCCCATAGAGGTGGAAGATACCACTTACTATCAGATGATCATCCGTGATATAAGCGAACGGAAAAAAGTGGAAGAGGAGCTTAGGATCCAAAAGGCTTATTTTGAAGATTTGTTTGAATATGCTCCCGAAGCCATTGCCATATTGGATAATGAAGACAGGGTGATACAGGTGAACAGGGAATTTGAAAACCTTTTCGGATATAGCCTTAATGAAGCAAGCGGCAAGCAAATTAATGATTTGATTGTTCCGGATGACCTTACGGAAGAAGGGTGGAACACAACCAATGCTGTGGCCTCCGGGGATAGCATTGAACTGGAAAGCATCAGAATATCAAAAGAAGGTACCCGGATACCGGTTTCGATCACCGGAAAACCCATCTTATTGAGCGGAAATCAGCTTGCAGTTTACGGTATTTATCGAAATATTGAAGAACGCCATAAATCGGAAGAAAAACTTAAACGTCTTACCCAATTTGCCCGCGAAAACCCCAACCCGGTAATAACGGTCAATAAAGACGGCAAAATCATTTATGCCAATCAAGGAGCTGAGCCGTTGCTGGCCATGTGGAAGACCCAATTGCACCAAAAAGCTCCTGAAAGCATTATAAACCATATAAAGCATTCGCTCGAAAATGATGAGCAGGAAACCGTAGAGGTACATTTTAACAAGCTTTATTACCTGTTGAGTTTATCACCCAACAAGGAATCGGGGCGGGTTCACATTTATGGCAGCGATATTACCGAGCGTAAACATGCCGACCTAACGAGGGAGATCATGTTCAATATAGCCAACGCCACTAATACCACGCAGAACATCTCTGAACTTTCCGATGTGATCAGGACTGAACTCGACAAAGTTACCGAAACCAAAAACTTTCTGATTATTCTTTATGATGAAGACAAGGACACTTTGAGCTTACCCTATATTAAGGATGAAAAAGATGAATTTGAAGAATTTCCGGCCGGAAAAACCCTTAGCGCTTATGTAATCCGTAAACAACAACCTATGTTGTTCAGAGAGAGGGATATGGAATTGCTTGAAGAAAAAGGGGAAATCGAAACCATTGGAACACCGGCCAAGGTGTGGCTAGGCGTGCCCTTAATTGTCGACAATAAGGTTATTGGAATAATTGTGGTACAGAATTACGAGGATGAGAACGTATATACGGAGGAAGACCTTGAAAACCTGCGCTTTATTTCTTCCCAAATTGCTGTATCCATTCGAAATAAGCGTATAGAGGAAGAGGTAAGAAAGCTGTCAGTATCGGTACAGCAAAGTCCGGTGTCGGTTGTTATAACCAATACCGAAGGGCAAATTGAATATGTGAACCCCAAATTTACCCAGCTCACCGGCTATACCTTAAAAGAGGTTTATAAAAAGAATCCGCGCATACTTAAATCGGGTCATACCCCTAAGGAAGAATATCAACGCCTGTGGCAAACCATTAAAAGTGGAAACGAGTGGAAGGGTGAGTTAAGGAATAGACGGAAAAACGGGGAGCTGTTTTGGATTTCCTCTTCTATATCACCCATAAAGGATAATTATGGAAAAATCCATCACTTTGTGGCCATTAATGAAGATATTACCGACCGTAAAAAGATGGAAAAAGACCTGATTGATGCCAAGGAAAAAGCGGAAGAATCTGACCGTTTGAAATCGGCTTTCCTGGCCACTATGTCGCATGAGTTACGAACACCGCTCAATGCTGTGATCGGTTTCTCCGAATTGATTGATGAAGGCCTGTCAACGGAAGAGATCCTCGAATATGCCGAAAACATTAACAAAAGCGGAAAACACTTACTGGAAATCATCGAAGACCTTTTTAATATTTCTATTATCGAAAGCGGTGATGTTGATATTGAGAAAAAGGAATTTAACATCAACAATCTGCTTGATGAGATCAAGATGAACATTCAAACCGATCAGGTAAATCTTGAGCGTGAAGATTTGACCATTAAAGTTTTTAAAGATCTCGATGATAGTAAATGCCAAATCCATTCCGACCCGGCCTTTATCAAGCAGATATTCAATAACCTTCTGAAAAACGCACTCAAATTCACCGAAGAAGGCGCCATTGAATTTGGATATAGTGTTGAAAGCCGAAATATCATCCGGTTTTTTGTGAAAGATACCGGCATAGGCATAGCCCCGGATAAACAAGACATTATTTTTGAACGCTTCCGTCAGGCCGACGAAGGTTTTACCCGGAAGTATGAGGGCACCGGTTTGGGCCTTTCCATCTCGAAGCGGCTTGTGGAATTACTTAACGGCAGCATATGGGTTGATTCGGAACCGGATAACGGATCGACATTTTATTTTACCATTCCGTATGAATCCTCGGAGCAGGAAGAAGAACCGGCAGCAGAGGAGGCCGGTGAGCTTGTATGGCCTGGAAGGCGCATCCTGATTGCCGAGGATGATGAGAGCAATTTTGAATTGTTGAAAAGCATGCTAAAGAAAACCAAGATAGAAGTTGAACGGGCTCATAACGGTGTTCAGGCAGTGGACCTGTTTAAAAAGTATACTTCCGAAGACAGGAAAGGAAATGGTCCCTGTTTCGATTTGATCCTTATGGACATTAAAATGCCAAAAATGGGCGGTTATGAAGCAACTCAGCAAATCAAGGAAATTGATCCGGAGACCACCGTTATTGCTCAAACCGCCTTTGCCATGAAAGGTGATGAAGACAAGGCCATAGAAGCCGGCTGCGATGATTACATTACCAAGCCTATTAAAAAGGAGGCGCTTTTATTGAAAATGAATAAATATTTGTCGAAAAAATAATTTAGCCGAATACGATCAGCAAGTGGTTTGATTGTACATTAAGGGGTAAGTTTTATAATTCATAATACCCCGTAATACTAATCGCAAAATTATACTGCCCGCGATTGAGCAGCCATTTTGCTCCGGAAGAATGCTCTCGTACAGGAATGGCGCTGGAATGAACACGCATATTGATCTCCAGATCGGGGATTAAATTATAATAAAAGCCAACCAGGATATTGGCTGCATGCTTTTTAAAATCTTTATCAGCATAAATTTCCCGGTCCAGGAAGGTTTCCTCTTCATGCACCAGGTAACCGTATGATAATCCACCTTCAACCGAAAAACGTTCCGATGTAAGGTATTTGTAGACCACCGGGATCTCCACATAATTTAAACGCATCAGGTACTCGGTAAAATCACCTTGTTCAGGATCGGGATTATGGCGGCTTCCCTTTTGGATAAAATTCAATTCCATTTGCAGCAAGCCCTTGGGATTTACCTGCAAGTTGACAAACCCTCCGGCATAAATGCCACCTTTGTTAAATCCCACATAACTATCACCATGAACCTGGCTTCCGACAACACCACCCATCAATCCACCGCCAAACTCCTGGGCATGAGCTGTTACTGATATGGCCATTAAGGTAATGATCAGAATGTATAGTTGTTTCATAGTATTTGTTTTTTAATGTAAAATTACATAAGTTCCCCTAATTTGAAAACATCTGTCTGAAGAAGTCTGTTCATTCGGATTTCTCAAAGGCTTATCGACCTTGAATTATATCTTGTTGTTCCCCGAAGCAAAAAAATACAATGTAACCGAAAACAAGAGCAGCTTGCTTGCTAATGACTCCGTCATAGCTCCGGGATAGGTAACAATAATCTGATATAGCACCAGGATGGAAAGCACTAAGCCTGAGGTAACTGTAAGTGACGCTTCTTTGAGGAAACCACCCACAAAAAGCAGCACTCCAAATAGAAAGAACAGGCTGGAAAGATAAAATCCCATTTCATTAAAATTCAGATCGAGTACTGTTTCGCCGTAATTCAGCACAAAAAAGAGCAACAAGGCCAGTCGCATTATCCAGCGGCTTATGGTAACAAATCCTTTTACAGGTTTCATAACTCAACTTTTTGATTAACAATAAAAGCGGGCATGTAAAAAAACAAACTCAAAGCATTAAATGTTTCTAAATCGCTAACATACAAAGGGATTAAGCTAAGCCTAATCCCTTTAAATGATAGCTATAACACTTTATTTATTTTTCCGGTAATTTATCAAGGCGTTCTCCATAACGGAATGCCACCACAAAAGCATCATTCACGTTATGGCGACGCCTTAACGTGTCGCGATAATTCCGGGCTTGTTCGTAGGTGTCAAATGATCCCACGGTGTAAATGTAATATCCGTTATAAATATCTTCTTTAATTGGTGTGGAAAGGTTGAATCTTTTTGCCAGTTCATTCTTGGAGAGCCTGCCGGTTTTCTTGGCCCGGATTTGCACCCTGTATTCCAGGGCAGGAGGCGAGGTCGATTCCGGTTTTGGTTCGGTTTCCTGTCTTGTTTGCTCTGCGGCCCTTTTAACCGTGATGTAATTGCGGAACTTTTCCGAGTGGCTCTTATTATTATACCGATAGATCATCATACCGGGAATCAGGTATTTTCCCGGAATGGCATTCTCAACCTTTACGTTATAAGAAGTCTCAAAACTTTTGCCTTCGGGCAGCTCATCCCACGAGAGGGTAAGCATTTGTTCTTCGAATTTGAAGTTACCGGTGGTTCCTGCCGTTTCAACAGGCGTAAAGCCTGAGGGGAATGTTTGTAGTATTTCCGTTCCTGCTCTTAAATGCTGTTTGTTAACATTAAGCGTCATCCCGAATGTTTTCCCATTGGTGATCTGTTGTGCCATTTGTGTGTTGATGGCCACGTTGGGAGCCGGCTTAGCCGGTTCGGGCTCGGGTTGTGTTGGTTGGGTTTCCTCTCCGCTTGGCTCACCCTCTTGACGGGTTATCATCTCTTCGGTAGGCTCTTCACGCTCGGGTTCAGTTGGAGTAGGCCTTTCCCGTCGTTGGGTTCCCGTATGAAGTTTATAGCTGATGCCCACAGCAACATAGTTATACATATCATAAGCAAAATCGGCCTCCCGAATATCCAGTTCATCGGAATAAACCGGGTGGAGGGTGTATTCTCCTTTGAGGGTCCAATTCCGGTTTAAATGATAATCGAGCTCCAGCCCGAAAGGAACGGTAGTTTCCAATGTACGGCCTCCAATACCCGAACCGGAGCCATGACCGCTTCCGCCAAGATGGGTGTCTTGATCGGAATAGAGATATTGATCGGTTTCAAAATTGGAAAACCCCAGGCCTACTATACCGTACAATTCCAGCCGGCGGGTCCGGTTGGTTGCCGAAAATAAGTTATTAAAGTTAAACACAGCGCTCAGGTTGTATTCAAAAACTTTGGCTTCGAATGTCCGGTCAAGCTCGCGATCAGTGCCTGAAAGCTGCCCGTTTAGAAACTGAGCCCGCAATCCAAAAACCGGCGTAAACTTTTTATCAACAGTTAATCCATAAGCTAATTTAAGCTCACTTGGATCCTCGGTTGAAGGCAGGTAACTAAAACGTTTTATGTCGCCGATAAAAATATTGGGACCGGCATTGATGCCAAACGACCAATAACGTGGTGTTTGCCCTTTGACTTGCATAATCCCGTTCGAAATCAGGAATATGATCAATATTCCTATGATAAAATTTCCGCGATGGTTCTTCATAACTTGAACTTTTATGGATTGAGTCGTAAAATTAATAAAATAATATGCATTAATCAAAAAGCATTTAAAATATTATGGAAAATTTTTCAACAAATAGCCCTGAAAAAAATTCACTTTTAGTCATTTGGGATTGGATAAAGTTCGAAATATGTAAATTTATTATTAATTTTGGTTGTAGAAAAGGGCTATGAAAAACAATACACTGATAACAAGCTTTGTTGTTGACGACGATTCTAATTCAGTCAGGCTTTTGAGTGATATGCTCACAAAGACAGAAGGATTTGATCTGATAGGAACTGCCGGAAATTACGAAGATGCCGTAAACGCTATTCTTAACCATAAGCCCGATCTGTTGCTGCTCGATATTATGATGCCTCATAAAGGGGGATTTGAGATCATGAAAGAAATCAGGCGATATGATTATAATCCCCGGATTGTTTTTGTAACAGCCTATGATCGTTATGCAATAGAAGCCTTCCATGAGGCTGCTTTTAATTATTTGCTTAAACCTGTCTCGCGTGCTGACTTAACGCATCTTCTCGAACGGATCAAACACGAAAATCATCAGTTAAAGATTAAGGATAAGATCGATAGCCTGATGAGTGCCTATCGAAGTAAAAAAATCCCCTTTAATACCCGCACGGGTTTTATCATGATCAATCCATCTAATGTGGTATTTATTAAAGCCTCCGGAAATTACTCGGAGATCTATTGCCACCCACCCGATAAATTGGTGGTTACCTATTACCTGAGCGAGGTGGAGAAAAAACTCCCGAAAGACTTATTTTTCAGAATTAGCCGTTCGGTGATCATCAACCTAAACTACCTCTTTGAGGTTAACCGCAAAGAAAGATATTGCGAGATCAATTGGCAGGATCAGCTTTTCCGGTTTCATATGCCGTTAAATTATATTAGATCACTCGAAACAATAATTTGATAAGGTCTCGCTGGTTTTTCAACCATTAAGTAAGGGAGCTCACACAATAAATCCTATAGGTCAACAGATATCCTCTTTAATTTGCGGTAGCAGGCTGGGATAGTAGTAACTTTGATAACGGTATGATTGTTTTTTGAAGGATTGATGAAAACATTCACCCCAAGCCTTAGCTAATTATAAACCAAAATATAAGACCTATGAAAAAGTTATTACTATTTTTTATCAGTTTAGTATGGGTATCCTTTACCCTTGCTCAGAGCGGAACCTGGGTTGTTTACAATACTTCCAATTCCGACCTTCCCTCGGACAAGATCGAATCGTTGGGATTTGAAGGAACGGATACCTGGGTGGGAACCTACGACGGTGGCGTGGCTGAATTTGACGGGGCCAACTGGACCGTTTACAATTCATCAAATTCCAGCCTGCCCATTGACCGTGTTCTTTCTATTGCCATTAACGGCAACGATAAATGGTTTGGAACTACATGGGGTTTAGCGAACCTGGATGCAACTGATACATGGACCGTTTATCATACAGGTGATGGATTACCTCACGAATATGTTTCTGCTTTATTATTTGATGGCAGTGGTGATCTGCTGGTTGGAACCGGTGGCGGTGGCTTGGCTAAATATGACCTTGCAGGGGATGCCTGGACTACCCTATTGGCCGGACAAAATGTAACCGACATTGATATCGACAGTGACGGCGACCTTTGGGTTGCTACCTATGCCAATGGCGTTTATTACCTGGAACCCGACGGAACCGAATTGGGGCACTACACTACTTCCAATTCCGATCTTCCGCACAACCGGGTTTTGTCCATTGCAATAGATGGAAGCGATAACAAATGGATAGGTTGCCACTGGCTGGGCATTGGAAAGCTGGCCGATGACAACTCAACCTGGACCTTATACAAAGAAAGCAACAGCGACTTACCGGATAATAAGGTAAACAGCATTGATGTAGATACCAATGACGATGTATGGTTTGCAACCGATGGCGGCTTAGCCGTTTTCGATGGCAGCGACTGGACCATTTATGATACCGGCACATCCACCATGCCCAGTGATTTGGTTGAGGTGATCAGGATAACCTCCGGCGGTGACGAATGGGCCGGAACCTGGGGCGGTGGACTGGCTGAGCACGATATACTTGGTGATGACCTGGGTATTACAGCCATCAGTGCGCCGGCATCCGGGGTGGGTTTGACGGCCACTGAGGATGTTACGGTTACCATTACCAACTTTGGAAATAATTCACAAAACAATTTTGATGTTTCTTTTTCTGTTGACGGTGGAGCTGCAACTACAGAAACAGTAGCAGGCCCAATTGCAGCAGGTGCCACACTGGATTACACATTCACAGCACAAGCTGATTTATCCGCTTATGCCACTTTTTCTATTGAAGCATCAACGGAACTTGTCGGAGATGAGGATAACAGCAATGATCCGGAAACGGTTTCCGTAACCAACACCCCACCGGCCCCAACATTCACCGGAGCTTCTCAGGATGGTTATGATATCGATCTTAGCTGGGATGCATGGGGAGGAAGCGCCATCGATAACTTTAAAGTATATCGCGATGGTGTGGAAATTGGCACAGCTGCTGCCGGTGCAATGGGTTATACCGATAGCGATGGTTTTACACCGGGAACTACCTACGAATACTATATTACCGTCATAAAAGGTTCCCTGGAATCCGCCTCTTCTGACGACACTTTGTCGGTTACCTATCAATATCACACTTGTACACCTGATCTGTCAGCAGTTACCGATGAGCATATTGATGATGTGACTTTTGGAGGCATCGATAATGAAAATACCGGCACCTATATTTCGGCAACAGATGGCTACAGTGATTATACCGACATTTATGCAGAATTTATTCGAGATGAAACATATACCTTGGAAGTAACTTTTGAAGATAATACTTCTCCAAATTCTGATCCATATGGAATTTGGGTTGACTGGAATGGCAATGGAGTGTTTGAAGAAGCAAGTGACACCACCATCACCGGCAATCTGAATTTTGCACCGGGCACTACCGAAATTACAAAATCCCATGATCTTACAGTGCCAGCAGGTGCTGCCAGCACAGCTCTATTGAGGATCATGCACATCAACTCCGGTACAGTTGATCCTTGCCTGGTACAAAATGTGGTTGGTGAAGTGGAGGATTATTCTTTAACAATTTTTGACGCTCCAACTTCAACTTATTATGACTTTGACGGTGGTAATCCGGCCGATCCCACCTATACCATATACTTTCAGCAGGCACAATTAAATGGCAACAATCTTCAGCCTTATGATGAACTTGCTGTATATGACAACGACACCCTGGTGGGCGCTATGCAACTCACACAAGTCTGCACCGATGATAACTGGGATGAAAACGTATTGATCGCCTTCCAAACCATTAGTGAAACCGGCGACGGCTATACACCCGGACAGGATATGATCTTCAAAGCCTATGACCACAGTGCAGGCGAAGAACACACGCTGAATGGTATTACATATCTGGATCCGGCAGGCGATGCCTGGACAAGCTCGGTATTTCCCTCAGGCGACGGTGAATATAGTATTGTGGAAGCCGGTTTCTATGAAACCTATTTCGATTTCACCGGTGGTGATTCAAGCGATAGCACCTGGACCATTTATATTTGGGATGCCGAAATTGACGGTGTTAACATCGAACAAAATGATGAGATCGCTATTTTTGATGGAACCAAAATGGTAGGCCACCTGAAGTTATTGGTAGCGTTCAATGAAAATAGCGAAGATCATGAACTGACCGCTTACCAAACATTAATTGATGGCTCTGCCGGCTATACCTCCGGAAATCCGGTCGTCTATAAATTATGGGACTATAGCGCCGGCGAGGAGGTTATCTATTACACCCTGGATGTTCATGAAGAAAATGTGGGAACCGACTATATGGATGAAATCTTCCCCACCAACGACGGAGAAGTCAGCTATCATGAAATAGATGCCACCAGCACTGCAAGCATCGACACACAAACCATTCTACTGCAAGCAGGCTATCAATTTGCATCCACCTACATCAATCCCTTTGATCCGCAGGATTATGACGAGATCATTGATGAAGTACTCGGTGCCGGTACGCTAAGGTTTGTAAGAAATACCGGCGGCGACATGCTGCAAAAGATTGGATCGACATGGGTGAATGGTATTGGCGATTGGGTAACTATCGAAGGTTATCTCTATCGCATGTATAGTGCCGATACAGTTACGGTTAACGGTAGCGCCGTTGATCCCGATGCCACCGATATTGAGATTGTAGCCGGTTACCAGTTTATTAGCTATTTACGCAATGCTGCGCAAGATGCCGAAACATCATTTGGAAATGATGAGGATGGAGGTGCCGGAACCTATGACGACTTGCTGGATGGCGACACAGAATTTATTCGCGATTCGGACGGTAACATTTTGCATCAGATTGGTGCTACCTGGATTAACGGTATCGGCAACCTTGAGCCCGGCGAGGGATACTTGGTTAAACGCGATGCTGCAGCGCCCACCATTACCTTCCAGTATCCCGATAATGCAAAATCGCTGGTAAATTCAGGTCTGAAATTGCAGCCACAGCACTTCATCTTCGAAGGCGGAAATGCCGCCGACCCGGTTTATACTCTTTATATTGAGCCGGGACAAAATGTGAACATAGGTGATGAGGTTGCTGCATTTGCTAATGGGAATATGGTTGGTTCAACGGTGATCCGGTCTGAAAACGCATTTACCAATGCCATTGCGGCCTTTAGCACGCTTAATTCCGGTAAAGGTTATGAGCCGGGCGATGAGCTTACACTCAAGCGTTGGGATAAAGAAAGCGGACAGTTAAGCAGCGTAGCTTATCAAATGAGCCATGCCTATGAAGCAGCTTATACGGGCTATACCTATCCCGACGGTGACGGCGTTTACAGCATCGTGAAGGCAGGCATCGCACCGGATGCACCGGAAAAAGAAGCAGCCTTTAACCTGGATGTTTATCCCAATCCTGCTGATAACAACGTACATATCAATAGCTCGATCACCATTGATGAGGTTCGCATTATGAACCCCATTGGTCAGACCATCAAACATGTAACTGTTGCGGATAAGAACCTTACCATCGATCTTTCAGCATTGAAAGAAGGACTTTATCTCATCGAGGTTATCTCGGGCGATGAGACTACAGTGAAGAAGCTTGTGGTCAGGTAGAAAATATGGTTAATACTACCATGACGGGCATTTCCTACGGGATCTGCCCGTTTTTTATTCCGCTTATAAACCGCAAAATCTACTACATGCAAATTCCAATAGCTATCGGAGCGCAAAGAAAGTGACAGAAAATGCTCTTACATACAATTTGAAAGAGATGGATTTTGAGGTTAGGCACCATTATTTTCCAATGCCTCTGATTTACATAGAGTGAGTTTAATTGCTTTTAGAAACCTGAAATAGCAACATTAAAATAAATTAACAAAATTTTAATATTTTTGCAAAGACATTTTGTAAAACGAAATGCTTTAACTACATTGCCGATGCAATAAATATGATGAAAAGTTGTAACTTAAGCGTTACCGCTAATTACTAATTTAAAACCGAATTAAATGAATCAAAAATTTACACAAAGTTCAAAGAATTTCCTAATGAGTATTCAACCTAAAATGATTGGTGCTATTAAAAGTGCTGTGGTTGTTATGTTTCTCTTATTTTTAATGTCCACACAACTTGCTGGTCAAAATAGAGCATTCGTGAAAAATAAGCATAACCATTTTAAGGAGAAGCTTCAAAATGAAATTTTTCAGAAATCCTTTAATGGACAAATGCAAGCCCAGAATTTCAGTCAACAAGCTCAAATACAAGACTCCACGTATGGCGATTCGCCTGGCTTTGATTGGGCTGAGCAATTCGGTGGGTCCGGTGAGGATCACATTACTGCAATCACTTCCGATGATGAAGGAAATATCTACCTTGCCGGTCATTTTACTGATCAGATCACCATTGATAATAACACTTACGAATCACCGGCAAAAAAAGAGGCTTTTGTCGCTAAATTTAATAATGCTGGTGACTATCTCTGGATTTTCAGAATGGAAGTCTCAGAAAATGAAGAAACTCATATAAATGACCTTGAAAGGGACAGTGAAGGCAATTTATACGTAACCGGTTATTATACAGGTGAAGTAAACCTGGGCTCAACTACTTTTCCCGATGTAAATGAATACAGTGCTTTTTATGCCCGTATCGATCATGAAGGAAATGTGATTGGCGGAAATTACCACAGCCTGGATCAAAACGAGGCGGGTCTGTTTCTCGCCGTTGACGATAATAGCAATGTTTATATTACCGTATCAAGATCAAATACATTAGATTCCAGGCATGAATCCTGGATCCTAAGATATGATCCATCGGATAACCTGGTTTGGGAGCAACAACATGATGAAGGGTTTAATGGCATCATCATCCATAATTCTTCCCTTTACTTTACGGGTGTTATTTTAAATTCCAATGACGGTGAATTGAATAACGGGATAACCATTCCAATTCCAATCGGTTATAATGACGTGTTTCTGGCTAAAGCATCTTTTGATGGAAATTTTGAATGGGTAATCTCAGCTTCTCATGATGAATGGGGCGATAGTATGGAGGCCTATTTTGAAATGGATGGCACTGGTAATTTTTATATGACCGGTTCTTTCCGGGTCGATTTGATGTTTAATGAACATATGATACAAACAAATCCTGGACAAACTGGTCAATTTCTGGCAAAATTTAATGGAGATGGAGTTTGTGAATGGTTGGTAGAATATGAAGATTATTCCAGTGGACAAGTTCAACTTTATGCGGATGATGGAGGTAATATGGTGGTTACTCATCACAATATGATATCAATGTATAATGCCCAAGGGGTTGAGCTATGGGCCAAAGAGACGGAAAAAGCAATTGACGTCCCACACATTACTGTTGACAGTAAAATAATAACCGCCCGGAACAAAGCCGGTCTTATGTTTCTTACCCAATCAGACGGGGAGATGAATGACGAATGGATGCTGGACTTTGGTGGTACGTCTGCATCAGCTTATGTTGCCGGGAGTGTGTCGTCTGAGGAGGGCGATCTTTATACCTATTCAAATATAACAAACACACAAGAATTTTTCGATGAGACAGTTGAAAGCGGTGCTTATATTTCAAAAACCAATGCCGATGGTGATTTGATATGGATAAATCATTTAACCGGAGCTCAGGTAAGTTATGCGCTCGGTAACAAAATCATACTGGATAAAGCCGAAGAATATGTATTTATAACAGGTAGATTTACCGATGAATTAATTATTCCCGGGCAGGATAATCTTACGGCCGATGGCGAAAGTGTTTTTGGGATCAAATATAATGTTGATGGCGATTTTGAATGGGCTATCAATGAGCCTATTACAAGCAAGAGATTGAGCGTTGGTGCAGATTATTCCGGTAATGTATTTTTAATCGGTAACTATAATGAAAATATTGAAATAAGCGGCGTTGAGCTGCAAAACATAGGTCATCAGGATATTTTCATCGCCAAATACAGTGATAATGGGAGTTTGCTTTGGGCAAAAGCCATTGGCGGACCGGAATGGGAGTATGGCGCTTTAATTGACTTTAGCCCCGATGATCACATCTATTTTACAGGCGAATTTATTTCGGAAAATGTCAGCTTTGATGGAGAAGATATTGTTATGGAAGAAGGTGAAGGTAACACGTTAATGGTTAAGATGAGTCCGGATGGTGATATAGTATGGTATAAGAAACAGGCTGGAAGTACAATATTCACTAATGATTACGCGTCATGGCCTACTGGTATTTTGGTTGACGAGGAAGGATATGCCTATATGAAAGGTTGGCATGGAGATTCAACGTATTTTGATAATATTTTACTTCGCAGTCCGTATGGATTTGGATACAGCTACTACATAGCCAAATTCAATCCTGATGGTGATGCCTTATGGGCCAAATCCATTAACCAGCATGTGTATGCGTTTGACTATAATCAGTTTGACATTGACCCACAAGGAAATGTTTATTTCGGAGCTCAGACCAGAGATTCTCTTCATTTTGGTGATGATTTCCTCTATGCTTGCAGTGGAGCCTATGACCTTTTTGTTGCCCGGTATTCAACCGAGGGTGAGCTGAATTGGGTTAAGACCTATCAAGGTGATGATCAGGGTTATAATTGGATTAGCAGTGTTATGGCGCCTGATACGTCTAGTCTCTATGTTAGTGGATTTTTTGAAGGGTCCCTAACAACGGGAAACACAACTTTACCTTCTACAAATAGACATGGGTTCATCTTACATTATGCTGATAATACTACAGGCGTAAGCGAAATATACAATAGCCATGATGATGCACTTGAATTGTATCCAAACCCCACTCGCGATCAGTTTTCAGTAACATGGGATGCCAAAGGAAATAATTTGGCACGCATTGAAATCCTGACGCTTCAGGGAACAATGATGAAAGAAATCAAGCAATATTCAAAACGATCCGCGATCAATCTTGGCGACATACCAAAGGGAATTTATATTGTAAAGGTCATCAAAGGTCAAGTTACTCGCAGTGAAAAGCTAATCGTTGAATAACACTGGAATTGAGCGATTTTCGCTCACAGCCTGCCCCGATCCCGAAACTTTCAGCGAATTTCCCGGCAGGTGTTTTTTTAGTTAACGGTTTTGTATTAATGGGATATTAATTTTCAGGAAGTTGGTATCTGCCGGGAAAAGGGGATTATATAAATGCCTCCTATATAACCTGAGATCATTTCTTCTT
>JAIPAP010000060.1 GCA_021740045.1 Bacteroidales bacterium
AAGCTTTTTTCCGCCCCGCCGCCACCATCTTTTAAAACCATGAATGTCATTTCGATGGAGCCGACGTTAGGAGGCGACTGAGAAATCTCCGTCGTAATGCAGTCACCTTTGCATTTTTACCTAGCCCACTTTATCGGGAATAATTGATAACCATTTTACAATCAGCATCCAGTAAAAACTTGTCATTGGTAGCTTTATGCCGATGATAATCGGCATGAAGCTCGGAATCTCCTTGCTAAATGCATTTTTCCCGGACAACAGTGATTAATTATTTCAAAAATATAGAATTTTCAGTAGATACCCCAATAACAGTAAATACTAATTCGTAGTTTACTAATTCGTAGTTTTTAAATATAATCGCGCCTCAATGAGACTTTTTTCTATATTACTTAATCATCTCCAAACCTTTTTTTGACGAATCGTCTTCAGGTTTATTCATCAGGGCTTTATTGAACAGTACCCTGGCTTCGCGGGTTTTGCCCATTTTAAGGTTGGTCCAGCCGAACATATGCAAGGCATCATAATCAAAAGGATACATATTGACCAGCTTTTCAAAATAGGTATGAGCCCTGGTATAGTCCTCACGGCCATATAAGATGCTCCCCATGCGATAGTTTGCCGTATAATTCTGCGGATCGATCTTTAAGACCTCCTTGTAAATATTGATCACCTGGTCCACGTTACCCTGAGCATACACCGGCAATGCCAGACCAAATTTGGCCTCAATGGAATAAGGCATCAGGCTGGTGGCTTTGCGGTAATAGCTGGCCGATTCGGTGTACATGCCGGCATTATAGTTAAGCCAACCCAGGCGCAGGTTAATCTCATAAGAATCTTCATCATAAATGGATTTCAGCTTCTTAATGGCTCCTGAGTAATCACCCTCATTTTCCAGTTCGTAACTTTTGGAAAAAACATTGCGTATGGCTTCATAATTCTGGGCAGATGCACCAAAACCCATTAAAACCACTAACAAGCATGTCATATAATTTTTTTTTAGAACTCCCATGATAGACCTCCTATTAAATAATGATTGGTAAAGTTATAATCAGTTAATGAAAAATCCCCCGGACGGGTTGAATTATATGATAAATAATTGTCTTTACGATTTAAATAGCGGTAACGTAAGTCGAACTTTAAGTGTTTGTTTAACTTAACATTAAGCGTAACCTCGGCTTTGTTAACAATCTTATCCGGAATGTTGTATACGATAAAAGCGTTGTCTTCATGATAGTTGTACAATGTACCGAAGGTATAACCGGCTTCCACCCAAATCCGGTCCGAAAGCGAGACCAATACATTTGGTTCAGCTATCAATTCGTTACCTTCCGTAAAAGCAATAGTTTCACCGGTGTTTTGCTGGTTAAACCATATGATCTTTCCACCAACCACCAGGCGGTAGTTTCCGTAGGGCAGATAAGAGAAGTGCATACCATATTGCTGTTGCCGGCTGTTATTGATCTCACTATAGCTTCCGCTAAGCCCCAGGTTTGTTTTACCAAAAAACCGGCTGGCTTTCAGAATTAACACATAATCATTGTGCTCATAATGTTGCAAAGGATATTGCGGGCCCGTTTGTTTTAGTTCAAATTCAGGAGCATCATATTCTACATTAAAACTGTGATAGGCTGCCGCTATGCTCAAGCCATTTTTAAAGGTATAGGATGGTTGGAAGTAATAATTATTTTGTTTCATGTCATACTCAAACACCCTTGTTTCCCCGAAATAGCTAAAATGGTGTTCTTTATTAATACTAAAGGTACTCAACCCATGAAAAAGCGAAAGCCCCGGTAAAAAGCGATGTACTAATGAAAGGTGATAATAATTGGTATTACCTGTAAATGATGCTTCTCCATAAACATTGGCGCTTCCGTCAATATCAATATTCCCGGCCTGGCCGGGACCATCGGAAAAGTTAATGCCGGCTTCCAGCCGCAACCGGTTGAAAAAGGAGGGAGGTGAATAATTTAACTTTTCCTGTTCCTGTTCGGATAGGCCCGAAGCCAAGTGTTCGGTCATTGCTTTTTGCCCGGTATACTCATAACAGTAATACAAATATTCCTTAGCGGTAAAGGCAGTGCTGTTAAATTCCAAAGCTTGCAAAAAATGTGGAATGGCTCCCAAATAATCATTTAGCGAATAATAGGCTATTCCAACCCGCATGCGCAAATAGTAATAATCTACATCGTGTGGCTTTACCGTATTATTGTAATAGTTGATGAGCGAATCCCATGCTTCCTTCTGATAAAGGCGGTAAGTTTCCTTATCGATGGTTTTAAAATCCTGAGCGCCGGCTATCGACACCCAAAACATAATTAATGTTATGAAAATTCCCTTTTTCATGTTTGAATCTTTTTTACCACAGTAACACCGCCTTCTTTATCTATTTCAAGCTTATCGATGGCTCCATCTTTAAGCTGGGCTTTAAAATCTACTTTTCCCATAAGCTTTCCAAAAACACTATGCCGGTATTGGCTCTCAAGCTCGATCTTGTTCCGGGTAAAATCTTCTGTCTTTTTCAGGTAAAACAACTCGAAAGCAGTATTGATGAAAAGATAAAATGGGGCAATAAAATCCTGAAGCACTTTTATTGAAGAGTTCTTCAAAATGTTAATGGGCAGCTTATCGGTTACCTTGAGCTTTTTATAGAAGCCCAGCGGCACTTTATAAAAAGCCAGGTAAAAATAAAACAACAGGGTATCTTTATCGCCCTCGAAATGCGTAAAATAATGGATACCGCCATCATTCAGTAAAAACGCCCTTGAACCGGTTTGATGACAATAAATATATACCTGGTTATACATATTGCTCATCACTTCCCATTCGAAATCAATTTGTTCATTATTAGGTTTGGTGACCTTATAGTGGAGGTGTTGGCCTGGGATAAAATGAAATGCCTTAGTGAGCAGCGGCTGATTTTCAACATTGGAGACTTTCTGATCCTTTTTCGGGACTTTATACGACTGCAGTGAATAGTTACTATCTTCGTTCAATATGAAATGACTGATGGGATAGGGGATGGTTTTGGAACCCACAAAGGGCGTGTTTTGCACCTGGAAATGTAGGTGGGGTTCTGGCGATCTTCCGGAATTTCCCACAGCAGCAATTAAGTCGCCCTTACCCACATTATCACCCTTTTTAACCTGTATGGAATCCCTTTTAAGGTGACTGTATTTTGTGTAAAGGTTATCCATGTGTTTTAATATCACTGTATTGCCCCAATTATTCGAAAGATTCATATCCCCTATGGCATTATCCTCTATACCATCAATTACTTCTTCAACCGTTGCCGCAGCCGAAGCTATTACCGGCTTATTAAAACAATAGTAGTCTTCTTTTGAATAGCCATTACTGTCGAAAGGACTTCCGGTTTCGTCAGTAATGACAAAATCGAGTGCATGGCGCCATTCCTGCTTGTGGGTTATTTCCCCGTTATAACCTTGCGATATACTCCATTCGTCCATCACCGGGAGAATAAAAGGAAAATATTTGTGGTGAGCAAAACGCTCTTCACTATTGCGCTGGTAATACAGGTTTTTCTCCGGGGAGTATAATTGCACCGATGTGATAGCCGGTTTTTCATAAAAGCGGGTACGGATCAGCATCATATATAAAAACATCCCGACAACCACGTTAAAGGCAAGTGAGTATACCGGCAACTGCCAAGGTTCCAGTATAATACTCCCGCTGGTGATAATAAGTGAAATAATGGGTATCAATAAAATGATCCATAGGATGGAATAAATCGAGGGTATAATAAAAAACCCCCCGATAGCAATAGCTGTTAAAATATAATTGAATCCGATAAAATTATAGTTCAGTTCATTAATGTTGGCCCCGATGAAAAGGTAAAACAAATATGCTCCATAATACCCGATAAGCGAATGCATGAATGATATCCGTGAATGAAGCACCAGTCCGATGGCAATGATCATCCCTGCCAGCAGGTTATATTGAAAAAAGATGGCCCCCAGCGATTTGAAATAGATGATCAATGAGCCGGGCAGTGGAATATTATTGAACCATTTATAAATATCAACAAATAAATGCCCTCCCCATTTATGCATGAAATTAAGCGTATAAATACCACGCTCGCTAATTTCGAGGGCTTCATAATAACGGGTAGCCAGTGCAATGATCCAGATAGCAAACAGGAATGGAAATGTGAGATAGGGAATAGTGTATTTTCGAAGGATGCCTTCCAGGGCAATAGTAATAAAAAGGGTGAGCAGGGCGGCAAATACCAACACGACAAAAAACGGCAACTCGGGCTGAAATTGTATGCCAAGCCCAAGGCCCACAAGCAAAGCGTTAAATCCGTAGTTCCCCAACCGGATATTGGTCTCGTTTAAGCCAATGAGATAAGCGGTAATGGTGGTTACCAATACCGCTGTTAAACCGGCCAATCCCGTATAAAGATCAAAAAAGGTAATGATCAGTAATATGAGCGCCAGCAGGTTATTCTTCCCGAAGAAAATTAAGGAGTAGCTGTGCAAGACGCTTTTGGAGAAATGGGGAAATGCCGATCTTAACTTCTGAATCATGCGTTAAAATTAACCTAAAAACAAAAACCGGCAGCAATCATACAATCACATGCCGGAAATTACCTATAGTTCAAAGTTCCTGAGATGCTCCGGGATTTGTTCCAGTTTTTTAATATCCTCAAGCGATTCTTTTTCGCGTATGAGATGTGGCTGGCCATTTTCATCTATCATTACCACATTGGGTCTTAAAGTGATAAATTGCAGCCATTGGGTGTTGTTATAAGCCCCTGTATGATGCACCACAAACCTGTCACCCTTATTTAAGAGTGGCAATTCAATGTTATCGCGCATTATATCGATATTCATGCATAAGGGCCCATATATTTTCGAAGGTTCTGTAAACTGGGTTACTTCCTGGGCAGGTTTCACTTTGTGCTCATACCAGAAGGATGTAAACAGCAAGTTAACCCCAATATCGGCTATGGTAGCCCGTTGTCCGGTTGCCAGGCGTTTATTGGCCAGCACGGTTCCAATCATGTAACCGGCTTCATCAATAAGGGCACGCCCTGATTCAAGCACCAGTACAGGTAGTTCATCGGTACTGAAGTGTGCATTGACCAGGGCTGAAGTTATAGCCTCGGCAAAATCTTCAATACTCGGAGTTATATCATCACCGGGTAAATAGGAACCCTTTAAGGTATTAGCGGTGGCAAATCCCCCGCCCATATCGATGTATTTGATCTTATGGTTGAATTTATCCTTTAATCCGCGGGCCAGGTCGGCCATTTTTATGGCAGCAACCCGGTAGGCCTCGGTGCTAAGCATAAAAGTGCCAATATGGGTATGTAACCCGATCAATTCCAGTTTCCCTGAGTGCATGATCTTGTTGAGTGCGTCCCAGGCCTGTCCGTTTTCATAGTTGAAGCCGAAGCGATCCCACCTGGGATAAATGCCCGTATCCATGTTGATCCTGATTGCTACGCTGGGTTTTTTCCCGGCTTTACCGCTCAGTTCAATAAGGGTATAAAGTTCGTCCAGATGATCAATATGGATGGGGGAATCATTTTTAATGGCTTTTTCCAGGTCTTCAACCGATTTATCGGGACCGTTGAATATGATCTTGCTACCTTCAACACCCAATGCCCGGGCTTTGTCATATTCAAACCCTGATACAACCTCGGCCCAGCTACCTTCCTGGTGAAACACATTGCAAATGGCGCCCAGGTAATTGGTTTTGTATGACCAGGCAAACTGAACTTTGGGATACCGTGTGGAAAATGCCTTATAAGCTTTGCGATATTTGTCCCTGATTTGTTTTTCTGAGTATACATATAGCGGCGAACCGAATTGGTTTACCAGGGATTCAACGCTTACACCATCGATGTCACTCATGATCTCAGGCTTTTGGGGTCGGCCGAACTTTGCGGGCACTCCCGTTTCAAGCCGCTTTATAACTGGCCGTTCATACCTTTTCTTTTCCATTTATAGCACTCCTTTTATTGAAAACTGTTCAAATTGTTCACGATCAATAACCATATCCCAGGAATAGCGGATAAAAATCCTGCCTACCTTATAATCTTCATAAGGCTTAACTTCCTTACCCATAGCGAGGTTCACAAGAGTTTCAGGGATGTTTTGACCTGCCCCGATGGCCAGGTAAACCCATGCCGGTATCCTGGGATTGATCTCAAGCAAGTGATATTCATCCTCCTGGGTTTTCATTAATTCCAGCTCAAATCCACCTTTCCATTTGGTCTGGCTGATGAAATGGTCAGTTAATTCCAGCAGTTTTGGCTCGTCCAGTGAAATTCCCGCCCATGCTTTACCTTTGTCGGTTATGTATAACTTTCGCATAGGAACAGCTGCCATGGTGTTCCCCTTTCCATCGCCCAAACCGGTTACATTATATTCGGTACCATGCACAAATTGCTGAACAACAACCGGAAGCCCCCATTTGGCGCTTACTTTATTGAAGTAATTTACAGCTTGTTCGCTCGTATAGGCAATATAGGCATCGTACCATTTACCTTTGATCAGGTAAGGAAAATCGAATTCATCTCCCAGTTCATAAAGCTCATAGGCTTCGGTAATTGCCTTACTGGCCGGTACTTTAATATTGTATTTTTCACCGAATTTGGGAAGATTCACCTTATGCCGTTCCTCGAATTTTTCCCGGTCGGGTAAAAACATCTTTATGCCTATTTGATCAAGAGCCTCTTCCAACTTCATAAAGGAATAAAGCTCAGCATCAAAATTCGGAATAATCATATTAAGATGTTCCTTAGCGTGAATTTCCTTGATCTTGTCCAACAAAACATCAGTACCAGCCTGTGGATAAGGGATATGATAGGTGGCGTCAATCAACTGATCAATGTATATTGCCGGCTCCAGGTTCTCATAGGCAAAGCCAATGATCCTTACATCGAATGATGTGGCTTGGCGTAGGCCCCGGATCACCGACACACCCGGGCCGGGTGAATCGATATTGTTCAATCCTGATACTGCTATGGTTAATTTTTCTTTAGCCATTACTCGTTGTTCTGTATTAACGCATTATTTTTAAGTAGCTGAATAAAATCAGCGATGTCTTTCTCAAGGGTATAGCGGTCAACCTCGTATTCTTCCTGTATTTTACTGATGATCACATCAAGTGATCTTTCTTCCTTGAGTAATTCAGCTACTCTGGCACCGGTTGGGTTTACCCTGAAGGATTCACCGGTGGATGGATTAAACAGCAATCCGTTTTCATTGATCGCAATATTCGGATTAATTTTCATAATTCATGATATTATTGATTAATAATGAATTTTCCCGAGGCCGGGCGCCGGCCCTCCACTTCGATATGGTAAATATACGTGCCTGCCTGCAAATGACCGGCACTAAATGTAATTGCTTTTTTCATGGATGAGAGGGGCATGGACATAATGCTTTTACCCGATGGATTATACACTTTCAGCAAAGGTTTTTGAGCGTTGGGGTTTATATTATAGGTAATGGTGATCTTGTCATTGGCTGGATTAGGGTAGGCCTGGGTATGCTTTTGACCGGTTTCGGGCGAAACAACATTGTTGGTTTGCCCCGGAATGTTATAAACTTTGGTATCTACCGTTGCCGGGCTTACCGAGTAATCATATACATAAGCCACAAATTTATAATCACCCTCCGTGGTGGTTGCCATTAAAGTAGCATAAGCGGCACCCGGAATGCTCACCAACTCACTGCCATCGGCATTGATCACTTTGGTGGTGAAAACGCTGTAATCCTCTTCCTGAATGTATTCATAGTAAATATAACATACTTCAATCTCATCATCCTGGTCGAAAAGATGATTGGTCACGTATTTCAGATCATACAAATATTGATCATCAGGAACATCAAGGTTAATATCTTGGTACGTTGTGTGATCGAGGTTATAGATACGGCACATGTTGTTTTCCGAATCCATTTCGTAAAATTTATACCCTTCACCATCGATGTAGGCTGTTGATGTTGAATATTCATAGGTGTTTTCCAGGGTCATTTGAGCTTGTACGAAAGTGCAGCTCACCAAGGTTAGTAATAAAAAAATCAATTTTTTAAAGTACATAGCGTTGTTGGTTTAAGGTTAACAAATTATATTTTCAACAAAAATATAACTCATTTGATTGTTAATAAAACTTATTTATAATATTAACTAATGTATAACATTTTCGGAATTTGCCATGCAATTTCGCTAAGGGTAAGATCATCATATTCGAGCAATTCGTTAACACTTTCAGTGAAAAGTTGATCAAATCCGGTATTTAAGTTTTGCGCTTTGCCTTTTCCGGTAAAAGCTATAAAGCCACACCAACAGGCTGGTGACAAGTAATATACCAACAAACCAGGCTAAGGAGGCCGCCATTGATTGGGTTCTATAGATCGCGGTAGCAATGTTTCCGATGATCAGCCACTGAAAAACATAGGTTGCAGTAACATGCCTGCCCAGGAATTGCAGATATTGATCGGCAAATGTTTCGGCTATAGCTTTCCTCAAGCGGGACAGGGCAAAAACCAACAGCGAAATAAAACCTATAGCCCAAAGGAAAAACACTCCCCCATGGTGATAGTACTCCTGAAGTGTTGTGCTCACCGTAAAACCCTTGAACATAAATACTGCGGTTAAAAGCGTAGCGAGTGCTATAAAATAATAGAAATAGGTCTTAAAAAAATCCGTTCGCTCCAGATAATAGAAAGACGCTCCGGCTAGGGGATAAGCCAACCAGGGGAATAACGGAAAATAAGACCACTTAACATCACCCCATAAAAAGGCTAGCACGTATTCACTAATGCCTTCAATTTGAGTAATACCTGAAAGCATTGGGGTGATAAAGGTAATTAAGGCTGCGGTTAGAATGTAAACAAGCGGATGGTGCGCTTTGATTTTGATAAAGAGTGCCAGCGCTATGAGGCTTAAACCAGCCAATGGCAGAATATCAACACCAAATATGTACTTAAGCGGGTCATAGGAAAAGCTGCCATCAGCTATTTTAACCAGCAAATGGAAATTCAGTCCGATGTTTAGGAAAATACCGTATATAAAAAGCCTGATGCCTCTTTTTACCAGGACTCCGGCTTTTTTGGCACGCCATATGACAAAATAGCCCATTACGGTCATAAACAAAGGTGCGGCGGGAACTCCTCCCAGGAAAAGTGAAATTTTGCCAGCCAGGCTATGAAACACTTCCGGTGAAGCGAAAAGTTCAGTGATATGGATTTGTATCATCAAAACTACCGCCAGTCCTCTTAAAAAATCCGGTGTTGGAATCCGCTTTGTCATGAGTGTCAAAACTACGAAAAAGCGGTGAACGCCTATCTTGTTTTTGAGGAATATTACGTTTAATTTTGTCAAATAAAGAGTTCCAATATGAAAATAAAGATAGAAACACAGGATAAAGAAAAGGCCATATCATTAGTATATTTCTTAAGAACAAAAGGTTATTCGGTTGAAATTGAAGATGAAGGCCCATTGAAAGATGAAGATTGGGTGTTTCCGGGCCGTCCGGCCACTGAAGAGGAACATGAAGCACATGCCCGGGCGATGGAGGAGGAAGAAAAGTATGGAAGATACTCAACTTTTGAGGAAAGCTTGCAAAATATCAAGGAGTATATGAAGGAATGGAAGAAACAGAACGAGTAATAGTTTTTCTCCCAAGGGCTGAGGCAAGTATCATAGGCTTTTTCAATTAGATTGGTTTAAATGATGGATTTGAACAAGCATATAATTTTGTAACAAGTTTATATGAATTCATCGAAACGATAAAGTTATATCCCACGAAATATCAAGTTTGTCGCCAAAAATCATATAAAAGAAGAGGTTATAGATGTGTCCCTTTTAAAAAGAATTATATAATCATCTTCAAATCATACCCAAACAGAATTGTTATCCAAAACATAGTTCATGCCAAGCGTATCCGATAGATGCTTAAGCTTTCATTGGACTTCAATTTTCAAGCCATCATAGGCCAAATGCACATTTGCGGGTAATTCTTCTTCCACTTCTCTATGCAAACCCATTTTATGACTCATATGCACCAGGTATGCTCGCTCGGGGGCAACTTCTTCAATTTCTTCAAGGGCTTTATCAAGGTTAAAATGCGAAAGGTGTGGTGATTTTCTCAATGCGTTAATAACCAATGTTTTAGTGCCTATTATTTTTTTCCGTTCGTCGGGTGGAATATAACTGGCATCGGTAATATAGGTAAAATCGCCTATCCGGAATCCAAGAACCGGCAATTTATGGTGCATTACTTGAACAGGAGAAACAAGGGTGCCATTAATGCTAATGGAATGGTTTTTCAGGCAATGGAGTTTAATATTGGGCACACCCGGATATTTATAAGCTGCAAAAGCATAGGAAAACTCTTTTTTAATGGCTCGCTGCACGGGATCACTGGCATAAACATCAATAGGTTTCCCGCTAATAAAGTTGAATGATCGCACATCATCAAGGCCTCCGATGTGATCTTTGTGTCCATGGGTGATAAGGACAGCCTCAAGATGCTTTACTTCTTCACGTAACATCTGTTGCCTGAAATCGGGGCCGGTATCGATAACATAATTACGCCCTTTGATTTCGACAAGGACCGACGTGCGCAAACGCTTGTCCCTTTTATCTGATGAACGACAAGTTCTGCAATCACAACCGATTACAGGCACCCCTTGTGAAGTACCCGTGCCTAAAAATGTAACTTTCAATATGAATTCCCTATTTTTGCTAATTCTAAAACATTGATCAAATATAGCGATAATGATTCGAAGATTCAAAGAGATTAAACCTGAACAAATGCAACGCAATGTATTTCAGATCATTGCAAATGAATGGATGTTGGTTACCGCCGGGGATATCACCGATTTTAATACCATGACAGCAAGCTGGGGGACTATGGGAGAGTTGTGGCATCGCAAAGTGGCCATGTGTTTTGTAAGGCCGCAACGGTATACCTATCAGTTTATGGAAAAAAGTGATTTTTTCACCCTTAGCTTTTTTGATCCCGAATATCAGGAAGCACTTGATTTTTGCGGTCAAAATTCAGGCCGGGATACCGATAAGATGAAAGCAACCGGTCTTATACCCTTTGAAACCGATTCGGGAAGCGTTTCCTTCGAGCAGGCCCGGCTGATTATCGAATGCCGTAAAATTTACATCGATGATTTTAAACCGGAAAACTTTCTCGATCGGGCTTTACATGATGGATATCCCAAAAAGGACTATCATCGCCTGTATATTGGTAAAATAGAACATTGCTGGGTACAGCAATAAAATCCGGTTTCCGGCAATTGATAAGGTTTATTGAAAACAATTGAAATGGGGATAATTGAAAAGCTAAGAACGCTAGCCGGTATGTATTATCTGAAAAAAGATATTACTACCTTAAAAAGGAATAAAGCTGTAAGTAATATTGCTGAGGCAAAAAGCATTGCTCTTGTCTTCTATCTTGAAGATGACATTCACTTTCAATCGGTGGAAAAACTGGCGGAAGATTTCAGGAATAGTGGTAAAAATGTAAATATGTATGGTATTTTTCGGGGCAGCGAAATTCCTTCCTATTTTTATCCCAGTATCAACCGGCAACTCATCACCAAAAAGGATATTAACTGGTATATGAAACCGGTAGGAAAAAAAGTCAATGGCTATTTTAACCGCGAATTTGATATTCTGATTGATCTTAGCAGAATTTCATGGCTTCCGGTAACCTGGTTGGTAGCCCTCTCAAAAGCACGGATGAAAGTGGGCCGGTACGATGAAAGCATGAAACAATATTACGATCTGATGATCGGAAATGAAATAATTAACGACATTGATGAATGGTTTGACCAAATAATTCATTATCTTAACATCATTAAATCACAAGAAACCAAATGAATATGAACACAAACAGGTTTAAAGGAACAGGTGTGGCTGTAATAACCCCTTTCAAGCAAGATAAAAGCATTGATTTCGAGGCGTTTGGTAATGTTATTGAATTCCTTATCCAAAACGGCATCGATTATATTGTGGCTCTTGGCACAACAGGGGAGTCAGCCACAATGAACAAGGATGAAAAGGGCCAGGTCATCGAATTTGCTGTTAGCCGGGTAAATGCCCGGATTCCTGTGGTTGTGGGAATTGGCGGTAATAATACAACACAGATTGTTGATGCTATCGAACACAGCAATCTTGAAAAAGTTGACGGCATCTTGTCGGTAGCACCGTATTACAATAAGCCTCAGCAGGGCGGGCTTTATGAGCATTACAAGGCCATTTCCCAAGCTTCACCGGCACCCATAATCGTGTATAACGTACCCGGCCGAACAGGTGTAAACATTACAGCTGAAACAACCCTCAGACTAGCCCATGATTTCGAAAACATTGCTGCTGTCAAGGAAGCCTCCGGGAACCTGCCACAGATCATGGAAATAGTGCATAATAAACCAAATGACTTTACGGTGGTTTCCGGTGATGACAATCTTACGCTTCCGATTATGGCTATCGGGGGAGAAGGCGCTATTTCGGTTGTAGCCAATGCCTTTCCTGCGGCTTATTCGAACATGGTAAATGCTGCACTGAAGGGTGATTTTATGCAGGCCCGTAAGCTGCATTATCAGTTGCTCGCTGCTATGAAAGCATTTTTTGCCGACGGGAATCCGGCTGGTATTAAAGCGGCCATGGCCGCCAGGGGTTTGTGCGTAAATGCTCTGCGGTTGCCCCTGGTACCTGTAAAAAAAGAAATCGACGAATGGATACAAAGTATCGTTCAATAATAGGAGGGAAGGTTACAAACAATAAACCTTTCTTTTTAGCAATTTTGCTTGCCTTGCTTATAACTGTGCAGGGTTTTTCGCAGGATTTGCCCGGTAATAACCACCCTGAAGTGTATTTCCGGTTTATTTCGGATGAAGGTATCACTAAGTCGAGATTGAAAAATATTTCAATTGATAAGATTCGGGGCGATACCATATGGGCTTATGCTTCGGTTGAACGGTTTAATGAATTAGGCATTAAAGCCGAGGTTATGCCTGTGCCTTCAAAACAAATCGTTCCCAACATGAAAAGCAACATCCAGCTTAAATACGTTAAGGAATGGGATTTTTATCCTACCTATGAGGCTTATGAAGATTTAATGCAGGAATTTGCCACTACTTACCCTGATTTATGTAAGGTTCAAACCATCGGAACTTCGGTTGAAGGCCGGGATATTATCATGGCACAGATCAGTGACGACCTGGAACAAACAGAGCCGGAAGCCGGATTTTTCTATACGTCTACCATGCATGGCGATGAAACAGTTGGGTACATTCTTTTGCTTCGGTTAATGGATTATTTGTTATCGAATTATGGTGCCGATGAGGAAGTTACTAAATTGATCGATGAGTTGGACATCTGGATCAATCCACTGGCCAATCCCGACGGAACATATGCCAGCGGAAACCACACTGTTTTTGGTGCTACACGCTTCAATGCCAATGGTGTAGACCTCAACCGCAATTTTCCCGATCCCAAAGATGGTCAACATCCGGATGGAAATGAATGGCAACCCGAAACCATCGCTTTTATGGAATTTGGGGAGAATCACCATTTAACCCTGTCGGCCAATTTGCACACCGGTATTGAAGTGGTTAATTATCCCTGGGATATATGGTCTAAAAGGCATGCAGACAATGATTGGTGGATTTATGTAAGCCGGCAGTATGCTGACACAGCTCACCTATATTCTGCATCAGACTACATGGATGAATTCAACAACGGCATTACAAATGGCTACGACTGGTATTCGATAAGCGGCGGAAGACAGGACTATATGAATTACTACCATCATTGCCGGGAATTTACGCTTGAACTGTCGAATACCAAATTGCCACCGGCCGACGAATTACCCCTGTACTGGGAATGGAACCACCGCTCATTGCTCAACTATATGGAACAATGCACCGCCGGCATTAAGGGTATCGTAACAGATTCCCTAACCGGTCAGCCCGTAAGAGCCAAGATATTAATCCCTGACCATGATAAAGATTCTTCGGTTGTTTTTTCGTATCTTGAGTTTGGAGCCTTTTACCGTCCCATATACGCAGGTACTTATGATATTACCTTAAAAGCTGGGGGCTATAAGGAGCAAACCCTTGAAGATATTACAATTGAAAATCAGCAAAACATTCATTTTAATATTCAACTAAGCCGTGCCGAGGATTATGGCATACCGGAAACACGAGGAACCGTATTCATTGCTAACCCCGGTAATTCGGGTAGATTAAACATAACATCCTCAATTCACCGGCTTCGGGAAGTTAAGGTCATTTCCCTGTGCGGCCAACTTATCGGTAGTTATGAATTAGAAGGAAAACATGCCACCATAAATCTGAAAACTGTAAATTCAGGTATGTACATTTGTAACATTCATCTTGCCAATGGAGCAAAAGTGTGCCGGAAGTTTATTCTGGCAAGATGATCAGCCAAATCGCCAGCCAAAATCCAATCCAAATTTCCAAAGCAGAATAAGTACGAGGGCAATGATCACATGGTGCCAGCCAATGTCGATGGATTTGGGTTCGTCATCAAAATAAAAATCGGCAAATACCGGTGCCCGCATTAAAATGGGTAGAAGGATCAGAAAAATACACACTTTTAGAAAAAGATCATACATTTCAATGGGATACTCCGTGAACAACAGAATAATGCTGCCGGCTAAGTATGGTAATATTAACTGGAAAAAGACAAAGGTTCTTCGGTAGTCAGGTTTTTGGAAATTATAATAGGAATTGGCCGAGATCAAAGCGGGTTTTGTTAAAGTGGTCCCCAAAATGAGCAGGATGAATAAAGCAATTAATGAAATGATCAGCTTTCCGGTATCCATTACAAACGACCAAACGATCACATGCCCGAAACCATCACTTAAAAGGGCACCAACCAAGGCAGCTCCAAAAAACAGATTAATGGCATGAACAAATCCCCAAAAGAAAAACATCTTAAACAGGCCGTCGTAATACATGGCCTTAACATAAATAATGATCATGGGGATCGATAAGACCAAGGCAAGCACCGGTCCGGCGCTAAAAACCGTTTTTACGGAATCGGATTCCCAATCGAACCTTCCGATGAGGAATTCAATCCCCGAAGATCGGAGGATGGTGGCTATATCGAATTGAACTGCTGCAAAGACCGTTATTAGTTGGTGAAGAAAGAAAATAACCAGATAAGAGGTAATGAAAAATGCCGTGGAGTTGATGGCCACTTTATATAATGATTTCTTATCGTTCGGGTTAATACCTTGGGTCATTCCGGTGGATTATAATTTTATTAATATTTTCATTGTCAATTTATTAATAATAAGAGCTACACCTTACATGCCATAAAAGATACGCTAATATAGACCTTTTAAGCGACTTTTAACAATATTTTAATAGAAACACATAAAGGATGCAAACAGTTTAGGTTATTCCAAAAAACTTGTGCTTGCTAGAGTGTAAAACCAATATTTTGGTTCAAAGGAAAGTTAAATGGCATTAATCTAAAGATGCCCGACATCCACAATATCCTTGGATGCATATTCGCCTGAATCGAGTTTGCTTTTGATATCGGAAAACGCTTTAACAGTGTATTCCACATCTTCCAATGTATGCATGGCGGTTGGTATAAGACGAAGCAATATAATTCCTTTCGGGACCACCGGATAAGCAACAATGGAACAGAAAATATCATAATTCTCCCTCAAATCATAGGTGAGGTTGGATGCCTCGGGAACCGTTCCGTTTAGAAAAACAGGTGTTACACATGATTCGGTATTGCCCAGGTTAAATCCATTTTCTTTTAAACCGCTTTGAAGAGCGTTTACAATGGTCCACAGTTTTTCTTTATGTTCAGGTTCATTCCTGAGCATATCCAGCCGTTTTAGGGCTCCGATAACCATGGGCATAGGCAGGGATTTGGCAAAGATTTGCGAGCGCATATTATAACGCAGGTAATTCACAATTTCACGCTTGCTGGCAATAAAAGCTCCTATACCCGCCATCGACTTGGCAAAGGTGGCGAAATAAAGGTCGATCTCATCCTGAACACCTTTAGCTTCGCCAGTTCCGGCGCCTCTTGTACCCATAGTTCCAAAACCGTGGGCATCATCAACCAATAAGCGGAAGTTGTATTGCTGCTTGTATTTTACAATCTCATCCAGCTTGCCCAAATCACCCGACATGCCAAATACGCCTTCGGTGATCACTAAAATACCACCGCCTGTGGTTTCTGTGATCTTTTTAGCGCGTTCGAGCTCTTTACCCAGGTTGCTCATATCGTTATGCGGATATACAAAGCGTTTACCCATGTGCAGCCTTACGCCGTCGATTATACAGGCATGTGATTCCGAATCGTAAACGATCACATCCTTGCGATCAACCATGGCATCGATAATAGATAAAACGCCCTGGTAACCATAATTAAGCAAAAAGGCATCTTCTTTATCCACAAATGCAGCCAACTCACGTTCCAGTTGCTCATGTTTTTCGGTATGCCCCGACATCATCCGGGCTCCCATAGGATAAGCCATGCCATAATCTTTGGCAGCCTGGGCATCAACTTTCCGTACTTCGGGATGATTCCCCAATCCAAGGTAGTTGTTCAGGCTCCACACCAGTTTTTCTTTCCCCTGGAATTTCATCCGGTTTGAGATGTCGCCCTCGAGTTTGGGAAATGTAAAATATCCATGCGATTTTTCGGCATACTTTCCAAGCGGGCCGGGGCGGCTGATTACTTTATCGAATATATCCACAGCATTGGTGTTTTTGTTCGTTACTTTTATTTCAACTGGCAAAACTATAAATAATCATTAAATGATGGATTGTGAAAGTTAAATTTTGTATCTCTGCAAAAGCATCCGGCAACATTTATTATGACTATTTGTTAAACCGAAAATTCAACGTATGGATATTCCAGCTTCACTCATAAACCAAGATAGACCATATGCCCTTTTTTGGTTTCGAAGGGATTTGAGATTGCATGATAATGCAGGATTTTACCATGCCCTTAAAGGCAATGATAACGTTCTTCCCATATTCATATTCGATACGGAGATACTTGATGAGCTTACTAACAGCGATGATAAGAGGGTGTGTTTTATTTTCAGTGCTGTATTGGAGCTTAAAGAAAAGCTGGAATCCATGGGTTCTTCTTTATTATCTCTTTATGGTAAACCGGATGAGCTTTTTGAAGAATTGAAGGAAAAGATCAACATCAAAGCAGTTTATACCAACCATGATTATGAACCCTATGCAATCAACCGTGATAAATTGGTTGAGGAAACCTTAAGAAATGCAGGTATTACATTCCATACCTATAAAGACCAGGTTATTTTTGAACGCCATGAAGTGATAAAGGATGATGGACATCCTTATAAAGTGTTTACACCCTATAGTAAAAAATGGAAATCCTTACTGAATCCGCTACAGCATACAGCTTATTATAAGGTAGATGATTACATGGGTAATTTGGTGCAAACACAATCGCTGTCAGTCCCTTTATTAGAGGAAATGGGATTTGATAATATCGAACCCGGGGCCCCGCCGGCTGAATTTAACACCAACATCATTAAAAAATATGATCAACAGCGCGATTTTCCGGCCTCCGATGGGACCTCACGCCTTGGCGTTCATATCCGTTTTGGAACTGTGAGTATACGGCAAGCTGTACAAAAAGCTCTGGAGCTAAATGAAACTTGGCTTAATGAACTGATCTGGCGTGAGTTTTACATGCAAATCCTTTATCATTATCCCTTTGTGACAGGGATGGAATTTAATCCCAAATACAGGCATATACCCTGGCGCTATGATGAAGATGATTTCTCCCGCTGGTGTATCGGGCAAACAGGTTACCCCATAGTAGATGCAGGTATGCGTGAATTGAACGAAACAGGATACATGCATAACCGGATAAGAATGATCACTGCCAGTTTTTTAACCAAACATTTATTAATCGACTGGCGATGGGGTGAGCGCTATTTTGCCGAAAAGTTGCTGGATTATGAGCTGGCCTCCAATAATGGAAACTGGCAATGGGTTGCAGGAACAGGTGTGGATGCTGCCCCTTATTTCAGGGTCTTCAATCCTGAAACCCAAACTAAAAAGTTTGATCCAAAAAGAGCCTATATCCAAAAGTGGGTTCCTGAGCTGCACAGCTTTGAATACCCCGATCCCATGGTCGAACATAAAGAAGCACGGGAACGCTACCTCAAGACAATGAAATCAGCGTTTAAAACAGACTAACCTTAAGTTTGATAATATTTGGGCGGCGCTCACGTTAACATATTTCTCTAAAAGTTATACTTTTGCAGCATGTTTAAAAAAGTGGTATTTATTTTAATGGCAGGGGCGTTGGTATTCGGAACATCGTGCTCCAAGTATCAGCAATTGCTTAAGAGCAATGATAATGAGAAAAAATATCAAAAAGCGCTTCTTTACTACGAAGATGAAGAATACAACAGGGCATTACAATTATTTGACCAGATAATTCCGGTATACCGTGGAACCGAAAAGGCAGAAAAAATCCAGTACCGGTATGCATATGCTTATTATAACCAGGAAGACTACATTTTAGCCAGTTATTATTTTAAGAAGTTCACCAAGAACTTCCCGAATAGTGAGCATGCTAAAGAATGCGCCTATATGGCCGCCTATTGTAAATACCTGGATTCACCCAAATACAGCCTCGATCAAACCAATACTTTTGAAGCCATTGATGAACTTCAGTTGTTTATTAATCGTTATCCTAACAGCGAAAGAGTGGACAAATGCAATGAACTGATTGATGAGCTCAGAAGTAAGCTGGAGAAAAAATATTTTAACATAGCTAAGCTTTATCTTCAAATGTCCGATTATAAAGCAGCTATATTTGCTTTTGATAATGTAATAGAAGATTACCCGGATACCGAATACCGGGAAGAAATCCTCTATTTAAAGGTTAAAGCCAATTTTCAATATGCCGAAAAAAGTATTGAACAAAAAAAAGAAGAACGATACATAAATACCATTGAGGCATATGAAACCCTTGAACAGGCATACCCCGAAAGTGAGTATTTGAATAAAGCAAGGGAAATGTATGCCATGGCTAATAAATATTTAAAACAAAATCAATAAAAACATATTCAAGATATTATGGATTACAAAAAAATAAAAGCCGATCAGGTAGCCAATACACGGAATATTGACAGGCTGGTTGCACCCACAGGAAACATCTATGAAACGGTTACCATTTTATCGAAGCGAGCCAACCAAATTGGTTTAGACCTGAAAAAAGAGCTGGATGATAAAATTGAGGAATTTGCCACACCTAACGATAATCTTCAGGAAGTTTTCGAAAACCGTGAGCAAATTGAGATAGCCCGTTTTTATGAGCGCCTTCCAAAACCAACACTGATTTCGCTTAGCGAATTTTTAAACGGAAAGGTCTATTACAGGAAACCCAGCCCTGAAGAAGAACAAAAATAAACCCTAACCATCTGTAAAATAATGCTAAGCGGTAAAAAGATCCTCCTGGGAATTACAGGCAGCATTGCTGCTTATAAAGCGCCCATGCTTGTGCGCTTGCTTGTTAAAGAAGGCGCCGATGTACAAGTGGTAATGACCCCTGTTGCTAAAGATTTTGTAACACCGCTTACGCTTTCAACCGTGTCGGGCCATCCGGTTATGATCGAGCCCTTCGAGCCTTCTGACGGTAGTTGGAACAGCCATGTTGACATGGGCAACTGGGCCGACCTGATGGTTATTGCGCCACTTTCGGCTAACACCATGGGGAAAATGGCTCATGGCATAGCCGACAACCTTTTGCTCACCACTTATTTAGCAGCAAAATGCCCCGTGTATTTTGCCCCGGCCATGGACCTGGATATGTTCCAGCATCCCACTACCCAGGAAAACGTCAATAAGCTGATGGCTCATGGTAATAAATTGATCGAAGCCCAGGTAGGGGAGTTAGCAAGCGGTCTTACCGGAGCGGGTAGAATGGAAGAGCCTGAACAGATCTTGCAAGTGATCCACCGCCATTTTGCCATCACCGATGGCAAACTTAAAGGGCATAAAGCATTGGTTTCGGCAGGACCAACCTTCGAGGCAATTGATCCGGTTCGTTTTGTCGGTAATCATTCATCCGGAAAAATGGGATTTGCCATTGCCGAAGCGCTGGCAAATCAAGGCGCTGATGTTACACTGGTGACCGGCCCGACTCAACTCAAAACCCTCAGCGTGGGTATTACACGTATTGATGTTACCACAGCCGCTGAAATGCAACAAGCTGTTGAGGAATCTTATGAGAAAGCAGGGATAACAGTAATGTCGGCCGCCGTTTCGGACTATAAACCCGAAAATCCAAGCCCGGAAAAGATCAAGAAAACCGGTGAGGATTTGACTATCAAGCTTGTTCCAACCCATGACATACTGCAAACCCTGGGTAAGAATAAGCGTAACGATCAATTATTGGTAGGTTTTGCCCTCGAAACCACTGATGAGCACAAAAATGCCCGCAAAAAACTGGATAATAAAAATCTCGATTTCATCGTTTTGAACTCATTAAAAGACAACAAAGCTGGTTTCGGCAAGGATACCAATAAAATAACCATCATTGACCATGCAGGAGAAAAGGAATACGAAGCTAAAGCCAAATCAGAAGTTGCCGAAGATATTGTTCAAACCGTCATTGCTCATTTAGCTAAGTAACCGTCATGATCAGAACATTAATTGTCATTTTCGTTACCATGTTTCTTTCCAATTCGGTTATTGCACAGGAATTCAATGTATCTGTGCAGGTTTCCAGTCAGCAAATAGAAGGAACGGAAAAGAAGCTTTATCAAACCATGCAGAAATCGGTCCGCGAGTTTGTGAATGATCGCAAATGGTCACCGTTTAAGTTTAAAAACGAAGAGCGTATTGAAGGTACTATGTTGATTACACTGGTGGAGCGAAATAACGATGTATTCCGCGGAAAGCTCAATGTTGTTTTGCGGCGGCCTGTTTATAACACGGGCTACCACACAACGCTGTTAAATTATGTAGATAAAGATTTCAAATTCGAATACGTCGAATTTCAACCCCTTGAATTCGACGAAAGCACCTTCAACTCTAACCTTACATCGGTGTTAGCCTATTACTGCTATATTTTCCTGGGCCTCGATTTCGATACATTTTCTCTTTATGGCGGTAATCCCTTTTTTGAAAAGGCCCAAAACATTGTAAATAATGCACAAAATACATCCTATCAGGGTTGGAAAGCCTTTGAAAGCCATAAGAACCGTTACTGGCTCATCGAAAACCTGATGAATACCAGCTACCGCCCGGTTAGGGAATTTTTGTACCAGTATCATCGTAAAGGCCTTGATATGATGTCGGAAAAAACCGATATTGCCCGGACCAATATTACCGAAAGCCTTGAACTATTAAAAGAAGCTAACCAGGAAGAACCCGGCTTGTTTATTCTCCAATTGCTCATAGAAGCCAAGCGCGATGAATTTGTAAATATATATTCCGAAGGCCCACGCATGGATAAATCCAAAGCGATAAATATCCTTAAAGAGATCGATCCTTCCAATTCATCCAAATATCAGAAGATTATGACGGGTAACTAAGCCGGTTATTTTTCTTTTGTATTTTTGCACAAAAGCACCGATCAATATCTTATTGAATTATGCTGCAACATTTTGTAATTGAGAATTATGCCTTAATACGCAAGCTGAATATCGGTTTTTCCGGTGGCTTTACCGTTATTACCGGTGAAACAGGAGCCGGAAAGACCATTATCGTGGGGGCATTATCACTTATTTTGGGGCAACGGGCCGATACCAAGGTATTATGGGATAAGGATAAAAAATGCGTGGTAGAAGGGATATTTAACATTGCCCATTATCACATCAAATCTTTTTTTGATGAGCATGACCTCGATTATGATGATCGTGCCATCCTGAGAAGAGAGATTACTCCTTCGGGAAAATCAAGGGCATTTATTAATGATACACCGGTTAAATTAAATCAACTCAGGGAACTGGGGCAGCATCTGGTGGATATTCATTCTCAGAATTCGGTTACCTTGCTCAATGATGCCAATTTCCAGCTGGCTGTGGTGGATACCTATGCCAATCACAATAATCTTCTCGAAGAATACCGGCATGAGTATAAGGCATATCTGCAGCTACAAAGGCAATTGAAAGAGCTGACCGAAAAAGAGCAGGAATCAAAATCGGAGCAGGATTATTACCAGTTTTTATATGATGAACTTGCAAAGGCTGATCTAAAAGAAGGTGAACAGCAGGAGATTGAATCGGAGCTTGAACTTCAAAACAATGCCGAAGCGATAAAAACGGCCCTTTATTCAGCAAAGGAAGAGCTATCAAACTCCGAAAATAATATTACGGGCAGGCTATCGGCCCTGCAGACCAGCATCGACAGGGTGGCCGAACATTATAAGGATTTGGCCACTATTTCACAGCGGCTCGAAAGCAGTTATATCGATCTGAAGGACATTGCGAGTGAAATAGAGCGAATGGAAGAGCACATCACCTATGACCCAGGGGAAATCGAAAAGCTATCGGAACGGTTGGATTTAATTTACCGCTTGGAACAAAAACACCGGGCTGGTTCCGTTGATGAATTAATAAAGGCTCGCGAGGAGCTGGCTCGCAAATTAAGTGAAATTTCGTCACTTGAAGACCAGATCGTTTTGGTAAGAGAACAAATTAAAGGTAAAAGGGAACATCTTGAAAAACTAGCCTCGAGCATTTCCGAAAACCGAAAAAAGGCTATTCCTTCCATTGAAAAAGAACTGCTAAACGATCTTTCGCAACTAGGCATGCCCGATGCACAATTTAAAATCCGTCAAACTCATCTTGATGATTTTACAAGTGACGGAACCGATGCTATTCAATTTATGTTTAATGCCAATAAAGGTGGCGAATTACTGGAAGTTTCAAGAATTGCATCGGGTGGGGAGCTTTCCAGGTTAATGTTGAGTGTTAAATCGCTTATAGCCCAACGAAAACTTCTGCCCACCATTATTTTCGATGAGATCGACTCCGGTGTTTCGGGCGATATAGCAGGAAAAGTGGGGCATATTATGAATCGCATGGCCAACGACATGCAAGTGATAGCCATTTCGCATCTGCCACAAATTGCAGCCAGGGGCAACACACATTTTATGGTCTACAAGGAGACCGGAAAAAACAGCACCACCTCATATATAAAGCAACTGAATAAAGATGAGCGGGTAGAAGAAATGGCTAAAATGCTTAGTAGTAATCAGCTAACTGAAGCTGCTATGGAAACAGCAAGGGAATTACTGAAACAATAATCTTATCTGCTTGTTGTGATAGTCAACTTGATTTGGACACATTCGTGAAAAGTAAAGCATAAAATTATGGGATATAATCTTCTCAAGGGAAAAAAGGGCATTATTTTCGGCGCATTAAATGAAAAATCGATAGCCTGGAAAGTGGCGGAACGATGCCATGAAGAAGGTGCCGAATTCACATTGAGCAACACACCGATCGCTATCAGGATGGGCAACTCATCCGAGCTGGCTAAACAATTCGATACCCAGGTTATTCCGGCCGATGCAACCAAGGTGGAAGACATCGAGAACGTGTTTAAAGGGACCCTGGAACAATTTAACGGAAAAATTGACTTTATCCTGCATTCCATAGGTATGTCTCCCAACGTTCGCAAGCGGAAGCCCTACGATGAGCTTAATTACGACTTCTTTCAAAAAACCCTCGATATTTCGGCTCTCTCGTTTCATAAAGTGCTTCAAACAGCCAAAAAATTTGATGCCATTAATGAATGGGGCTCTGTGATTGCCCTTTCATACATTGCGGCGCAACGAACACTTTTTGAATATAATGATATGGCCGATGCCAAAGCAGCGCTTGAATCAATTGCCAGAAGCTTTGGTTATATATACGGACGGGAGAAAAAAATCCGCATCAATACCATTTCCCAATCACCAACACCAACAACTGCAGGAAGCGGTGTTAAAGGTTTCGGTGGCTTGCTGGATTTCACCGAGCGCATGTCTCCCTTAGGTAATGCCACTGCCGAGGAATGCGCTGATTATTGCGTAACGCTTTTTTCCGACCTGACCCGTAAAATCACCATGCAAAACCTTTATCACGACGGTGGATTCTCCAGCATGGGTATGAGTTACAGGGCCATGCAGATGTACAACAAAAGCCTGGAATGTAAGGACTGCAAGGAAAACCCCTATAACCAAGAGCTGGAGGAGGAATAAGCCGATTTTTTTCAACCTGATTTTTACAGGATATGAAAATTGCCATAACTGCAGTTCGTGGCCGGCTGGAATAAACAATAGCTCAAGCGGCGATAAAGGAATTCGGAAGAGAAAATAATGTCGGGATTGCCCGAATACCTGTAAGGAATTAACAATTAAAGTAAAAAAGCCTACCAGACTTATCTAGCAGGCTTTTTTACTTGTGGGGGAGAGGAGGATTCGAACCTCCGAAGTCAGAAGCCAATCCTGATTTAGTCGGGACCCCATTTGACCGCTCTGGAATCTCCTCAAAACGCGCTGCAAAACTATTCAACTGCGTGAAATTACCAAGACCTTTTTACCAATTTATGGTGTAGGAATGGGTGGTGCCTTGGTTGTCAGAATCCTTTTTCCCTGAATTTTTTTCGTCCTTGTTCTCGCCGGATGATTTAGTATAAGTATATTTCAATGATTTTTTGGCAACTTCTTTCAGCTTGAAGTTAATGCGAGTTCGTATAGTAGTCCTGATGCGTATTCCCCGGTTTTTGACCTTTTCATATTTCAACATCTTTACCAGCCTGATAGCTTCCTCATCGCATCCATAACCTATTCCATGCGTCACCCATGCATCTTCCACTTCTCCCAATCCATTTACTACATATGAAACATGTACGCTTCCTTCCACCTTGTTCTTGCGGGCTTCTTCGGGGTATTGCAGGTTCTTCTTTATAAATTCCTTAAACGCTTCACGGCCTCCGGGGTATGTTGGCTTTTTAATAAACCGTTTATCCGGTTTATGATTTCCCTTCTTTGACATAATATCTATTTTGAAGCCACAAGATAAAGATAATTCACCGGACTAACAAATAAGGCTTATCCATCCGGCTTAACTGCCTCTAAAATCTAATTTAATTTCTATATTTGTAGCCTT
>JAIPAP010000061.1 GCA_021740045.1 Bacteroidales bacterium
TCCATTCATCCAATCATCCATTCATCCAATCATCCATTCATCCAATCATCCATTCATCCAATCATCCATTCATCCAATCATCCATTCATCCAATCATCCATTCATCCAATCATCCATTCATCCAATCATTCATTCATCCAATCATTCATTCATCCAATCCATCATTCATTCAATCATCCATCCAATCATTCTTTTCCCAAATCTCAATTTCTTCTGCATGTGCTGATCTCCTAGTTCTTGCTCTCCTTCGAATAGGACACCTCAAGCTTGTGCTTACCCTTGAAATAATGGAATGTATCGTCTATCTCAAACGCAAATTCAGGGTCGGCCAGCTCAATAGCATCAATGCTTATGTTTTTCTTATCGATGGTTATTCTGAACTTATTACCCCGGTATGTAAGCCGGAATTCAAGACTACACCAATGATTTGGCAAATTCGGCTCCAGGATGATATGGTCCTTGAAATAGCGTATGCCCGCAAATGTAGCATAGGTAATCCCTATGGTACCCGCCATCAATCCAGCATGTATCGATTCGGCCGTGGTGCCTCCCTGTGAATCGAAAATGTCACTCTTCAGGGCATTTGAGAACCATTTCCAAATGTCGGTTTTAATCTCTCTGCTTTTATCGCCACGCATGTATTTCAAAATGGCCGAATGCACCACATAGCTTAATGTTGAACCATGAGTGGTACGCTCGATATAATATCTGAAGTTCTTCCTGAAAAGCTCGTACTCATTGCCAACACCATATCCCAATCGCTCGAGCACATGTTTAACCTGGGTTGGCGACAGGTTATAAAAAAGCATCATGGTATCGGCCTGCTTAATGGCTTTGTACTTATTTGGCGAATCATTTTCCGATTTCAGGATACGATCCATGCGTTCTATTTGGCCGTATTTCTTTTTATAGTGATCAAAATCAAGCTCCTCGAGGTCAAAAAAACCCTGGAATTGCTCTATGACCTCCTGATCTGAAAATGAGACATACAGCTTTTCCATAACATCTTTCCATTCCTCCAGCTCCTCATTTTTGAGGTCGATGCGCCCTTTTAGCTGTTTGCGAACTGTCCCGGGCAAACGGTCGAAGGTTTGGAGGGTTTTATTAATAAGCCAGCTCACCATAATATTGGTGTAGGCATTATCATTCAAACCACCTTTTTCGGCATTGGGGTATTTCTCATGGAACTCGTCGGGGCCCATCACTTTTCTAATGTGATATTTACCATCTTGTTCCTTTTTAGCTATTGATGCCCAAAAGCGGGCAATTTCCAGGATGACCTCCATACCATAGTTATGCAGAAAGTCATAATCGAGTGATGAGCGGAAATATTCCAGGAAATTATAGGCAATAGCGATGGAAACATGGCGCTGCAGTCTGCTCAGGTCGGGTCCCCAGCGCCCCGAAACGGGATTATAGTGAACCTCCTGTGTTTCTTCCTCACCGGTGTCGGCACTTTGCCAGGGATACATTGCACCCCGGTAACCATTTTCCCTGGCATATTCACGGGCTGCATCCAGGCGGCGATAACGATACATTAGCAATGAGCGGGCGACATCGGGAAAATGAAGGTTGTAAAATGGAAGAATATATAACTCATCCCAGAAAATATGACCGCGGTAGGCCTCACCGTGGAGTCCGCGTGCCGGCATGCCGGCATCGATGTGTTTATTGTGTATTGATGCCGTTACAAGCAAGTGATAGGTATGAAGCCGCAAGGTTTTTTGCGAAAAGCGGTCACCGTCAACCTTTATATTGGTTTCATCCCACAACTTTTGCCAGGCTTGTTTATGAGCCTCAAGCATTTCCTCATAGTTGCTCAGATCATTCAATGCTTTTCTCGAAGCGGTCTCAGCCGATTCAACATCCCAATCGCCCGAGGTATATAGACTTACAAATTTATCGATTACATAGGTAGTTGCCTGCCGGGCATTTAGCGTAATGGTTTCCGAAACTTTCTCCAATTGCACGGACCGTTCCCGTTCCACATCTACATCATCACCATTCTGACTAACCTTATGCTTTGCATTCATAAAGATATCGACCTGCGACTGGTTTGTTTTAACATGGAGAAATATCTGATTATCGGGCGTTTCTTCATTAACGGAATTAAGATGGTTGGAGCTTAACGAGCGATAGCGTGGAACGCCACTATTAATAACTGTTCCATCTATTGTTGAACGTATACTAACCTTCTCATAATAATTGTGCGGGGTTACCTTATAGCGAATAAGCCCGTAATGCGGGTCACTCATACTGGCAAATCGCTCGGTTTCGATGGTGGTAATTCTGCCCCTGGCATCCCTAAATTTGATCATACGATGCATGATGGCATTGCGCAAGTCGAGCCAGTGCTTGTATTCCTGTATTTCGGTTTTCAGAATATCGATATAATTGCTGCCACCAATACTGATCTCCATCATGGTCCAATTGGGGCAGTTAACAAAATCGGTATTATAAATCTTTTTGTCGTGGATTACCGTTGGAACACGGTTAAACAGCCCGGCAATATAAGTGCCCGGGTAATGAATATCTTTATTGGCTTGCTCCCCTACAAAACAACCGCGGGTGGCAAAATAGCCGTTGCCCACCGTGGTAAGTGTTTCGCGCAATTTTTCGTGTTCCTGGTCAAATCCATAATAATCAATGGACCAGCCATCTTTTTCCACACCTGTTTTAAACCAGGTATCGATATCATCCCACGTAATATGCGAAAGATCTTCAACAGCCAGGTCGCCCCCGAAATTACGCAGAATATATTTATTCGCCGAACGGGAAAGGCCGATCACCATGGCAAAGTTCCCATTGCGCCCCGCTGCAACGCCGGTAATGGCATCTTCAACCATGAGGCATTGATTGGGGAAAAGCCCTACCTTCCGGGCTACCTCAATATACAAATCGGGCTCGGGAGGTGTTTTCAAATTCTTCTCTTCCATATCATGGCCATCCACTATACCATCAAACAAATCCTCAAGCCCTGCATATTTGAGCACAAGCTGGGTGTTTTTACTGATGGACGATACGCCTATCTTAATATCACGCTCCTTCAGGATATGTATAAATCTAAGCGTGTTTTCATAAACCCGGACGCCTTCTTCCTTTAAAAGCTCAAGGAATTGTTGGTTTTTCAGGTTACTGATCCCGTAAATGCTTTGAAGGCCGGGGCTGTCGTCCGGCTTTCCTTTATCGATATGAATTCCACGGGAATCGAGAAACGACTCCACCCCCAGCACACGGCTTTTGCCTTGCACATAGGGAATAAAATCATCATAAAAGGTAAAGGGTAAAAGGGGTTTACCCAATTTTTTGTAATAATCCGTTAAAAAATCATCAAATGTTAATTTCCAAGCTTTAAAATGCGGATAGGATGTTTCTACGATAACCCCATCCAGATCAAATACGGCTCCCTGAAATCTGTTTTCACTCATGTATTTTTCATTTGGTTTTTGCCAGATTATTCAAAACGCATACTAATACGTCAGGCGTTTCAACAAAAAAGCTGTTGGAGCATACATCGCTTACCTGCTTTTTAAGCTCCTCATCGGTGGTAACAAAAACAGCATAAGTATTGCTGTTTTTCTTCATAGCCGCTTCCAACATGCGAACATCCGATTCGGTATCGCCACAGATAAGATTTGGCCCTTTGTTCAGACCGAGTCCCAGTTCGTCATTCATAAATAATACACCATCACCCTTGTCGAAATCTTTCAAGCCTTTGTTATCCGATTGAACGGTTAATATTATTTCCAGATCCTTACCGGTATCTTCTATCCTGAAAATCTGTTGATCGGGGTCGATTTCACTCACTTTTTCTTCGATCACTTGTTTGAATTCATTCGTTTCCTGTTCGGGAATGCTGTTATGTATATCCTGCCGGGCGATAGTGGTTTGCCCGAACTTAAATTGCAATCCGGAACCAATCCTCGAAAATATCTCATAACGTGGGCCTTTCACTAATTCACCCAGTACGTTATTCAATTCATCAAGTTTTTGCTGTTGATCAGGATTAATGGGATAACGGAATAACTTACCCTCGGTATTCATAAGCTCTCTCCCCTTTGAACCGGCGTAGTTAAAAGCCTCCTGGGGCATCACATTAATATCCATCAATCCGAACCCCTCGAGGGGAGCTGATGTGAGTATTACCGAATGCTTAGCACAATTATAGGCAAAGCGCGACAAAAACACCCCATTATAAGCCGATTGTATGGATGTGGAATACCGTCCACAATAATTGTTGACCGTTCCATCACGGTCGGTGATAAAATTATTGAAATTCAAATGAGATAATTCTTTGGTAAGCCTCTGGACTTCCTCCTCAAAAAACTCATAAAAACCGTTGAGATAACGGTAAAAGGTCTTTTCATTTTGCTGAAGATAATAAATGTCTTTGTTCAGTTCATTAAGTTCATATTCCAGCTCAAGATAGATTTTTTTTCCATCATCGCTTCTCAGAATACTTTTATCATCTTCTTTATCAATATCTTCCAGGGAAGTACGTGCGTTAAGCAAACACATCAGGTATTTTTCATCAGGACGTTCCTCTCTTAAAATGGCTTCAACAATTTCTCTCCTGCTAATGCAGGTGTTTTGCATAAGTTCCTGGAACTGTGAAAAAGTTGTTATTTTCATTGCCTCCAATTTTTTATTAGTACATGCTACAACAAGTAGTTCATTCTCTTCTCTTTCCTTGTGTGCATCATCCCGCATGTTACTCAAAATCACAGAACGCTGCTTGCAACTGCCTGTTAGTAGTTCATTTTATTAGTTCCTTAACAATCGGTTCATTAGTAATGTTTGGAGCAGCTTTTGCATTAGCATAGGCCGAATTTAACACTTATTATCCAAATAATTTTAGTATTTTGTTAAAAATATTAAGAGAAAACTATGAGTGAACGATTGGTAATTGTATCGAACAGGCTACCGGTAAACGTTTCGAAAAGAAAAAGAAACATCGGGGTAACGCCTAGCGTGGGTGGTTTGGCCACCGGTATGAAATCATTTTATAAATCTTATGAAAGCCTATGGATAGGATGGTCGGGTATTGACACACGGAAGTACACAGCTCACGAGAAAGAGCAAATCGTTAAAAAGATGGGAGATGAGAATTGCCTGCCTATTTTTTTATCGCAAAATGATGTGAATAAATATTATTACGGGTTCAGCAACAAAACCCTATGGCCGCTTTTTCACTACTTCCCTCAGTTTACACGCTACCGTGATGAATTGTGGAAGGCCTATAAAAAAGTAAACCAGCATTTTGCCGATGTAGTGAATGAAAATTACCAGGAGGGTGATATTATCTGGATCCATGACTATCACTTGCTATTACTGCCAAAAATGATACGTGAAAAACACCCGGAAGCCACCATTGGATTTTTCCTGCACATCCCATTCCCCTCCTACGAAATATTCAGGCTACTGCCCTGGCGGGAAGAACTGGCCGAAGGCATGCTGGGCTCCGACCTTATCGGTTTTCATACCTATGATTACGAACGCCACTTTCTGAGTTCGGTGCGCCGTATGCTGGGTTATGAAAACATATACAATCATGTAACGGTGGGTAAACGTACCGTTTTAATAGATGCTTTTCCCATGGGGATCGATTATGAAAAGTTCTATAATGAGTCGAAAAGCAAGGACAATCAGAACGGAACCGGCCAAACCAAAATTCAAAAAGAAATTGAGCATTATTATGCCCGGGGCGAAGAGCGTAAGATCATTCTTTCAGTCGACCGGCTGGATTATTCCAAAGGAATCCCCAACCGGCTAAAGGCTTATGAATATTTCCTGGAAGCGCACCCCGAATATCATGAAAAGGTAATGATGATCTTGGTAGCCGTGCCTTCACGCGAAAATGTAAAAGAATACAAAGAATTAAAGATCGAGTTGGATGGCTTGGTAAGTAAGATCAACAGCCACTACGGGAATATTCACTGGATGCCCATATGGTACCTGTACCAGAAATTCCCATTCGAAAAACTGGTTGAGTTGTACAAAGCTTCGGATATCGGACTGGTTACCCCCATTCGTGATGGCATGAACCTGATCGCGAAAGAATTCATCGCCAGCAAAACCGACGGCAAAGGTGTATTAATATTGAGCGAAATGGCCGGCGCCACAAAGGAAATGGGCGAAGCCCTTATTGTGAACCCCAATAATCGCATAGAAATAGCCGAATCAATGGTTGAGGCCATCAACCTGCCTGAGCAGGAACAAATTCATAAAAACCAGCAGATGCAGCGCCGGCTTAAAAAATACAATGTAATCCGGTGGGCGCAGGACTTTATGGATTCGCTTACAAACATTAAACAATTGCAAGATGAGCGATTGAAAAAACAACTGGATAAAAAAGCTGAAAAAACCATTATAGAAGATTTTAAAAAAAGCAGTAATAAGCTGCTATTTATGGATGTTGACGGAACCTTGATGGAGAAAAGAAGCCGCTGGGCCACCGAAAAACCCGATAAAGAACTGCTGAAACTGTTGAAAAAGATCAGCACTCATGAGAGTAACCGGCTCATCCTGGTAAGCGGAAGAAATGGTAAAGTTCTCGAAAAATGGTTTGAAGATATACCTGCAACCCTGGTAGCTGAGCATGGCGCCTGGATTAAGCGTAACCTTGAAGAATGGCACTTAACCGATGCTTATGATGATGAGTGGAAGGAAAATGTGCGTCCGTTGCTGCAATTTTATGAAGACCGGACACCCGGTTCATTTATCGATGAAAAAAGTTTTTCACTCATTTGGGATTACAACCGATGCGACCCCGATGAAGGCCGCACCCGGGCCTGGGAATTAATCGATCAACTTCGCGACCTGACTGCTAACCTCAATCTTGAAATTCTCGAGGGCAAACGCCTGATTGAGGTAAAAACAGCCGGCATTAATAAAGGCCGCGTGGCCACCGAATTCATTGGGGAAAAAGACTGGGACTTTATCCTTGGCGTAGGCGACGACTGGACGGATGAGTACCTTTTTGAAGTTCTGCCCGAAAAAGCCTACTCGATAAGGGTGGGATTTTACAATACCAGGGCCTGCTATAATGTAAGCGATGTAAAGGAAATCAGGAGCCTGATCAAATTGTTCTCTTCGGTATAATCAGGCTTTGTTATACGATAAAAGCCGGATGAAAACGTTTACATCCGGCTTTTTTGGGCTATACACCCTGCTCATTGCTTAAATTAGCAGCTAAAGGCTGGTACGTGATTTATCATAAAGCTTTCTCAAAAGCCTTTTCAGGTTTTCGTGCAAAATATTTATCCCAAATAGGCTTGGTCAATCTTTCCAGCTTATCATCATAGGCCTTCATCATCCGGTAATAATCCTCATCCAGCAGGATAGCTTCCGCTTCGGAATCTTCACCTTTTGCATCATCGGTGAGAATGTTTTTCCTAAAGTTTTCGTAATGGTCACGAATTGAGCAAGGCATTAACCAGTTGTCAGGATTGGTTACATTTTCCCAGCCATAATCATCCTGCCATTTACGACCGTTTTTCATAAACTTGGAGAACAGGGCCTCCGAAAGACCTTTACCTTGTTTATGGAGCTCATAGATATTATCGACATAATAGGGCACAAACACACAAGGCATAATATTTCCGTTCCAATCGATATAAATATAACCTCCTTGTCTTCCATAGGCTATGCAACCATCGGTAAGCAGACCGCTATTCCAAAAATCGGCCACACAATAATGCTTTTCCGAGATCAGGTATTCCCATTTATGGTATAACTTTAGCCGGTCTTGGGGCTGTACCACCAAATCGAATACTTCCCTGCCCCGTCCGATAGGCATAAACTGGAATAACCACATAAAGGTAGCGGCTTGTTCTTCCAGAAAATAGTCATAAAATTCATCGGTAAGCATCAAGTCTTTATTTTTACTGGTAGCAGTGGCCGACACGGCAAAAGGCAATCCTGCATTCCTCAGGTTTTCAAACGCTTTTAATATTCTGCTAAAGGTGCCTTTCCCCCTTCTTTCATCTGTTTCTTTTTCAAAGCCTTCCACTGAAATGGCCGGGGTGACATTACCCAATTTGGCAAGTTTTTTAGCCATTTCGGAGGTGATAAGGGTGCCATTGGTATACATGAGGAAAAACATATCATCATACTTCTCAAACAGGTCCAATATGGTTTTTCCCTCACTTTTATAAAGAAAGGGCTCACCTCCGCTAATGGTAACAAAGCGGCTTCCGAATTTATCGTGCACCTCGTCAACCATTTTCACCAGGGTAGACCAGGGCAATTTAGGAGATGTTTCCTTGCTCGATGAGGCATAACAACCGGTGCAATTTAGGTTACAGGCTTGTGTGGGCGATATGACCACAAAATTGGGCGGATGTTTTCCGTATTGCTCATAAAATGATTTCCTTTTTCCCTGTGGGTCCTCTACCGAGGCAATAAAGGAATTATCCACTAGTACTTCGGCCAACCGCCTAACGACATCTTTGGAGATGTATCCTTTTCTTAAGTTTTCCACACTTGCATGCAACATCGACGACATAAATTGATACTTTCGCTGTTGCACTTGTGGTAAATGCCGGTGATTGCGCTGAACAACCGCCTGATATATCTGCTTGTCGAGTAACTTGGTTAGGAATTTACGTGAAGGCGGAAATGTTGCAATCGTAGGTATAACTCGTGAAAACATTTGTTGTGGTCTCATAGCTATTCCTTTTTAACTATGCAACGGGGCAAAATCCTTACCACTCTACTTAATTATTTTACCCACAAGACCAATATTTAAAGGTTATAAATAAATAAAAGTACTGTATAGCTTTATATGCTCATACCTTCAGCATTTCATCACCTGGTTGAAACTTACAAAACATTAATACGAGAATATAACTACTATGTGGATTGTTGCCCTCCCTTGTGGCTTTTTCTCCTCTTTGATTTTCCGCCAAAGAAATACTTAAAGCCATCAAAAAAAGACCTGAAGAAGTGATACCGTGTTCCAAAGAGGAAGCGGATTAAGTAACTGAAAAGATAGGAAAATACACGTCCCGAAGAAAACTCATCTCTTACAGTTTCAACATTGTTCAAGGTGGACTGCCCGGTGCGAAGCAATTCATATTTCATACGTTGCTTCTCAAGTTCAATATCTTTAAGGCTACGAACTTTTCGCAATCGTTTTTTCAAGGCCTTGTTATTCATCGTTTGAGTTTTCGTCATCACTAAACATTATTTCAGCCATGATCTTAATAATGGGACGCATAATGAGCTGCTTGCGGAATGCCAGGAATATAACAAACAACAGTAAATAAAATCCGGCTATAATTAAAAAGCCCAATGGAGTATTATTGAGCAAATCTCCCAACCACAGCGCTCCTGCAATTGATAAAAACCCCAGGAATAACGAGAAAAACACCGCTACCACCGTGAATGTCCAGCTTAGTGATATTATCCGGCTGGCCTTTTCAATAAATGAAAGCTTAAACAGGTTTAACCGTAATGTTAAATAAACTTTTACTGATTCAGCAAGTTCGGCAAAGGAATCGGGTAGCGATTTTTTACTCATTTATGTATGATTGATCATGTTTAACATTAATAAAATCCAAAAAGTATTTGCATGGTTTTTTGCAATTATAATAATTCTATGCAAATACTTTTTGGATTAGCAAACTAAAAAATTACTTCTTGGTAGATGATTCCTTGGTTTCCTTCAACTTTTCATCAACCTTTTCTTCTACCGCATCAAATTTTCGTTTCATATCATTAATGGAACTGTTGAAATATGATTTCAACTCATCCATTTTTTCCGATAGGCCCGCCTGCACGTTTTTACTCATGTCCTGGGCGTCTTTCGAAAGCCTTTCGCGTGTTTTGTCCCCTTTATCGGGTGCAAACAAAATTCCGGCAGCAGCACCTACAGCTGCTCCTAAAATAAATCCTAAAAATCCTTTTCCACTTGAATTGCTCATAATGTTCTATTTTTTAAGTTAATAATAAATTAATTTCACGTTAAAATAAAAATTCTTTACAGTTTCAAATTTAATAATTTATAAATTAAAATCTATAGATCAATGAAATTATCCCTGCCTTTCTGTTTCAATTCATCCAAAACTTTGCAAAATCCATTCCATTCCCATTTTTATTGGAGTTTACATAATAAACAGTGACATAGCGTCACGAGTTCAAAAAAATTTCCCAATCACTTCCTATCATATGTTTATCTTCATTAATTCATCTACAGCTACCTGGAATTTCATCCCTATATCAAATTGTTTTCGGCTTGAATTCCGTAATGTTTTATTTTGTTATACAGCGTTTTACGATCGATATTAAGCATCTTGGCAGCCTTGGATTTATTATTGTTAGCTTGCTTTAAAGCGTTGATAATCACCTGCCGTTCAGCATCTACCGATGCTTTCTTAAGCCCTTCGGCTTGTGAATAAGAATTATCAATTTCCTCGGGGGAATAATTTCTTAATTCATCGGGAAGGCTTTCGGGTTTAATGGTATCGCCATCGGTTAACAATACCCCACGTTTCACCACATTACGCAATTCCCTTAAATTACCTTTCCACGGGTATTGAAGAAAAAGTTTTTCAACCTCGGGTGAAAAATGCTCTACTTTTTTATGCAAGTTGGCATTGGCTTGTTCCCTGAAATGCTCGGCAAAAATCAATATATCATCTTTGCGATGACGAAGCGGCGGCAGATTGATCTTAAACTCATTAACGCGATGATAAAGGTCTTCGCGGAAATTATTCTTGTTCACTTCGTTCCACAAGTCTTCATTTGAAGCAACAATGATCCGGACATCGATCTCGATATTCTTTTTATCGCCCACCTTGGTAATAATACGTTCCTGCAACACGCGTAAAATCTTTACCTGTATATCATAGGAAAGATTTCCGATTTCATCGAGGAACAATGTACCTCCGTTAGCATATTCAAAAAAGCCCACTTTATTGTTCACTGCCCCTGTAAAGGCGCCTTTCACATGACCAAACAATTCGGAATTGGCCAAATCGCGGGGAATTGCCCCACAATCGACTGCCACAAAAGGCTGGTTGCTCCTGTGGCTATTAAAGTGAATAGCCCTTGCAATATATTCTTTACCCGAGCCGGTCTCACCCTGAATTAATACCGTCATATCGGTGGGAGCTACTATTTTGGCATGCTTTAATATTTCCTGAATTTGCACACTCTTACCGGACACAAAGTCTTTATCAAAGGTGTTGCGTGATTTTTCCTTTGACGAGGTACGTATCACCTCCTTGATCAATTCGAGTATTTCTTCCGGCTGGATGGGTTTGGTCACATAATCGAGTGCACCGGCCTTGATCAACTTAACGGCCATATTTACATCGGCATATGCCGTCATAATGATGATTTTGATGCGGGCATTCAACCGGCGAATGTTATGCAGCAACTCCATGCCATCGCTATCGGGTAGCCGGTAATCACAAAGAGCAATGCGATAATCGTTTTTTTTCAAAAGCTCCAAACCACCCGAGGCTTTAAATGCTGAATCGGCGCTTAATCCGTTTTGTTGAAAATAGTTCTCAAGCAAACTGCAGATATAAGTGTCATCATCAATAATTAAGATATCTTTCATCTGTTTATAACTTATTGATTATTAATCTTTTTCTTTTCATCTTCCAATGATTCTATCACTTTTTGAGTATATTCAATCACCATATTCACCTTTGAAGGCAAGCCTTCATATTCGCCTTTTCGAAGGGCTTTATCTTCTATTTCGGCGAGGTCTTTAAGGACCCGGTTGATTTTTAAATGCCGGTATGACGATAGCATTTTGTGGGCCACCTCGCCTACTTGTTTCCAGTCTTGTTTTTCAGTGTTTTCGCGGAGCTTTTGCGTGCTCTCGGAAGCATTTCGGATAAAGTTATCGATCATACTAAGCAGAAAAGAATTATTGTCCTTTGTAAATTTTTTTAGCTCCGAGAGATCATAAAGTTCATTGTCCGGTTCCTGCTTTGTCACTTCAGGTTTTTCTTTTGGCTTCGTCTTATAAGTCTTTGCTGAACTTTTATGATTTTTTCTCAGGCCTAATACATGGCAAATTTTGTTGTATAAGTTGATCTCCTTAAAAGGTTTGATCAAATAGTCGTCGATACCTGCCTCTTTGTAACGTTTTATCTCGTCCTTAACAGCCATTGCTGTTACAGCCACTATTTTTGGCTGCCGGTGCTCTTTTCCGTTTCCGGCTCTAATGTGGGCTGCTACTTCATAACCACTCACCTCGGGCATGTGTATATCCAGTAATATGACATCAAACTCCTGATCTTCAGCTTTTTCAATAGCTTCCTGTCCGCTTGAAGCCAACTCAGCATCCACACCCATATTCTGAAGCAAAAGCTCACCCAACTGGAGGTTAGTGGTATCGTCGTCGACCAGTAAGATCTTTTTGCCCTTGAGTACTTCGGGATCAACTTCACCTGTTTCCTGTTCTTCGATCAATTCACTTTTAGCTGCTTTTTTATACGGGATGGTTACCGTAAAGGTAGACCCGGCACCTTCTTCACTTTCTACCTCAATATCACCACCTTGCATCTCGATAAGGTTTTTACTGATGGTTAATCCAAGGCCGGTACCCCCGTATTTTCTTGTTATAGAGGAATCGACCTGCCTGAACTGGTCAAAAATCGTGTGTAGTCTTTTGGTTGGAATACCAATGCCTGTATCGATAACCTTAAAGCGGGTGATGACGTGATTTTTTGAATCAACTTTAAGATTGGATTCCAGCAAAACCTTTCCTTTAATCGTGAATTTAATGGCATTGCTCATCAAATTGATTAACACTTGCCGCAAGCGGAAAGGATCGCCCTTTAATACATAATTTTCCTTACCCTTTAATTCGGTCACATTAAATCCAATGCCTTTTTCACTGGCCCGGTATGAAAGCACACTTTTAACCCCTTCGAGGACATTGTTCAGTTTAAAGGGAATATTTTCAAAGGTGATCTCACCGGCCTCGATCTTCGACACCATAAGCACCTCGTTAACCAGCGACAACAAATGCTCCGATGAATCCTGTATGGTTTTCAGGAAAGCGGCTTGTTTTTGGTCCAGTTTTGTTTTCTCGAGTTGCTCCGAAAAACCAACAATGGCATTTAGCGGGGTGCGTATCTCGTGGCTCATATTGGCGATGAAATCATTTTTAGCGCTGTTAGCTTTTTCAGCTTCTTCCTTGGCATTTTTCAAGCTGGCCTCATGAAGCTTTACTTCGGTAATGTTCTGTATAATGGCCATGCCTGTTTTCCGGTGGTTTTGCTCGAGGGGAAGCACTTGTATGATATAATGCCGTTTTCCGTCGGTAAAATCACGCGACGCTGAAGTACCACGTAATGCTAGTTGAAATACCGGACTTAATATTTTATGTATCCGTTCGGGAAAAACCTCTTGAATGGTATTTCCAATAAAGGTTTTATTATCCGACGCATCCACGATCAATTCATTACCCTCGGCCAGGATAAACCGGAGGTTTTCATCGTAAATAAAAATGCCTATATCGGGTATATTAGATGCCAACATTTTATAAAGTGATGCCGTGCGCTCGAGCTCTTCCTGTATGCGTAAATGCTCGGTAATATTGTCGGCAATAATCGCCACATTGCGATCGCCCTTAGAGGTTTCAATAAGACTTGCGGTAACTTCCATCTTAAATATCTCCCCATTACGCGCAACTACTTTCATCACATAAGCATCGATGGATTCACCCGTATCAATAACCTCTTCCAGCTTGAGTTTAAATTTCGTGCGGTCTTCCCGGTGTGAGATATCGTAGCACTTTGTTCCGATAAGATTATAGGGTGAATACCCCAATAACTTTTGATGCATCGAATTGGCATACACAAACTCCAGGTTCTGATCTATCTCAGCGATCAATGAATGGGATCGTTCGGTGATCTTCCTGAAACGGTTTTCACTTTTCCTGAGGGCATCTTCCATCGCCAGGCTTTGGGTAACATTCTCACCCGATGAGATCAACTCCCGGGCTTTTCCATCTTCATCGCGTAAAATGGTGTTGGAAAACCTTATGACTACCGGTGTGCCTTTCCTGGAAAGGAGGGTTGCAGTAATCCGTTTGGAGATGTTATGTTCTTCGTTCATCACTTTTTTAAAAATGCTGCGAAGCTTTTCCCGTTCATTGGCCGAGACAAAATTACCGAACCAATCCAACCCGATTACATCTTCGGGTTCGTAGCCCAGAAATGAACTGCCCTTTTTATTGATCAGGGTTACCTTGCCGGTTTTGTCAAGAGCCAGCAACATAACATCGGCAATATCGATGTAACTTTGAAATTTATCTCTATTGTTCCGTTGTTCCGGTTGAAATTCAGGGACATCATAGGGATCGGGGTTATTGCCGGCCTGATTCCCGGCTGAATAAATCACACCCATGATCTCACCCGGATTACCGGCTTCACCGGGTATAAGGTTTAATTCATCAACAAGTTTAATATAGTGCCCATTTTTATGCTTAAACCGGTATTTTAAAACCAAGTGCTTGTGAGCGAACAACCCCTGGGGCTCATTCAACACCGCTTTATCTTCAGGATGAATATTCTCCGTCCATTTCGAAGGTTGTTCGTTTAGTTCATGTGGTGTATAACCTACAAGATCAATAACCCCCTTGTTCACATAAGTCCGGTAGAAGGCCTCATTGGGTAGCGCTTTGTAAATAACTGTCGCCGATTGCTTTGCGTTCATTTGCTTTTATTCCTTATCGCCGTTCTCCGTTTGAAATGATTTAGCAGGCTTCATATTGCTTGCCAAAATTTCCACAAAATGACCTCAATATACACAAATTTCCACACATTTGCCAAACAACTCCATTATATTGATTTCTGTAACAAATGAATGAGTCATCATTCTACACTTCATTCCACATTATCTTAAATTCATAGTGAGCACTTAATAGGTGTAGAACATAATGCTCACAAAGTACATCTTCAACCACAGCAAAACTCATACGTCCTTACATCAAACAAATTTATTCCATTCATGAAGAAAAACCTTGTTAAATTCTTCCTATGATGAGCACTGCACTCCTTTTCTCATAAAGTGGTGGGTGACTATGGTTTATAAAATATTGCATTACAACAAAGTAGATCAATAACCTCCATGAGGTCTAAGGTATGCATTGATCAAATATTAAATTAATGTTTTTTTGGCGTGAAATTTATGCTTAGCTGATAAGGAATAATACCTGTGTTATTTATTTGGTAATGATGTTACCATAAAACTTGTAAAGCTATGTAGAACGGCAATATAAATTTATATGACAATATAAATATGCTGACGGAATATGATGACATGATAAACATTTTAGTTCCTACAGATTTCTCGGAAGTTTCTGAATATGGCATTCGGGCAGCATTTGAAATAGCGAGAAAAAAGCAGGCAAAGATATATTTGCTTAATGTGATATTTCCATTTGCCGGGCCCGAGTATTCGGGAAGCCCGGAAGTGAATGATACGCCATTTGCTGAATCCTACCAATATATAAACGAACTCGAAGAGGCCAATACCAAGCAATTGGAGCAGCTAGTGGAGAAATATAGGTATGAACATGTACCGGTTGAACCTTTGCTGAAAGTTAATTCTCTTCAGGATGCTATTGATGAAACCCTTGAAGAAAAGAAAATCCATTTATTGGTGATGGGAACCGAAGGAAAGACCACTATACTCGATAATATTGCCGGTTCCAACACCGAACAAGCAGTAAGGATATCAACCTGCCCGGTGCTATCGGTAAAAAAACCCCTCACACGCTTCGATCCTAAAAGCATCGTATTAGCCATAAACCTTGAAGAAAATCTTGAGCGCGGCATAAAAAATATCCAGAAGTTTGCAGAAATCTTCGGGTCTAAAATCCATTTGTTATACGTGATCCAATCCGATGATATCGGTATAGACACCGCCTTAAACAAGCTGGAAGCCTTGGCCAAAAAATATGTCCTGCAAAACTATTCGATCAATACCATTGCCCATGAAGACATCGAGGAAGGTATCAGCTATTTTACACGTCGTAAAAAAGCCGACCTGATCTCGGTGATCACTGACGGCACCAGCGCCTTATCATCGTTGCTGCTGGGTAGCGTGGCCGAAGACCTGGTAAAAGAAGAAACCTATCCTGTACTTACCTATAATACCGAAGCCTGAAAAATATGTGAATTATCCGGTAAGATGACAATAAGTTGTTAAATTTGTTATCGTTAATTTATAATGGTTGAGATCGTTGATAATAATGTATAAGCTTGTTGTGTAATGGGTAAGATATTTTTTAAAACAGCCATAGGAATCGCGTTCCTGCTGATCTATTGTTTCAATTCGGGTTGTTATGACCCGGATACGAAGAATTCCCAACCGGTATGCACCATCACCAATCCCAATGAAGGTGACGAATACATAAAAGGTCAGCAGGTAAATATTGCCGTTAATGCCGATGATGAGGATATTCCGCTCGATACCCTAACGGTTCAAATCTACGTGGATGATATAAACTTCGCTACATTAAGGGAATCGCCCTACAGCTATAAACTGAACACCTCCGATGATGAAATAGATACAGGAATGCACATGATCAGGGCTGTGGTAACCGATAGCCGCGATGGACGCGATGAAGACTCTGTGAATATCAGGATCATTTCGAATAACGGGGAGCAATCTCCCAATGCGGATTTCATAGTGGACCCCAAATCCGGTTCACTTTCCACGGTATTCAGCGTCGATGCTTCCGTATCTTCCGATCCCTTCGACACTATTACCAACCTACAGGTAAGATGGGATTGGGAAACCGACGGTGAATGGGACACCGATTTTGCGGTAACCAAAACAGCAACCCACCAATATATTGATGTCGGCACCTATGAGATCAGTCTCAAGGCAAGGAATTCCCAGGGCTTTACCGATACCACGTCGCAATCGGTAACGGTAACCACCTCCGGCAATACAGGCTGTAAGGATGTAACCGAAGTTGAATACCAGGGCAAAACCTATCAAACGGTTGAAATCGGCAACCAATGCTGGTTGAAGCAGAACCTAGATGTGGGGGTAATGATCAACGGAAGTAAGGATCAGGAGGATAACGGCACAATTGAAAAGTACTGCTATGAAAATAACACCGATAATTGCGACACGTATGGTGCATTATACCAATGGGATGAAATGATGAAATATACCGAAGAAAATGGCATCCAGGGCATCTGCCCCGATGGCTGGCACATCCCCACCGATACCGAGTGGAAAGCATTGGAAATGCGCCTTGGAATGACGCAGGCCCAAGCTGACCAAAAGGAATTCAGGGGTGATGATGAAGGAGGTAAATTAAAAGAAGAAGGCGGAGATCACTGGAAAGTGCCCAATAAAGGAGCCACCAATGCCTCGGGGTTTACAGCCCTGGGGGCCGGTAACAGGAATACTACCAAAGACTTCACCAATCAGCTTAAAAACGCTTACTTCTGGACCTCCACCGTGTATGATAACGCCAGGGCATGGCACCGTAACCTGTACTATGATAACACAGGCGTTTACCGTTTTGAGTACCATCGGAATAATGCTTTTTCAGTCCGCTGCCTTAAAGATTCTAACTAGAGTCTGTCTACAAACTTCTTCTCGAACTTCGCCCTCTTCCCGATAGCTATAGGGGTCCCCTGAAGGGGAGAACCGTTTAAGCGGTTGATTGTGAGGCTGTTCCCCTTTAGTCCCGAAAGCTTTCGGGATAAGGGGCTGCGGGGAGGAGTTACCAATGACAAGTGTTTATTAGATACTGATTGTGAAGTTGTTATTAATTGCTACCCATTTATTCCGGCAGGCCAGAACTCATTAACCCCTTCTCGAAAGTCGATCATTGGGCATTTCAATCGTGTAAAACGACATGATCATTTATAATGATAATGCATTTCTGATAGTTGAGTTATATGAATCCCGAAGGGATTCAACGGTATTAACCACAGGCTATCGCCTGTGGCTTGACAAGCGGCCGGAATAGCAACTCCGAAGGAGTTGAACTATTAAAAAAAACTGAAAATTCGGAAAGACAAGGGGTTTACGAAAATGGAGGCGAAGGGGGTTGGACATTTTTGCCAATTGCCCCCGATTAAAATCGAGTTTGCCAATTGCCAACCGGGCGTGTGTAAAGCTCCCACAAGTGAGTATTCCAGGTATATTAGGACAAAGCATAAACAAATTATTACTTATCAAAAAGTTGTTAACAACCGAAATATAGCCCGGTGATTTTGGTTAATTTTATGATGCTATTCGACGAAGGATCAACCGCATCTTAAGTGCTGTTATTCAGAGGAAAAGGAAGAGTTTATTATGTTTTTAATATTTGATACCGAAACAACCGGATTACCCCGTAATTACAATGCACCCGTCAGTAATAGTGAAAACTGGCCGCGCATGGTGCAATTGGCCTGGCAGTTACACGATGAAAAAGGGGAATTGTTCGAAGCCGGCAACTACATCATTCAACCCGAAGGTTTCACCATTCCATATAATGCTTCAAAGGTTCATGGCATTACCGATGAGAAAGCCCAGCAAGAAGGGGTTGACCTAAACTTTGTGCTCGATAAATTCAATGATGCTCTTACCAAAACACAGTTCATTGTGGGGCATAATATTTCATTCGACGTCAGCATCCTGGGCGCCGAATACTATCGTAAATCTATCCAAACCAATTTATTGGAAACTCCGGCGGTGGATACTATGGATGAATCCACTGACTATTTGAAGTTAGCGGGCGGAAAAGGGGGTGGTTTTAAAAAGCCTAATCTTACCGAACTCCATAAAAACCTGTTCGATGAAAGCTTTGATGAAGCTCATAATGCCACTGCCGACGTAGAGGCAACAGCAAGATGTTTTCTGGAACTGGTACGTTTGCAAGTGATCAGTCCCGAAACCATTAAATTCACCTCCAGTCAGTTTCGTGCTTTTTTGGAACACAATCCTGGTATTATACAGCCGGCCGGCGTTGACATAAAACCCCGGCGGGAAGCCGGAAAAAAGCCCTCCGGCAGGCCTGAAACCGAAGAAGCAGATGAATCACAGATCCATCAGGTAAGTGATATTCCTTTTTGTCACCTGCATGTACACACCCAATATTCTATACTGGATGGTGCAGCACCTATCAAAAACCTGGTTAGAAAGGCCTCCAGAGACGGCATGCAAGCACTGGCCATAACCGATCACGGGAATATGTTCGGGGCCAAAGACTTTCATCAATATGTCAATGGCCATAATGCAAGCATAGAAAAAGCGCTTACAGTTGATCCCGACAAGGAGCGGAAAGCCATTGAGGCGCTAAAGGAAAACCTGAAGAACGAAAACCGTAAAGAAAAAAGAGACGAGCTTAAAGAAGCGATAAAGGAGGCTGAAGAGAACCTGGAGGAAACACTTTTCCTAAAGGAATGCACTCCGCTTAAGCCCATCATTGGATGTGAGGTTTATGTGGCGCGCCGTTCCATGCATCAAAAAGAAGACAAAATCGACGGCTCGGGCGATCATTTGGTATTATTAGCCAAAAATCAAACCGGATACGAAAACCTGGTTAAGCTTATCTCCTACGGGTGGCTCGAGGGATTCTACTATCATCCCCGGGTAGATAAGGAATTGATCCGTCAATACAGCGAAGGGTTAATAGCTATGTCGGCCTGTTTAGGCGGCGAGGTGGCTCAAACCATCATGAACCGCGGTGAAGAAAAGGCCAGGGAAGTCATAAAGGAATATAAGGATCTGTTCGGAGAGGATTTTTACCTGGAGCTCCAGCTTCATCCCACGGATGATGAAAAAACCCGCGAAGTATACGACGACCAGAAATTTGTAAACGGCGTACTCCGGAAACTTAGCCGGGAAATGGATGTGAAGCTGGTTGCCAGCAATGATGTGCACTTTGTAAACGAAGAAGATGCCCCTGCCCATGACCGTCTTATCTGCATAAGCACCAATAAGGATGTTGACGATCCTGACCGGTTGCGCTACACCAAGCAGGAATTCCTGAAAACCCAGGATGAAATGCGCAAACTCTTTGCCGACACCCCGGAAGCACTTGAAAACACCAAAGAAGTAGCCTCAAAAGTGGAAGAGTACTCCCTCTATCGCAAACCCATCATGCCCGAGTTCACCCTGCCCGAAGGCTTCACCGATCACAACGAATATTTGCAGCATATCACTTATGAAGGGGCCAAAAAGCGTTACGGTGAAATCAATGAAAGCCTGAAAGAACGCATCGATTTTGAGTTGGAGACCATAAAAAGCATGGGCTTTCCAAGCTATTTCCTGATCGTGTGGGATTTCCTTAAGGCAGCGCGGGAACTGGACGTATCTGTTGGACCCGGAAGAGGTTCGGCAGCCGGGTCGGTGGTAGCTTATTCTTTGCGCATCACCGAAATCGATCCACTTCCCTATGATTTACTGTTTGAGCGTTTTCTAAACCCCGAGCGTATCTCCATGCCCGATATCGACATCGACTTCGATGATGACGGCCGCGAAAAAATACTGGACTGGGTGGTGAAAAAATACGGCAATAAACGCGTCGCCCACATCATCACTTTCGGCACCATGGCTGCCAAGCTGGCCATAAGGGATGTGGCACGCGTTCAGCGGCTGCCCTTACCCGAAGCCGACCGCCTGGCAAAAATGGTCCCCGAAAAGCCGGGTATGTCCCTTAAAAAAGCCTATGAAGAAAACCCCGACCTGCAAAATGAATTGGATAATGGACAACCCGAGGTTTCCTCGGTCCTTAAATATGCCCAAACCCTCGAAGGAACGGTGCGGAATATCGGGACCCATGCCTGCGGAATCATTATCGGAAGGGACGACCTGGAAAATTATGTGCCCATTAGTACGGCCAAGGATTCCGAGCTGCAATACGTAACCCAGTACGATGGGAAATTCGTGGAAAGCATTGGGTTGTTAAAAATGGATTTCCTGGGGCTTAAAACGCTATCGATCATCAAAGAAGCGGTTGAAAACGTTAAGCTTTCAAAAGGCATTGATGTGGATATTGAACACGTCACCCTCGACGATGCCAACACCTATAAGCTATACAGCAAGGGAGAAACCTCCGGCCTGTTCCAGTTCGAATCGGATGGGATGAAAAAACACCTGAAAGAGCTGAAGCCCTCGCGTTTCGAAGACCTGATTGCCATGAATGCCCTGTACCGGCCGGGGCCGATGGATTATATCCCCAGCTTTATCAAACGTAAATACGGCAAGGAAAAAATTGAATACGACCTTCCGGAGATGGAGGAATACCTGGAAGAAACATATGGCATTACCGTTTACCAGGAGCAGGTGATGAGGCTTTCGCGGAAATTAGCCAATTTCACCAGGGGGCAGTCAGATACCCTCCGAAAAGCCATGAGTAAAAAGGACAAAAATCTCATGGCTAAGCTAAAAGTAGAGTTTTCTGAGGGTTGCAAAAAGAATGGTCATCCCCCGGAGAAGATTGAAAAGATTTGGAACGACTGGGAATCTTTTGCCAGCTATGCCTTTAACAAGTCACACGCCACTTGTTACTCCTACGTCTCCTATCAAACCGCCTATCTAAAGGCCAACTACCCGGCTGAATTTATGGCGGCCGTGCTCAGCAGGAATATGAACAGCATTGAGAAGGTAACCTTCTTTACCGAAGAGTGTAACCGCATGGGCATAAAAGTGCTGGGGCCCGACATCAACGAAAGTCATGCAAGGTTCACTGTAAACCAGAACGGCGAGATCCGCTTTGGTATGGTGGCTGTTAAAGGCGTGGGTGAAGGCGTTGTTGAAGCCATAGTTGAAGAACGCAGCAAAAACGGGCCCTTTCTTAGCGTGTTTGACCTGGTAAAACGCATTGACCTTCGCTCGGTTAACCGTAAAGCCCTGGAGTCATTAGCTATGGCAGGAGCTTTCGATAATTTAAGCAATTCGCATCGCGCTCAATATTTTTACCAGGAACATGAGGGCGACAGCATTTTCCTTGAAAAGCTGCTTAAATATGCTGCCTCCTATCAAAACCAAAAGGCATCGGCTCAGCAATCGCTCTTTGGCGACTCCGAAGAAGTGGCCTTTCCCAATGTAACCCTGCCCCAATGTGAGCAATGGAGCACCCTTCAGCTACTTAAGGCCGAAAAGGAAGTAACCGGATTCTATATCTCAGGACACCCCCTGGATGAATACCGGATCGTATTGAAGAATTTCACCAATGCGGACATTAATAAGCTGAATTCCAACCGGTCGAAATTTTTAAACCGTGAAATACATTTCGGGGGTATTATCTCGGAGGTTGTTCACACAAAAACCAAATACGGCCAACCCATGGGATTTTTTACTGTTGAGGATTTTTCCGGTTCGATCAAGCTCATCCTTTTCAAGGAGAGCTATCTTAAAATGAAACACATGCTGGTGGAAGAAACCCCGGTATACGTTAAGGCAAGGGTGGTTTCAAGCAAGAGAAACGAGGGGGAACTGGATGTGAGAGTTTCCTCCATTTTATTGTTATCGGATGTGATGGACCAGATGACCAGGGAGATCACCCTTAATCTCCAACTAAATGATGTTGATGAGGAGTTGATCAATGAGCTACACACCTTAACTGAAACCCATAGCGGTAATTGCCCTTTAAACTTCAGCATAAGCGATCCAGGTAATGGCAAACCGCTGGCTATGCCCTCAACCCTTAAGGTGAATTGTTTTGAATTTGTTAATGCGATTGAAAAAATGAACAAGGTTCATTACAGGCTTAAAACAGCTACCTAAAAGCCTGTAACTAAACATTTCGGAATAATAAGTGTTTCAATTTAACCCCACCGGATTATGCCTTGTAAATGTGCATAAAACATAATCAGAAGTAAGCCTGAAATAATAAGGTGGGTTTTAAAAACGTGAAAAGCTCTAGCAATTAGAAAAGTTTTTATATTTGGCAAATCAAAACAAGTTTAACAACTAAATAAAATTCAATCATGACAGTAGAACTAACCGATTCCAACTTTGAGGAGCTGGTCCTGAAATCCGACAAACTCGTAATAGTAGACCTTTGGGCAGAATGGTGCGGACCCTGCCGTATGGTAGGCCCAATCGTAAACGAAATCGGTGACGAATACGAAGGAAAAGTGGTTGCCGGCAAGCTGGATGTTGACAGCAACCCGAATGTAACCGCTCAGTATGGTGTGCGCAATATCCCCACCATCTTGTTCTTCAAAAACGGCGAAATTGTCGATAAACAGGTTGGGGCCGTTCCCAAATCCGTTTTGGTAGGCAAACTCGAAAAACATCTCGACTAATAAAAGACATTTTTTTATTCTTCAGGTCACCAACAGGCAGGAGCGATAAAGTTTCGTTTTCTGCCTGTTGTATTTGAGGGAAAACCTTTGTTAATAATTTAGCTCATGGAGAAGCGTTTATAATAGGAAATAAACCATTAGCAATGAACAGAAAAGAAATGCTTCAAAAAGAACTAAAGAAATTTATGAATAAGGATTAACTTATGCCCATATCTATAGACCATAACCGTTTACAGCAATTTGGCTCACTTGAATTCCTGGCCCGGCAGGTAGTTGAAGGGTTTATTACCGGTTTACATAAAAGCCCGTTTCACGGCTTTTCGGTTGAATTTGCCGAGCACCGCCAATACAACACCGGTGAAGCCATCAAACACATCGATTGGAAACTCTTTGCCCGCACTGATCGATTGTATGTAAAGCGTTACGAAGAAGAAACCAACCTGCGTTGCCAGATGGTGATCGATAACTCATCATCGATGTATTACCCGGTGATCGATAAACCTCATATCGATCATCCCAACAAGATCACCTTTTCCATCTATGCTACTGCTGCCTTGATGTACATGTTAAGGAAGCAGCGCGATGCGGTAGGATTAAGCGTGTTTTCCAATGAACTGGAGCAGCATGTAAAGCCCAAATCCACTACGGTTCATCATAAATACCTCTATTCCATTCTTGAGCAAATGCTCGAGCCCATCGGCACCGATGTTCAAAAACCAACCTTTGCTACAGATATTCTGCACCAAATTGCCGATAACATTCATAAAAGGTCATTGGTCATCCTTTTCAGCGACATGTTTGAAAGCAACAAAAAAACGGAAGACCTCTTTCAAGCCCTACAGCATCTCAAGCATAACAAACATGAGGTTATTCTCTTTCACGTGGTGGACAAGCAACATGAAATCGATTTCAACTTTAAGAACCGCCCCTACAAGTTCGTCGACATGGAAACCGGCGAAGAAATGAAAGTGAATCCGTCGGATGTGAAAAAGGACTATATAAAGGCCGTAAGCGAATTCGGGCAGGAACTAAAAATGCGCTGCGCCCAATATCACATCGATTTTGTTGAGGCCGATATTAATAATGGCTTTGAGCAAATTCTACTCCCCTATTTGGTGAAACGGAATAAGTTGCATTAGTCAATAGATTAATATACTATCATAGTAAATATTGAGGCTGAATATTATCTTCTGATTCCAAGTTGAAAGCACAGAGCCTCGACAATTTCGTCCTGAAGTTTTTCTGATTTAATTACTCCATTTAGAATACTTCATGACTGTTCTTCATCCGAATCTTTAAAATCTATGGTAATTTCACTTATATCAGCAAGAAATAATGAATCCTTAGCTGCTTTCTTTAGTTTGCTGATCTTTTCTTCTCTATCATCTTCAATAGCTTCAATTCTTACCTTAACCTTATCCTTTGATTTGAATCGTTCAGGTAGATGGATTATCAATCGATCATGCCCTTTTATTTCATATGTTTTTTCAAATGTCATCTACAAATTTTTCATAAAGATAATCACTGTTGTCCGGGAAAAATGCATTTAGCAAGGAGATTCCTCGCTTCATGCCGATTATCATCGGCATAAAGCTCGGAATGACAAGTTGTTATGGTTCTGCGAAGGGGGGCTGGGGG
>JAIPAP010000062.1 GCA_021740045.1 Bacteroidales bacterium
CTCTTTCGACCTTTTTGGCTTTTGGCTTATCCAGGAATTTGTTCACACTTTCCTGACTAACAAAAATAGATTCATCAAATACTTCTTCGGCATATTCCTCAAAATCACCTTTGTATTCTTTAATCAACACTTCCCTGAAATATTCGGGTTGTTTATCCATACGCACATTAGTGTAATAGAGCTCCATCATGTGCGATAGCAGTTTTTGATCGGTAGGGGCATGATAGTTCTTAAAATGCTCTTGAGCTTTTTCCCTTATGCTTTCAATGGTTTTGTTAATCGCTTCCTCGTTAGGCTCGTCTTGTTCCAGCAAACTTTTGAGCTGTTTAAAATTGGAGGCAAAACTGATGATCTCGGCGCCACCCATGCCTGCAATGCTGGCATAATAAAGTGGTTTAATGTCATCCTTCATCGATTTATAGGCGGTTTCGATATTGCTCAAAACATTGCCGTATTTTTCCTTCCGTTGCGGATCATTATTGATCCATTGCCTGAAGTCTTCTTCGATGGCTTCTTTTTCAGCTTTAACATTCAGATCTTTCAAGCCTTTGGTTTGGCCTTTAAAATATTTATACCCGTTGGACAGGCGAGCTTCTTTGGAAGCATACATGATGCGAACTTTTTCGCTCTTATCCATGGCTGCTTCCATTACATCGAGCTGGGCGCCCAGCAGCTTGATAAGTACAGGATTTGTTTCCTCAAGCTGGAAATCCACACCGTAAGAGGTTAAATAACGGTCAGTTCCACCCGGATAACCCCATATCATGGCAAAATCATCCTTTTTCTTGGGGTCCAGTGAAATTTTAAGGTGGTTTTTGGCTTTGAGCGGAACGTTCTCTTCCGAGTATTCGGCAGGAGAACCATCAGGGGCGGTATAAATGCGAAAGATGGAAAAATCGCCGGTATGGCGCGGCCACATCCAGTTATCAGTATCACCACCGTAATTACCGATTGATTCCGGAGGAGCGCCTACCAAGCGAACATCCTTATAGGTTAGATAAACAAAACGGTAAAATTCATTTCCTTCATAAAAGCTCTTTACAACAACATCATATTTACCATCTTCGGTAGCTTCTTTTTCCAGTTCCGAAGTGATTTTACGGATCTTGCCCATGCGTTCCCCGGCTGTAAGCGTATCGGAGAGCTGGCTCACAACATCTTCGGTAACATCATCCATGCGGACTAAAAAAGTTGCGGTCATATCCTCATTGGGCAGTTCCTCATCATATTCCCTGGCCCAAAAGCCCTCGGTAAGGTAATCGTGTTCAACACTGCTGTGCGATTGGATGGCGTCATAGCCACAATGGTGATTGGTAAAGAGTAATCCATTGGGTGATACCACCTCGGCTGTACAGAAAAATCCGTTAGGAGCGCTTCCGGCACCAAGTCCCGCTACGGCATCTTTAATGCTGGAATTATTAATATTGTATAATTCCTCAGGGGTCAGGTTAAGCCCCTTTTCCTGGATTTCTGCATAATTGAGTCGTTCTACAAGCATGGGCAGCCACATCCCTTCATCAGTTCGTAATTCAGCTTTGGCTGTAATGCTGCTCACAATGAGCAGCAATCCGGCTAAAACAAATAGTTTTCCTTTCCGGTAAATCATTTTCGATTTTCTGCGCATAGTCGTTTTATATTTATGGTTTGCAATCATTGAATGATCGGGGCAATTTTACGAATATAATGCCAGAATTGATAATCTGTTCTGTCTAAATGTCTTATAAAGTAGTGTTGCATTATCTCCGGTTCGCGTGTGTTCGCTCTGATACAAGCATTGTACGATGTCGAACAATATGTTTTTGGAAAAGTTCGTCTATTTCCAAAATTCAGAATCTTTATAAATAAAAACCCGGCATTTAAATAAATGCCGGGTTTATACAACTTTGATTAAAAAGTCATTTTTCGATCAATGCCTTATTTCAGGCCAACAACGTCCTTCCCTTGCTCAAAAACAATATCAACGGGGATATTGGCGTCCGAAAGGCGGTTGAGGTCATTTTGCAGTTGTTCCATAATGACACCCTTTTCTTTTACCAATGCTTTTGCACGATCATAATCACCATCGCCCTGAATGTGAAGGATCATCTGGATCATGTCGACCATAGCTTTTTGCATCTTTTCAAAGTTCACCTTATAGGTGCCGTCGTCCTGGCGGGTAAAGGCACCGGTTTCTTCAAAGTAGTTGAAACGGATCATATTGGCTTTACCATGTGAGCTCGAAAGCCCAAAGCGAATAGAACGGAAGATGGAGGCCATAAAGGTCACGTAATTATCCATCAGGTCATCGGGCTTGTATTCACCCATTTGATAGAGCTTTGTAACAAGGTAAAGGCCAAGAATATCGGCTTTACCTTCTTCAATGGCTGAATACTGCTCTTTAAGGGCTTCGCGAACAGTGCCTTTGTCATTAATGGTATTTTTAATGCCCATACCATGAGCCACTTCGTGGAACATGGTGTTGGAGAAGAAAGCATCGAACTTCACATACTGACGCTGTTCTTCATCAATGAGCATGTTGGAGATAGGCACCAAAATCTTGTCGAATTTGGCCTTCATGGCGTTTTTCAGTTGCAGCTTGCGGGAACCTTTCTTCAATTGCACTTCCTCGTCGTTTGGCAGGTTGATGGCAATGGTTTTGCTGCCGGCATTGCAGTCGCCGGCGTAATAGATCACTTGGTAAGCATTCAAATCAGCATCGGAGCCGGGCATTTCCTTTTTATATTCCGTTTCAATAGGAAGTCCTTTTTGAAGTTCGGGCAGGAAACCGGCGTACTTCGAGAGCTTCTTGCTCCATTCGATATCTTTTAGCAGAATAAAAGCCTCATGAGCTGCTTTATAGCCAAACAGGCCATCTTCGTAATTCTCAATGGGCCCAATAACTACATCGAACTTGGAATCTTTCATTTCCATCCAGGCAAAATCGCTTTCCTGGTATTTGTCGGTGCGGAAAGCCTTGGCACGTAGTTTTAAGTAATTGGCCAAGCCTTCGGTATCGGCATATTTGGCTGCTTCTTCAAGCAAATCGGCAGCTTTATTCACCTTTTCGGCAAAAGCTTCGTGGTACCAAACGGTCTTCAGATTGCCTTCATCATCGCGGCGGATAAGTGTGTAGAGACTGGTTTTGTTTTCGTTGTCCCAGTTTTCGAATTCCTGCTTGGTCATGTCGGTGGGGTAGAAGTTGGCACCGGCGGGCTTTTCTTTAAAATCTTTAATAAAAGGCTCGTTGTTTGCCAGGCGATCCCAGGGCCCGTAGTTGATAGTGGCGAATTTCCGGGTAGGTTCGGTGGCAATGCTATTTAACAGCTCCTCTTTGTCGCCATAGGCTTCATGCCAGTAAATATCGTCCATTAGCTTGGCTGCATCGAATAGGAGTGACAGCATTTTCTTTTCATCTTCTGAATACTCCGAAAGGTCTGCCGTTAGCTTAAAGGTGGTGTATTTGTCGAGGCGTTCCTGTATGTCGCCTTTAGCCTTGTAAGTTTTGCTTTCCTTTTGTTGTCCACCACAGCCGTTTATCATTACTGTAACGGCCAGGACAATGGCTAATGAAATAATTCGTTTCATCATTTCGCTTTTTTTATTTATTGGTTGAACAATGTAAATTTCATAACGAAATTAAGGTATTTTTTGGGAAATGAATTAAAACTATTAATTTCATAAAATCGTTTATAAATAAAATCTAAAATTATGAGCATCAAAGAAAAAGTAAAACATGAGTTGGAGTACTTGAACGAAGAAGAACTTCAACTTGTAAATGAATATATTCGAAATTTAAGAAAACCTAAAAATAAGAAAAGGGGCATTAAGACGCACCATTTCAAAGGAATGTTCGATCATGTGAACATTAGAAAACAAGCTTATGAATAAGGTACTTATTGATACTAATGTTCTGATATATGCGGTTGATAGAGATTCTTAGTAAAATAAAAGAAATTGAAATTCTGGACTTTTTAAGTTAAATTAATATTAACCAAAACATCATACCAATCATATCCGGAAAAGCGTTAATATCGAACTATATGATAACTGAACGCTGGTGCACATCAACTGTTTAAAATCGCACACTAACATCAGAAACTGGAATTGTAATTTCTTGTTAAGCATTGACAATAAATTGTTTATAATGTGTGGCATAATTTCTGAAATAACCATCAAACCGATTTGGGATTAGGGCATCCCTAGGTAAACACGATAGAAAACACGAGGAATATGATTGATTTATCGAATATTCATAAGAGTTACATTACAGGCACGAATCGCTTGCATGTCCTTAAAGGCATTGACCTTCATGTAAAAAAAGGAGAACTGGTTTCCATTATGGGTTCCTCGGGATCGGGAAAATCCACTTTATTAAATATTATCGGGATACTTGATATTCATGATGAAGGTGATTACCGGCTGAATGGACAACTTATTCATAACATTAACGAAACCAAGGCGGCAGCACTTCGCAATAAATTCATCGGCTTTGTTTTTCAGTCGTTTAATTTGATCTCATTTAAAACGGCACTCGAAAATGTGGCCCTTCCATTATATTATCAAGGGGTAAGCCGGAAAAAGCGCAACCGGATGGCTGCAGAATATTTGGATAAGATGGGTTTACTCGATTGGTCGGATCATATGCCCAATGAACTTTCGGGTGGTCAAAAGCAACGCCTGGCCATTGCCCGGGCCATGATACACCAACCCAAGGTGATCCTTGCCGATGAGCCTACCGGTGCACTTGACAGCCAAACCTCTTACGAAATGATGGACCTCTTACAAGCGATCAACCGGGAAGGGATCACCATCATTATTGTAACCCACGAGCGGGATATTGCCGAACGAACCAACCGCATAATTCGCTTGCGGGATGGCAACATTGGCGATGATCATCAGAATGGGATCAAGAAAGAAACAACCGGTGTGTTTAACAGGCCTTAAAGCTATTCCATGTGAAGGAAATTAAGGGCGTGATATACCTATACAGATAACAGGAATAATGAAAAAGCAATTGTAAAGATGTTCGATCTTGATAAATGGCAGGAAATAATAACAACCATTGAAAAGAATAAGCTACGTACCTTTCTTACCGGATTCAGCGTGGCCTGGGGAATTTTTATGCTCATTATATTGCTGGGATCGGGGCGTGGCTTGCAAAACGGTATTGAAGCCCAGTTTGCCTCTTCTGCCAATAATGCCTTATGGATTTGGTCGGGGCAAACCAGCATGGCCTATAAAGGCATGCAACCCGGGCGCCCGATCCGCCTCAATAATGAAGATTATGAGCTATTGAAAAAGATCTACCCCGATGTGGAATACCTCTCGGGCCGCTATAGCATCTGGAGTAATCAAACACTTTCCTACAAAAATCAATACGGCACCTTCGACATTCACACCGTGCATCCTGATTATGATGAGATCGAACTCATCGATATGAAAAAAGGAAGGTTTGTCAATGAAACTGATATTAAAGAATTTAATAAATATGTGGTGATCAGCACGGAAGTTGAGAAAGCCTTGTTCAAGGATGGCACTGAGCCGGTGGGGACTTACATCAAGGTAGCCGACATCCCCTTTAAGATAATAGGTGTTTTTAGCGATCTCGATGGGCGGAACAACAATTCCCGTGCGGTGTACCTCCCCATATCGACGGCCCAGAAAGTCTTTGGCGGTACCAACCGTATTAATACCCTGGTGCTTACTGCCGGTGATGCTTCGGTGGAAGAAACAAAGTTAATGGAACAGGAGATAAGAACTTACCTGGCCCGAAAGCATAAGTTTGATCCCGAGGATGACCGCGCCATTTTTATGTGGAATGCCACCGAAGAGTTCGAGCGCTTTCAAAACCTGATGGGTGGCATCCGTATTTTTATTTGGATCATTGGCATTATGACCATCATTGCGGGTATTGTTGGTGTAAGCAACATTATGATGATAGTGGTGAAGGAACGGACCAAGGAAATCGGTATCCGTAAGGCCATGGGCGCTAAACCCTGGTCCATAATCAGCCTGATCATGCAGGAATCGATACTTATTACCGGAATTGCCGGGTATGTAGGATTGCTGTTAGGGGTGTTTTTACTCGAAACGGTATCGGCACAGGTTCAAAGTGAGTTTTTCAGAAATCCCGAGGCCGATTTCACCCTGGCAGTTGCAGCCACCGTCATTCTCATTATTGCCGGAGCCTTTGCAGGATTTATTCCAGCCCGCAAAGCCGCTTCGATAAAACCTGTGGAAGCTTTGATGGATGAATAGGAGCGTGTATAAATTGAATATGAATCAAAACCAATAACAACATATGTTTGACCGGGATCGATGGCAGGAAATATGGAGCGTTTTAAAAAAGAATAAATTTCGTACGCTACTAACGGCCTTTGGTGTGTTTTGGGGAATATTCATGCTCATTATCATGGTTGGCTCCGGCAAAGGTTTGCAGAACGGAGCCATGGAAGGTATGGGCAATTTTGCCACCAACAGCGTTTTTATGTGGACCCAGCGAACTACCATGCCCTACAAAGGATTACCCCGAAACCGCAGATGGACCTATACCAATGAAGATATTCCGGTGCTCAGGGAAAATATCCCCGAACTTAAATATTTAGCCCCGAGGCTTCAGGGTGGTGGCTATAGAAGCGGCGACAATGTTGTTCGTGGTGATAAATCAGGGGCCTTTAATGTGTACGGCGATTATCCCCAATGGAACAAGATCGATCCGGTTCGAATACTAGCCGGGCGGTTCCTTAATGAGATCGATATTGATGAAAGCCGCAAAGTAGCGGCTATCGGTACACAGGTTAGGGATGTGTTGTTTAAGAACGGTGAAGACCCTATCGGACAATACATCCGCATACAGGGACTATATTTTAAAGTCGTCGGGGTTTTCGAACCAATCAACTCCAATATCAACTTTGGAGGCGATAAGGTACGCTCCATCCACATTCCTTTTAGCACCATGCAACGGGCATATAATTACGGCAACAATGTGGGATGGTTTGCCATGACGGCCAAAGACCAATACAAAGCCGAGCTGATTGAACGAAAAGCCATGCAAATCCTGAAAAAACGCCATGATGTTGCTCCTGAAGACGATCAGGCCGTGGGCCATTTCAATATTGGAACTGAATTCGACAAAATGAAGGGCCTTTTTAACGGCATAAAGGGGTTGATTTGGATTGTAGGCATTGGAACACTACTAGCCGGAGTGATCGGCATTAGCAATATTATGCTGATCATCGTAAAAGAACGAACCAAGGAAATTGGGATACAACGAGCTATAGGCGCTCCACCAAAAACCGTTATTACCCAGATTATTAGCGAATCGGTTTTTCTCACTACACTGGCCGGGTATTTTGGCCTGGTAGCAGGTGTGTTCATCATCGAAATGCTGGCAACTGGTATGCAACAGAGCAGCGGTAGCGATAATATGTTCCGTAATCCCGAGGTCGATTTCACAGTAGCCATTAGTGCTTTAGGGGTACTTATCATTAGTGGAATTTTGGCTGGGATTTTACCGGCACGCCGTGCTGTGAAAGTTAAACCTATTGATGCGCTTAGATACGAATAAAAACAGAAAAACAAATAAATATTATGAAGACCTTTTGGAAAGTCCTTATCGTTATTGTGATTGTCGCCGCATTCGGCGGAACCCTGGTTTATCTGTATCAGAAATCACAAAGCAAACCGGTCGTGTATGAAACCTCAACACCGTTTTATACCGATATAGTAAAAAAGACCGTAGCTACGGGTTCGGTGGTTCCCCGCAAGGAAATTGAAATAAAACCCCAGGTTTCGGGGATCATCCAGGAGCTTTATGTGGAAGCCGGCGACTATGTAGAGGAAGACGATTTGATCGCTAAGGTGAAGATCATTCCCAACATGGTGAGCTTAAATGAAGCCCAATCGCGTTTGAACAAAGCGGAAATCAGGTTGGAAAATGAAAAGATCAACTACAAGCGGCAAAAGGAATTATATGAAGAAGGCGTGATACCGGAGTCGACCTATCTTGAGTATGAATTGTCATACAACCAGGCCAAGGAAGAACTCGAAGCTGCCGAGAATAACCTGCAACTGATCAAGGAGGGTACGGCCAAGAACTCCGGTGATAACACCAATACGCTGGTTCGTTCCACCATCACCGGCATGGTACTCGACGTACCGGTAGAGATCGGTAATTCGGTGATCGAGAGCAACACCTTTAACGACGGTACCACCATTGCATCGGTGGCCGATATGAACGAAATGGTTTTCGAAGGAAAGCTCGATGAGTCGGAAGTGGGAAAAGTACAGGAAGGCATGCCCCTTACCCTCACCATTGGAGCCATTGAGGGTAAAACCTTTGATGCGGAGTTGGAACACATTTCCCCCAAAGGCTTGGAAGAAAACGGCGCCATACAATTTGAGATCAGGGCTGCTGTAAAACTCAAGGAAAGTGATTTTATCCGCGCGGGCTACAGCGCCAATGCGGATATTGTTTTAAACAGCGCCGACAGTGTGCTGGCCATAAAGGAAAGCATGATCACTTTCGAGAATGACACGGCCTATGTTGAGGTGGAAACCGATCCCCAGAAATTTGAAAAACAGCGCATTAAAACCGGGCTCTCCGATGGCATCAACATTCAGGTAAAATCGGGATTGGAAAAAGACACCAAACTTAAAATGCCCAACAGGCAGATTGAAGGGTAACAGGAGGTTTCTTGTTTAGGCTTTATCAGCTAATGCGAACATTCAAATAGAACTAACTTATTGGATCATTAATAGAGATGAAAGGGATGCCAAGCGGTAAAGGCTTGATGTCCCTTTTTTGCTTTTGGAAAAAGCTTTAGTTTTGAACACCAAAAAGAAAACGTATTATGGGGTTAACCGTTTTTTCGGATGAATCTTTTATGAAGGAAGCCCTGAAAGAGGCTAAAGCAGCTTATGAGAAAGATGAAATCCCGGTAGGAGCCGTCATCGTAGCTGACCGTCAGGTTATTGCCCGGGCCCATAACCTTACCGAACTGCTGAACGACGTTACAGCCCATGCCGAAATGCAGGCCTTTACGGCTGCTGCCAATCAGCTTGGCGGTAAATACCTGAACGATTGTACCCTTTATGTTACCCTGGAACCCTGTGTGATGTGTGCCGGAGCAGCCTTCTGGACACAAATAGGAAGAATCGTTTACGGAGCCAAAGATGAAAAGCGCGGCTATACCCTGAGCTCACCAAACATCCTCCACCCCAAAACTAAGGTCAAAAGCGGTGTAATGGAGGAGGAATGCGGGGAATTGATGCGGAGGTTTTTTGAGAAGAGAAGGTGAAGACCAAAGAACCCAGAGCATAGGGTGATTTTGACGAAGTGAAGCAGTTAATGGAAAGATGGGCAAAGGAATGGAATTTTTATGATTGAGATAGTGTTTTATCTACTCTCCACCTTGTTAATAATAAGATAAGTACATAATATTTATGTGTGATAATTCGATAGAATAAAAAGAAAAATGTTTTTCAGTTTAATGAATTATATTTTGTATTTTTAATTTTAAATAATCACGAAAATGAGCAAGAAAGAACTAATTAAGCATATTTTAATCGAACTGGATGATATTCCAGAACAGTATCTTGGAAATATCTATGAAATCATACATACTTTCAGGGTCAATGTTGCTGTTAAACACCAATCCTCAAAAAAAGATGATGAAAATTTTGATTGGGATGGGTTGGTTGAAGAGATATACCAAGACCGGGAAAAGGTAAATAAGGATATGGAATCTAAAATTAAAGGATTATTCTAATGGCCAAAGTGATTCTTGACACAGATACCATTTCGTATTTACTAAAAAAGGCATAAGTATTGGTAGGGCTGATCTATTCATTGCTGGCATTGCGATTAATCAAAAACTGCCCCTTATAACCAATAACATAAAACATTATAAGTTAATACCTGGATTAAGATTAGACAATTGGAACGAATAGAAATAAGATCAAACCAATATAGCAAAGCAATTGCACCAATGTAATAATGTGTTAATTATTTTATCCTGAATATCATCTATTGCACAGAATCTCCTTGATGTTTACCGGACACCAGTAAATCAAAATAAACAATTATTTTCAACCTCTAGAGAAAATGTCTCAACAAGCAAACATTGCATACCCTACTTACTCACCAACCGCTTCCCAGCCATAATCCACATATTCCCACTCGAGATCATCGCCGGTTACATGGACCATCAGGTAGCCTTCTTCCATGCCATCGCGCGTACCCGACCACCAGCGGCCTGAAACAGCTCCCCCTGTGATGTAATGAACACCTTGGTAATAAAGGTCTTCCAAGACATGTAGATGGCCCTGCAGGGCAAGTTTCAGGTTGTGCTCCTCAAAAAGGTCCAGAACTTCCTTGGCGTTTGTGATCACCAGCCCGTCACCGGCCTTGGCCTGTGAACCTTCCCTTATTAGATGAAAAACCGTAATAAACGGGATATGAACACTTATTACAATAGGTGTTTCGGGGTCAACGGAAGCAAGGTCCTTTTTCAGCCATTCTAGTTGTTCCTTGTCTACGTGGCCATAGTAGCCTCCGCCTTTATCGGACTCGTCAACCGAATCGAGGATGATGAAATGCCAGCCTGTATGATTAAAGGAATAATAGCGCTTTCCGACACGATTTTCGTACATCTTCTCATCAAATTCGGGATGATTGCGATCAACGCCGCTTTCTTCATAGATCCCAAAAATTTCGTGATTGCCCAGGGTATTATAAACCGGCATTTTGAAAAGATCTGCTGTTCCGTTATAGAGTTTGTAAAGGCTATCGGAACGTTCGTAAGTCTGTCCCAGCGCATCCATGATAAGGTCACCGCCGGTGATGACGAAATCGGGCTTGCGTTTGTTCACATCGGAAATGGCTTGCTTAAAACCTTCCACAGCTTTGCGCTCGGGTTGTAAATGAATATCGGTCATAAAGGCAAAGCTAAAGGATTGTTCATCTGAGTTAGCTTTATTGGCTATTTCCTGTTTTTGCTTATGGCTGCATGATGAGGCTATTAACAGGAATGACAAAAGGAAAACGCAGTGCTTCGTTAAGGTTTTGATCTTCATGGTTAAAGTTTTATGGTTATTGGCGTTCGAAATTACAGCAAATAGTTTTACCTGAAGATGAACTTTTCGTTAAAAAATTCAGGCCGTTTCACGAAATTTTTACATCTTGTTCTCAAATCAAAAAAACCCAATGAAATGAGAAAACATATTCTATTGATTTCAGCAGTAATGATGATGGCCTTTTCTTTAAAGGCTGTGGATTTCCAGGAACATTTCAAGGATAAAACCATGCGCTTCGATTATTACCATACCGGTAATGCCACGGAAGAGCATTTTGCTTTCGATGGCATTGTTTCCGATGGCCTTTGGGCCGGAAGCCGGAACGCACTGGTGGATGAACTCCGCCTGGGAAAATACTTTTTCGAGATTCAGGAACCGAAAAGCGGAAAGATATTGTACTCGCGCGGCTATGCCAGTATTTACGGCGAGTGGGAAACCACGCCTGATGCAAAGGAAAACTGGGGTGTATATCACGAATCCATCCGTTTTCCCTGGCCCAATCAAGAGGTCGACCTGGTGATATACAAACGTGATAATTCCGATAACTCCTTTGAGCCTATCTGGGAATATCACATTAATCCGCAGCATTACCGGGTCAATCCCGCCGATTTAAGCCCCATGTACGATGTAAGCACCATTGTTGAGAATGGTGACCCGGAGAAAAAGGTCGATATCGTAGTATTGAGCGAGGGGTATACCTTTGATGATATGGAAAAGTTTCGTAAGGATGCCAGGCGTTTTGCCAACACCCTGTTGGAGGCGGAGCCGTTTGCTTCACGCAAGGAAGACTTTAACATAAGGGCTGTGGAAGTCCCCAGTCCCAATAGTGGCCTGAATCATCCTCACCAGGATATTTACAAACGTTCGGCCCTTTCGGTTGGGTACGGAGCATTTGATTCGGAGCGCTATGCCTTAGGCTTCAATAATAAAAAGATCAGGAATGCAGCTTCGGCCGTTCCCTATGAGTATACCGTTATCCTAATGAACGATAGCATATACGGGGGCGGTGGCATTTACAACCTTTACATCACTGCTGCTGCCGATAATGCGTTTAATGAATACCTGTTTGTCCATGAATTCGGGCATCATTTTGCTGCCCTTGCCGATGAATACTACACCTCAGCGGTTTCCTACGACATTAATAAGGATGTGATAGAGCCTTGGGAACTTAACGTTACTGCCCATCCCGATCCGGAAACCATCAAATGGAAGGAGTTGGTAACACCCAATACACCCATACCCACACCCTGGGAAAAGGAAAAATACGATAAACATAGCATTAAAACCCAAAAGAAACGACGTGAACTGCGCAAAGCCAAAGCTCCGGAAGAAAAGCTGGTGAAACTTTTCAATGAAAAGCGGAAATGGGATAATGAGTTGCTTAGCAATATGGAATATTCAGGGCACGTTGGCGCTTTTGAAGGAGCACGCTACATGGCCGAAGGTATGTACCGTTCCGAGGCCAATTGCCTGATGTTTACACGTTACCATAAGTTTTGCGCGGCTTGCAGGCGAGCCATCAATATGGTGATTGATCAGTATACAGAATGAATGAAAAATATATAGAAAGAATCCGGAAAAAGACAGGCAGGGCCTTAAAGCAATACCGGCTGGTGGAAGATGGCGATCGTGTTTTGGCTGCGGTTTCGGGGGGAAAGGATTCACTGGTGATGCTCGACACCCTGGCGAATCGCCGGCATTACCTGCCGGTGAAGTTTGAATTGATGGCTGTTCATATTTGGATGAAGGACCTTCCAGAAAATGCTGATCATGAGTTCCTGCGCAGCTTTTGTGAGGAGCGTAATATAAGGTTTCGCTTGATTGAAGCCCACTCGGGGATAGCCAATGCCGCTGGGGAAACACTGAAAAAGAAATCGCCTTGCTTTTTGTGTTCCTGGAACCGCCGTAAGCGGCTTTTTCAAGCAGCGGCGGAACAGAATTGCAATAAGGTTGCCTTTGGCCACCACATGGATGATGCCCTGGAAACCTTGCTGATGAACATGACCTACCACGGGGAATACAGCTCCATGCCCCCCAGGTTAAAAATGCTGAAAGGGGAATTCGACATCATACGCCCCCTGATCTTAACCAAGGCCAAGGAGGTGGAACATTATGCCGAAATGATAGGTATTAGCTCTGTAGAACCCGATTGTCCCTATGAAGAAAGAAACAAGCGGGAGGAATTCCGGGAGATCGTCGGGAAGCTGGCCGGTAAGCACAAACTGGCGAAAACCAATCTTTACAAGGCCATGAGCAATATTAACCGGGATTATTTGCCGGGGGAGTAATTTAAGGCAGGCTTTAACCGTCTATGATCCGTAAGAAGAATAGTCCAGCTCGCTATGCGGGATTTGAATGAATTGCTTATAATTTTATAAGAATGTTAACAGAGACTGCTGCCAGGGCTTATTCAGAGTGCTTTCATGGTTTCCGTTAAGCCTGGAAACCGTTGGCAGGATTACCTTTCTGCTCATCCTTCAGTCTCCAGGGCATCTTCGTTGCTTAAGTCATTATTTCTGCTGGTCATAGAAATCAAGAGATCGAGGAGCTTTTCTTTTTTAATGGGTTTGGACACATACTCATCACACCCTGCTTCCAGGGCTTTTTCCCGGTCACCTTCGAGTGCATAGGCGGTTTGGGCGATGATCTTAACCTCTTTGTTGAATTCCCTGATCTTGCGGGTAGCCTCGTAGCCATCCATACCGGGCATTTTAATGTCCATCATAATGATGTCTATAGCAGGATGGGCTTTGCATATTTCCAGCGCTTCCAGGCCGGTTTTTGCGTAAAGTAACTGGTTGTTGCCGGCTTTAAGTAACTCGGTTAAATATTGTTCCGATGATTTCTCATCTTCAACAATTAACAGGGTCAAATTTTCAGGGTTAGGTGGGCTTACTTTTGCCGCTGAATCCCGATCAGGCTTTTTTGTCTCCTTTGTTATTTTATGATAGGGAATGGTGAAATAAAAGGTCGATCCCTTATCTTCCTGCGATTTCAGCCAGATCTTACCGTCCAGCGCTTCAACATAGGCTTTGATGATTGATAAACCAAGTCCGGTTCCTTCGTAGGGTTTCGATATGCTCAGGTCGGCTTGCACAAAACGGTCAAAGATCATTTCTTGCCTGTCGGGAGGAATACCAATGCCTGTATCGGCCACATAAAACTCAAGGGTACTTCCCTTTTTCTCATAGCCAAAAGAAATTTCACCTTCATGGGTATATTTCACCGCATTTTTCAGAAGGTTTGTAAGAATTCCACTGAACTTTTCATGATCGGTTTGAATAATCGCCTCCTTCGACTTAAGCGCTTTGATCACATTAAGCTGTATACCTTTCTGTTCAGTTTCGGGTTTAAAAAAAGTATACAAGTAATCGAGTTGTTCATTGACATTAACGCTGGAAGGAGAAAACTCCATCTGTCCGGCTTCGATCCTGGAGATATTCACCAGGTTGTTAATGGTATTGAGCATGCGCTCACCGCTTTTTTTGATTACTTCAATATAGCCCTCTTGCTCATCTCCTGTGAGGCCTGGTTCCTTTAGGAGTTCAGCAAATCCAAGGATACCGTTCATAGGGGTGCGGATTTCATGGCTCATATTGGCCAAAAAGGCTGACTTGAGCCTTTCGCTCTCTTCGGCTTTTTCTTTGGCTTTCACCAGTTCATTATTGGCCTGCTTCAATGCTTTGTTCAGCGCCTGGAACTCTTCATTTCGTGAAGACAACTCTTCATTAAGTTTTTCTAATTTCTGTTCACTTTTTCTACGTTCGGTAATGTCTAAGGCTGCTCCAATTATCCCTACAGGCCGGTTGTTTTCATCATGAAATATCGCCTTATTAAATATCACTTGCCTTCTTTCCCCCTTACTATTTACTATTTGTCCTTCATACTGTTGCCAGCCCCGGCCATGTAACATTTTTTGATCCTTTTCATGAGCTATTTCTGCTAATTTGCGTGGAACAAGATCAAATAAGGTTTTCCCCTTCAATTCTTTTTCGGTCACACCTAAAACCACTTCAAAAGCTTTATTAACCCCTTGGAAACGCCCTTCTTTATCTCTATAATACACCGGAATAGGAATGTCATCAAGGAGCGTCCTAAGGAATGTCTCATTTTTTCTTAGCCTTATCTCGGCTTCTTTTCTTTCAGTTATTTCAAGAACAATTCCATCAATTGCCCTGGGATTTCCCTCTTCATCATAAACAGGTGCCTTATGATCACTGATCCATCTCTCGTTTCCTGCTGCATCAATTATACGGTATTGCTGCACAATTGGAATACCATTGTCGAAAATTTTCAAAACTTCATCAAGAACCCTTTCTTTATCATCGGGGTGCAGAATGTCCATCCAATTGACTTTGCGGGTAATGAAATCTGTTTTGGTATATCCACACATCGATTCGACATTGGAAATAATATCAATTGTCCAATCAAGGTTCCCCCTGTATACCATGCCTGGCATGTTATTCATTAAGGTGCGGTATTTCACCTCACGCTCCATTATACGGAGTTCCTGCTTTTTCCGTTCGGTGATATCGCGAAACACACAGCGGGTAGCTATGAAATTCCCCGCCTGATCGTATTTAGCACAACCATTCATGGAAATGTGGATGTAGCATCCGTTTTTATGTTGTATTCTAAGGTCAATCTCCGGAGTATCTCCATTCTCTTTTAATTCCCGAAAGGCTTTTTCAAAAGCCGGCACCCACCCGGTATGGAGTAGCCCGGAAAACGGCTTACCAACAACTTCCTGTTTTTCATACCCAAGCATTTTCTCCCATGCCGGGTTTACATCCATAATGGTACCTTTTTCGTCCAGCGATTGATATGACAAGGGTATTTCTTCGTAAAACTCCCTGTATTGCCTTTCAGCATCTTTCACAGTTTGAAGTTCATTTTCCAATTGCTTTACACGCTGTTCAAGGTTACTCCCAGCGCTTATCATTTCATCTCCCAAATCATTCTTATCCATTTTTACTAACCGGCTTTTATAATATTAATACTCATTGTCTTATTACTAACAAATAAACACGAAAAAATATTAAACCATCAATTCCTTAATCGGGCAAGAATTTTTAATGCTGTGTTTTATCAAACCGCTACACGGTTTTAACTGATTTTTTACAGGATAAAAGTTTAGGAAAATAGTAATAAAAAGTCATGAGTTTTTCACCTAGGATTTCCTCCGGGTATTTAATATAGTCCTGGTATTCCTTTAGTTTTTTCCCTGTTCTTTTCCTCGATTTAACCTCCTTTTTAATCAACTTATTTCAGGGAAAGACATTTCTGTTAAGCCTGGTAACCGCTGGCAGGATTAACTTGCTGCTCATCCTTCAGTCTCCAGGGTATCTTCGTTGCTTAAGTCATTATTCCTGCTGGTCATAGAAATCAAGAGATCAAGGAGCTTTTCTTTTTTTATGGGTTTGGACACATACTCATCACACCCTGCTTCCAGGGCTTTTTCCCGGTCACCTTCGAGTGCATAGGCGGTTTGGGCGATGATCTTAACCTCTTTGTTGAATTCCCTGATCTTGCGGGTAGCTTCAAAGCCGTCCATTTCTGGCATCTTGATGTCCATCAGGATAAGGTCGATGTTAGGATTGGCATTAAAAATGCTGATGGCCTCATTACCTGTTTTGGCATAGAGGAGGTTCTTGCATTTTCCTTTCAGGATCTCTGTAAGGTAGAGCTCGGAGGCGGATTCGTCTTCCACGATCAGTATAGTGAGAAGCCTGATTTTTTCCAGATTATCATATCTTTTAACAGGGGTGATGGTCTTCTTTTTTCTTGCCTTGTAGGCAGCATAAGTGATGGTGAACAAAAAAGTGCTGCCTTGCCCTTCTTCCGATTTGAGCCATATGAAACCGCCCAGCATTTCCACATAGGCTTTGGTGATTGAAAGGCCAAGCCCGAAACCTTCGTAGGGTTTTGTTATACTCAAGTCGGCCTGGACAAAGCGATCAAAAATCAGCTTTTGTTGTTTTTGGGGAATACCAATCCCGGTATCGCTTACATAAAATTCCAGGTTTTTTTCAACCAAACGGTAACCGAATTCAATACGACCTTCATGGGTGTATTTAATGGCATTTTTGATAAGATTGGTGAGTATACCATTTAGTTTTTCGGGATCGGTGCTTATAAGGGCTTGCTGCTCTTTTAAGGGCTTTTTGTAGGTTAGTTGCAATCCTTTGCGGTCCACTTCGGGTTTGAAGAAGTTATAGAGGTCGTCGAGTTGCTGGTTGATGTTGGTTGGTGCCGGCCGAACTTTCTCCTGCCCGGCTTCGATCTTCGAAATGTTTACCAAATCGTTTATGGTATTGAGCATGCGTTCGCCGCTTTTTTCGATCACATTGATGTAATAATGTTGTTCTTCGCCCGTAAGGTCTCCCTCTTTTAACAAGCCTGCAAATCCCAATATTCCGTTCATGGGGGTACGGATCTCATGGCTCATATTGGCCAGGAATGCCGATTTAAGGCGGTCGCTTTCCTCAGCCCTGTCTTTAGCCCTGTGCAGTTCCTCATTGGTTTGGGTTAATTCTTCGTTGACTTGCTGATATTCTTCATTTTGCCTGGCCAGCTTTTCATTAAGCGTTTTCATACGCTCTTCGTCATTTTTGCGCTTTGTAATATCGCGGTTGATCGAAAGGGAGGCATGCCGCCCCTGGAATTCGACGGGGGTTACCACCACCTCTGTCCAGTAAGTGGTGCCGTCTTTCCTTCTTTTTAATTCCACATTGGTTGCTTTCTCCCCGTTTTTAAGCTTTTTGTCCCATTCCTCAAAGCTGATCTCCGATGCATTCTGATCGGCCAGGTCCCAAGCAATGTTCATCCCGATAAGCTCCCCGCGGCTGTAGCCGGTTTGCTGCTCGGCAGCAGGGTTTACCTCCAGTATGGTTCCCGCATCACCTTCTCCGACAGCGGTAACGAAAACACCATCACCTAAATCGTTAAACATACGCCTGAAGCGTTCTTCGCTTGCCTGCAAGGCTAGCTCCACCTGTTTTCGCCCGGTGATATCTTCAAAAACAGTAGCAAATTGACCCTTTACAGGACTATAGGCCAGCACCGAATACCAGCGCTTGAGTTGCTCGGAGTATTGCTCAAAACGGGCTTCTTCGCCGGTTTGGGTTACCCTGCCATATTTGCCTACCCAGTCGGCCGAACTGTTTTCAATACCCGGCAGTACCTCGGTTACTTTTTTACCAATGATATGTTCCTTCTTCAAGCCGGTTTGATTTTCGAAAGCCTTATTAATTTCCAGAAATATATAATCAACCGGATTGCCTTCCTCATCAGTTACCAGCTGATGGATGGCAAAGCCATTCATGATGTTTTCGAAGAGGAGGCGATATTTTTCCTCGCTTTTGCGCAAGGCCTTTTCGGCGCGCTTGCGTTCGGTAATATTTTGAATGATCCCTGTAACCACATGCTTTTGTGCATTATATTGGGCAACGGAATAAACATCGAGGATACGGCCGGTGGCGGGCTGTTTTATCCTGAATTCGACCTTGTAATCCCCTTCACCTTTAACCAGTTTATCGAGTGTTTCATTAAGTTTTGCCCTGTATTGAGGTAAGGGCACTTGTTTTATGTCTTCGAAACTCAATTCTTTGTTCTTATACAGGCCATAGATATTATGAGCTTCTGCCGAAGCTTTGACTTTACCGGTATTCAGGTCGAGATGCCAGCTTCCCATTTCGCCTACAGCCTGTGCTTCTTTAAGCTGAAGTTCGCTTTCCTGCAGGGCTTCACGCATATGGTATTCTTCGGTAACATCATTAAAGACCAATACAATACCGTAAATGCTGTCTTCCTCATCCTTGATGGGGGCCGCCGAGTCGGCTATCTGATAGCGTTTTCCATTACGGTTGATGAGCATGGTGTGATTGGCCAATCCAACCATTTTCCCGCTTTCAAGGACTTTTTGCACCGGGTCTTCCAATCTTTCACCGGTAAAGGTGTTGCAAATTGTAAACACTTCGGAAAGAGACCTGTTTTTTGCATTGCCGAAATCCCATCCGGTAAGTAGCCGGGCAACCGGGTTCATGGCTGTTATGCGTCCTTTGATGTCGGTGGTTATAACTGCATCGCCAATAGAATTCAGGGTTATCCGCAGCTGTTCCTCATTTTGCCGGAGTTCGTTTTCGATGGCTCCACGATCGGCAATTTCCTTTTCCAAACGTTTATTGGTGTTGGTCAAATCGGAGGTGCGTTCGTTGACTTTTTGCTCGAGGGTGCGCTTTTCGTGCACTACCTTCATATGGAGCAGGAATATTAGCAGGATCATAAGCAGGATCAAAAGCACATAGGCATGCCTGAAAATGGTATGGGGATACCACTCAGCTTCTATCCGTCCGATGGTCTCTCCCTGGTATTTTATGGCGGAGGTTAGCGTTTTTACCGGTATGAGGTTGAATGATATCAGCGTTTGCTTAAACTTCCCGGGCGTAGCTCCGGCAATTTCAATAAATTTCTGCTCACCGGGTTCTACTATGGTAATTTCCATGTAGTTGTGAACTTTGGTGGCAAGGTTAAGATACACCTTGATAACGTTGTCATTATAATTCCACAAGGCGTCGGCAACCACCCGGGCATGTCGATCAATGGTTTGTTGGGCTTGCCTTTGTGCATATTGCTCGTAACTTATGTAATAAACGGTAAACAAAATACCGGTAATGACAAAGGCAAGGATGATTGTATTTTTGTAACTCATATTAATTCTCTTTATGAATAACTTCGCGTGAAATGTCATGAAAATAAGAATCGAATAAGCCTTGTTGTTTTAATTTTTGTAACTGATCATTGAATAATTGCCTTAATTGCTTAGCCTGCGGATGTGCTTTGGAAAACAGCAGGTGGCCGGTAAGCTCTGATAATGGCTTAGGATGATAATGGATAGTGCGTGCTGCCGGCTCAGGAAAATTTTTATGTATTAATTCATAGGCCCTTGCTTTTGAGCAAGGGAATATATCGATTCTTCCATTCAAAAGCTTTTTAAAGTTCTTCAGGTCGTTATCGGCTAAATCAACGCTTAACTTACCCTCATGGGCCAGCCGCCAGAATTTATCGGTATAGGTGTTGCCCCTTGAAGCTCCGATCCTCAATCCATTCAGGTCGGATAAGGTTTCCCAATTATTAATGGGGTTATTTTGCAGATAATAAAACACAATGGTTTCGTGGGTGAGGGCATCGCTGTAATAGCCGTGTTTTTGCCGTTCTTTACTTTTATACCAGTAGGCCGAAACAGGCACATCGCCACTTTTAAGTAATTGATAAGCTCTTTGCCACGGATAAAATGAAAAGGATACTTCATATCCGGCCCCCTTAAAAATATCGTTAACCACATGGCAAACCGGCCCATTATGCTCCAGGTGTTCACCTGTAAAAGGAGCCCATTCTCCGGTGGCGATTGCAATGGTGTCATCAAGCATTTTTTGAGCTCCGTGATCGCGATGATCCTTTTTAACTTTAGTATGATTGTTTGCAGTAGTGCTTTTATTTTTACTGAAAGTGTCATAATTGTGTGGTTGCAACTGGGGCGAGTTATTAGCCAACGGAACCAAAAGCAATAAACTAAAGAACACCCATGAAATGGCAATTTTCTTTTTGATATACTTCATTTTGCTATTTTTTTAATAGCAGCTACCCACATCAATATTACTATTTTTATTTAAAACATGCAAATGTACTTATGAATTCAGGGAAGACCCGCACTTCTGTTTTTTCGTGTCTTCATCTCTCAATCCCTAAAAGACAGATGCCAGGAGTTCGAGGAGTTCTTCTTTTTTTATGGGTTTGGATATATACTCATCACACCCTGCTTCCAAGGCTCTCTCCCGGTCGCCTTCGAGTGCATAGGCGGTTTGGGCGATGATCTTAACCTCTTTGTTGAATTCCCTGATCTTGCGGGTGGCTTCGTAGCCGTCCATTACAGGCATTTTGATGTCCATGAGCACCACATTGATGCCTGGGTTTTTACGAAGAAGGTCAACGGCTTCCTTACCGTCTTTAGCATATATAACCTCATAGCAGCGCTTCATTAAGAGTTTTGAGAGATAAGCCTCGGAGGTTTCCTCGTCTTCAGCAATAAGGATGGTAAGGCCATTTAGCTTTCCGGCATTGTCCGTTTCAGCGTTCCTCACATCGTTTTGTTTTCCGGCGATCTCTGCCGGGCTGTAAGGGATTGTAAAGAAAAACCGGGTACCCTTACCGTAATCGGACTCCACACTGATATCACCTCCCAGCATATTAACATAAGCTTGGGTAATAGCAAGGCCCAGACCGGCACCTTCCTTATCATTGTTAAACTGGAGATCGGCTTGCACAAATCGTTCGAAAATAGCCTTAAGGCGGTTTTGTCTTATTCCCTGACCGGTATCCTTCACGTAAAACTCCAGGTAATCGCCCTTTACCTGGTAGCCAAATTCAATATGGCCTTCATCCGTGTATTTGATGGCATTCTTTATCAGGTTAGTGAGGATAGCCTGTAGTTTGGGGCGGTCGGTTTTTTGAACGGCCTTTTCATCGGGCAGGGCCTTGTTGCGGTATAATTTCAGGCCTTTCGGGCGAGCCTCAGGCTCGAAAAACCGGTAAAACTCTTCTATCTGCTCATTGATATTCACCGTAGTGATCATTACCTCCATCTGGCCCGACTCGATCTTGGAGATGTCGATAAGGTCGTTGATGATACTGAGCATACGCTCACCGCTACTTTCGATCATATTGATAAACTGTTGCTGCTCATCACCCGAAAGTTTGGGCTCTTTCAGCAGGTCGGCAAAACCGAGGATACCGTTCATGGGAGTACGGATCTCGTGACTCATATTGGCCAGAAATGCCGATTTAAGGCGGTCGCTTTCCTCGGCTTTTTCCTTGGATTTGATCAACTGTTCCTGTACCTCATTTTTCATAATGGCACCTGCCAGCAAATGGGAAGACGATTTGAGGGCCTCCACCTCGGGTTTGGACCAGGCCCTTTCATATTCGCATTCTTCAAACCCTATAAATCCATATAACTCCTCAAACACATAAATGGGAACCACCACAAACGACTGAGCATCGTTTTTACTAAAGGTGGCTCTTTCCGGTTGGGGGAAATTCTTAACGAGTCCCACAATTGAGTCCCTGTTTTCAAGGCTGATGTTGCATTTTTTGGCTGCTTTTAAAAAATCAAGGTTTTGAAGATCGGGGTCATCCTTAACCGGGGCAACGCCCTGTTTTGTATATTCATAAACCAAGCTTGCCAATAGTTTTCCGTGGGATGACTGATGAATACGGAAGTAATGCGCACGGCTTGCATTGGTAGCTTCACATAAATATTGGAGCATATTATTGATAGGCTGCTCTATATCACGGGCCGTCAGGAACTCATCGGCCGAAAGGGCGATTGATTCTAGCACGGCCTCCCGCCGTTTAAGGTCTAATTCTGCCTTCTTTCGCTCGGTTATGTCGGTTAAGAAATTAAGGCTTGCCGGATAACCGTCCCATTCGATACCAACGGTATTAGCCTCTAACCATTTCGGACGATTATAAATGTCGATCACCCTGAAGTGATAAACACTTTGTACATCTTTACCGGTAGAGACTTTAGCATGCTGTTCCCTTACATATTCTTTGTCGCCGGGATTAACGTAATCGAGATAATAAGTTCCTTCGATATCCTCTGGCCGATAATTGAGCAGATCAACAACCCGTGGATTAATGTATTTACATACGCCACCTTGCACCACCAATATCACTTCACCAGCATTTTCAACCAGTTCACTGTACCGGGCTTTGCTTTTTGCAAGTTCCTGTTGCTGGGCTTCAAGCTGCTTGGTTTTGGTCGATAAGGCTTTGGTCGATCGTTTTTTCAGCCTGTAACGGCTGTAGATAACCCCTGATAAAAAGATGAACAATAACGATACGGATGAAACGGCGTATATTTTCATATTGTCCAATTCTTTCTGACGCTGGAATTCTAATTCCTGTTCACGTTTTTCGAAATTATACCGGGCTTCAAGCTGGGCTACTTTTTTCTTGTTTTGGTCTGCTAAAATGGTATCGTTGAGTTCTGAATAGAGCGTATGATATTTGTAGGCATTTTTATAATCATTTTGCAAGGCATAAAGCCGTGATGATATAAGATAATTGTTTTTGATTTTGTCTTTGGCGTCTATTTCCCGGGCAATATCAAGGGCCGTATCGAGGTGCAAATGTGCTTTTTCGTATTGGTTGAGCTCGATATAAATATCGGCCAGGTTGTTATGGGCAACCGCAAGGCCTCTTTTTTCGCCGATCTCGTGTTTGATTTTGATGGATCTGCTGTAGTACTCCAGGGCTTTTTTATTGCTATCGAGGTGGCTGTATATCATGGCGATATTGTTCAATGAATAAGCTATGCCTGCTTTGTAGTTTATTTCTTTTTTGAGAGCCAGAGAGCGCCTGCAGAAGTCCAGGGCCTTTTGATATTTTTCCATGTGCAGGTACGCAATGCCGATGTTATTCAACGTAATAGCTACTCCTTTTTTGTCGCCCATCTCCTGTTTTATTTGCAGTGACCTGTTGTAATAAGCCAGCGCTTTATCGAAATCCTGAAGGCTTTTAAGTATGATGCCAATGTTGTTGAGGGTTTTGGCCACGCTTTCCTTCTCACCCAGTTCCTCTTTTATTTTAAGGGCTTTTAAATAATACTCGATCGCTTTATCGTATTCTTCCATATATTTATAAGCCACACCCATGTTGTTGTATGTTTTAGCAAGGCCATACCGGTCGTTTAGCTTTGTTTTAAGGTACAGTGACTTGTTATAATAATCCAAAGCTTGTTCGTAATTTTCGAGCTTCCTGTAGATAATACCAATGTCATTCAAGGTTTCGGCAAGGCCTTCCTTATCACCCATTACCCTGTAGGCCTCCTTTTCGCGGGAATAATACCACAATGCCTGTTCGTAATTATGGTTCTTTTTATGAGCCTTGGCGACTTCGTGATACAGTTCAGCCTTTTGTTTTCCTGATTTTTGGGGCAGGAGGTCAACAAGGCTGTCTACTTCTAATTGTGCCTGGAGTGGGCCGTTTAAGAGCATGAATACGGATGTGAGAATAATGAGATTTCGTATCATAATTACGGTGATTTTATGGCTACAAGGTAGGAATTAATCAATCAAAAAACCAGTTTGTTTATTAAAGTTTTATGAATGTTTAGTTTATTCAAGCATATAAATAATTTTATGATTATTATTGTAAACGAAGTCATCAAAATTGCTAACCATTAACCAACAGTTATGAGAAAACAGCTAATCATTCTTCTTGTAGGGCTATTCATTAGTACCTTGGCGGCAGGCCAGTCGCAACCCGATACCATTACTTACGAAAAAGCCGGTGGTTCGTATCAATTTAAACACCGCGGTAGCGTATTAACACCGGCACAATTAAAAGGCAAAATGCGTGGCTATCCTCAGGCCTATGATTACATGCAAAAGGCCAAAACCAATGCTGATGTCGCAAATGTATTTGCTTATGCCGGTGGATTCCTTATTGGCTATCAATTAGGTTCATTGATTGGTGGTGGAGAGTTTAATGCCGCTGTGGCTGGTGCCGGAGGAAGACTTATCCTGGTTGCAATACCCTTGGTATCAGGATATAACAAGAATGCACTGAAAGCAGTGAAAATCTATAATCAAAAATTAAGTGAACAGGCCCCGGGTGATGAAGCCTCAATGGATGGTTTGCAAATACATTTTGGGCAAACAAATCATGGGGTGGGTGTGAGGGTAAGCTTTTAAAGCTCAGGTAATGCTCACGTTTACTTCAT
>JAIPAP010000063.1 GCA_021740045.1 Bacteroidales bacterium
TAAATGGAAAATCGCATACTGATAGGTATAATCATTTAAATGCAAGATCATGAAGCTTACTTTAAAAATATGGCGACAGAAAACCCCTAAAGAACAGGGTAAATTAGAATCATATCAACTCGATAATGCATCACAGGACATGACTTTCCTGGAAATGCTCGATGCATTGAATGAAAATCTCATCATGGAAGGCAATGACCCGGTTGCTTTTGAGCATGATTGCCGCGAGGGTATCTGCGGTTGTTGTGCCATGATGATAAACGGACGCCCGCATGGGCCGGGATTTGAAACAACCACTTGCCAGCTGAACATGAAAGCTTTCAAAAACGGCGATACCATTACTATTGAACCCTGGAGGACCAAAGCCTTTCCGGTTATCAAAGATTTGGTGGTTGACCGAAGTGCCTTCGAGAAGATTATGGAAGCCGGGGGCTTTGTAGATGTCGATGTGAGTGCTGTGCCCGATGCCAATGCGTACCCGGTTTCCAAAAAGGATGCTGAAGAATCATTCGATGCTGCCCAATGCATTGGTTGCGGAGCCTGCGTTGCAGCCTGTAAGAATTCCTCTGCTATGCTTTTTGTTGCTGCCAAGGTATCACAATATGCACTGCTTCCGCAGGGGAAAGTGGAAAGTCTTAAGCGGGCCTGGAATATGGTGGCCAAAATGGATGAACTTGGATTCGGGTCTTGTACCAATACCGGTTTATGCGAAGCTGAATGCCCCAAGGGTATTAGCCTGGCACATATTTCACGCCTGAACCGTGAATTCCTGAAAGCCGGTTTTACAAAGCTTGTAGCCGAAAAAAGTTAGCCTGATAGCATGGGCTAAAAAAGAAGAACCGCTTTCTTTACATATTGATTGAACAGGATAAGTAGTTCAGTCATTATAAGAATTACCAATAGGTTTACTATTTTTACAAGCCGGATAAGAAAAAATCTAATCCGGTTTGTTGTTATAGTAAGCTAAAAATTGACAGATTTAACCTATGAAATTTAAACAAACACCCATACCACAAAATCTTTTTGTCCATAACCGTAAACGGTTAGCCCAGCATCTCGATGAACAATCATTGGTCATTTTGTTTTCCAGTGATGAGATGCCCCGAAATGGGGACCAGTTTTATCCCTTCCGCCAGAATTCCGACCTGTTCTACCTTACGGGTATTGAGCAGGAAAAAACTGTATTTATGATGTTCCCCGATGCTCCTGATAAAAAGAAACGGGAGGTGCTATTTATTATTGAACCCAATGAACTGCTCGAAACCTGGGAAGGACATAAATTAACTCCCGGTGAAGCCACTGAGATTTCAGGGATCGAAACCATTAAATTCATCAATCATTACGACGATATCCTGGGTGAGCTTATGGTACAAAACAAACATGTGTACCTGAACACCAATGAAAACATAAAATTCAACAGCGAAGTGGATACCCGGCAATGCCGCGAGGGTCGTAAGATCAAACAACGGTTTCCGTTTCATAATTACCAACGCCTTGCCCCGATACTAAAATCATTGCGGCTCGAAAAACAAGAGGAAGAAGTGAATGCTATACGCAAAGCTTCGGATATTACCGGAAATGCATTCCGCAATATCCTGAAAACCGTTAAACCCGGTGTTTATGAATATGAAGTGGAAGCCAAAGTCACCCATGAGTTTGGTAAAAATTTGGCCACACATGCTTATGCCCCTATAGTAGCTTCGGGTAAAAATGCCATCAGCTTGCATTATACTGATAATAACGACCAATGCCACGACGGTGAGTTGCTGCTTTTCGATTTTGGAGCCGAATATGCCAACTATGCCAGCGATATGTCGAGAACCATACCCGTTAACGGGAAATTCACTCCCCGGCAGCGCGAATGCTATGAAGCTGTTTTACGCGTTTTCAAAAAAGCACGGCAGATGATGGTAAGAGGCACCACTATAGAATCATTTCACCGCAAAGTGGCCAACTTGCTGGAAGAAGAACACAAGAAGCTTGGGCTCTATACCGGTAAGGATGTGGAGAATCAAGACCCTAAAAAGCCCATTTGGTTTAAATATTACCCACACGGCACCTCGCATTTTATAGGACTCGACGTACATGACGTAGGCACCAAGCAGGAAGTGTTCCGCGAAGGCATGGTCCTGTCATGCGAGCCGGGCCTTTATATCCCCGAAGAAAACATCGGTATCCGTATTGAAAATGATATATTGATAACCGTTGACGGGCCGGTCGACCTGATGGAAAATATACCCATTGAAGCCGATGAGATCGAACAACTCATGGCAGGTTGATTGTTTATGAATATAATTGCATTGTTGCACAAAAAATAAAAGAATATGTTTGACGCAAAAGTTTACAGCGAAAGAAGGAACAGGTTGAGACAAAAGATCAACAACGGGATCATCCTCTTTTTGGGAAATCCCGAATCGCCCATGAATTACCCGAGCAACACTTTCCACTTTAGGCAAGACAGTTCATTTCTTTATTACTTTGGATTGGACATGCCGAATATAGCCGGAATTCTTGATGTGGACGAAAACAAGGATTATCTTTTCGGTGATAATTTCGATCTGGATGATATCATCTGGATGGGCCCTCAACCTTCTATGAAGGAATTGGGCAAAACGGTCGGTGTTAAAAATGCCGAGCCTTATGGACATTTAGTGGAAAAACTTCACGATGCGATCGAAAAAGGAAGAAAGATCCATTTTCTACCCCCATATCGAGGCGAAACCATCCTGTTGTTGGAAGACCTGCTGGGTATCAACCAAAACCTGATACAGAGCTATGTGTCCAAGGATTTGATAAAAGCAGTGGTTGCCATGCGTTCCATTAAAGACACCCATGAAATTGAAGAACTTGAGAAGGCTGCCAACATCGCTTACGAAATGCACGTTACAGCAATGAAAATGGCCAAACCGGGAACCTATGAGCGCGAAATTACCGGCGTGGTCGAAGGTATTCCGGTATCGCAAGGTGGTATGATCTCCTTCCCTATCATCTTAACCCAAAACGGTGAAACACTCCATAACCACTATCATGGCAATAAGCTCGAAGAAGGTAAAATGATGCTTACCGACACCGGAGCAGAAACACCCATGCACTATGCCTCCGACTGCACCCGGACCGTTCCGGTTGGCGGAAAATTCAACCAACGCCAGAAGGACATTTACCAGATTGTTCTTGAAGCTAACAACAAAGCCCGCGAGGCAACCAAACCCGGCATAACCTACCTGAGCGTTCATACGCTTGCGGTTAAGACCGTTGTTGAGGGCTTGAAAAACCTGGGACTGATGAAAGGTGATGTAAACGCAGCCGTTGAACAAGGTGCTCATGCTATGTTTATGCCCCACGGCCTGGGTCATATGATGGGCCTCGATGTTCATGATATGGAAGGCCTTGGCGAAGATTATGTTGGCTACGATGAAGAAACAAAACGTGGTAGTATCTTTGGCTTTTCGGGCTTGCGTCTTGGCCGGAAACTTCAGCCCGGTTTTGTGTTGACCAATGAACCCGGAACCTACTTTATTCCCGAGCTCATCAAGCGCTGGAAAGAACAAGGCAAATTCACCGAATTCATCAATTATGATAAGGTGGAATCATACATCGGATTTGGCGGCGTTCGCCTGGAAGACGACATTTTGGTAACCCAAGATGGATGTCGCATCCTTGGCGATAAACGCATACCGATTACACCTGAAGAAGTGGAAGAAACGATGAACGGATAGGAATTTGAGTTCTAAGTTTTAAGTTCCAAGTTCTAAGTTCCAGGTTCCAAGTTCCAGGTTTCGGGATTGTGTGGGTTTACACTTATCGAAACTTGGAAGCTGGAACCTGTAACTTTAAACCAATCAACATTCATTATGAAAACAATAGAATTTAACAATAGGAGCATTCATTTCAATGTTGAAGGTGAAGGAAACCCCATTGTGCTTTTACATGGATTCCTGGAGTCAATGGAGATTTGGAATACCTTCACGGCAAGGTTGTCCGGGAATTATAAAGTGATCACCATTGACCTTCCCGGGCACGGGCGCACCGAAAACATCGATGAAACCCACACCATGGAGCTTATGGCCGATGTGGTTTTTAAGGTCCTTGAAGCCCTGGAGGTGGACCAATCCATTATGGTGGGGCATTCCATGGGAGGCTATGCAGCTTCGGCATTTGCCGAGCGATATCCCGAAATGCTGAAAGGCTTGGTGTATTTCCACTCCAATGCTGCCGGCGATACCGATGAGGCCCGCAAAAACCGCGATCGCACCATCGACATCGTAAGCAAGGATCATCACGGATTTATCAATAATTTCATCCCCGATCTTTTTGCTCCTGAAAACCACGAAAAGTTTGGTGATGAAATCCATAGCCTGAAAAACCGCTCATCAAGCACGTCAAAAAAAGGCATTATTGCTGCCCTGAGGGGAATGAAAGTGCGGAAAGACCGGGTTGATCTACTCGGGCAATTGACTCAGCCGGTATTATTCATTGCCGGAAAACAGGATAAACGGTTACCCGTTGAAAAGCTAATGCACCAAGCTTCGCTTCCCGGTCATTCGGAGGTACTGTTGCTAAACCATGTAGGCCATATGGGATATATCGAAGCACAGGAAACCACGCTATCGGCCTTATATCACTTTGCTGAGCGTGTTTTTAGCTAATCAATCGCGGTAAAAATTCATTTCAGTAATGTATTGGTAGGCTTTTTCGGGGATCAAAAAACCCACATTATAACCTTCACCGATAGAAGCCCGGATGAAGCTTGAGGAGATCTCCACCATAGGAGCATCTATCATTTTAATACTCCGATGCTTGCTGATCTCCCCGGCAAAGGCTTTTAACTTATCTTCCTTTTCCTGCTGAATGTTGCTCAATTTAATAGCGTGGGGCCTTGGATAAATATAAAGTTCGTAGTATTCAAGGATCTTTTCGTAATTCTTCCATCTATTAAAGGTGGGTAAAATATCTTTACCTCCTATAAGTACAAACTGCCGCCCGGGATATTTTTCATGCAGGTAGGTTAAGGTATCGATAGTATAGGAGGGCTTCGGCATGTTGAACTCCACATCGGAAGCCCGCAGCTTTTCGTTTCCCTCGATGGCGCGGTTCACCAGCTCAAGGCGGTCGTAATTATTAAGTAAGGTTTTTTTCTTTTTAAACGGGTTTTGGGGCGATACCACAAACCAAATCTCTTTTAAATCGGTGAATTCAAGCATATAATTGGCCAATATCATATGCCCGATATGGATGGGATTGAACGATCCGAAAAATAGCCCTGTTTTTTGTCTCGATAGCGCCATTTATTCCTGCTTCAAAAAATTATTCACAATTTCTTTAGCATTCTCAACGGCAGTATCCAGTTCATGGTTTACCAGGATACGGTCGAATTTAAGCGCATAGCCTATTTCTTCCTCTGCTTTTGACATGCGCCGTTGGATGCTTTCTTCCGTTTCGGTAGAGCGGGAACGAAGGCGGGTCTCCAGGTCGCTGAGTTTGGGTGGCATTACAAAAACTGCCAAGGCTTTGTCGCCATATTGCTTTTTAATATTGAGACCGCCTTTTACATCCACATCAAAAATAACATGTTTTCCTCTGTTCCATATGCGTTCCACTTCGGAGATCAAGGTTCCGTAATAATGTCCATCGTAAACCTCCTCCCACTCCACAAACTCGCCATTCTTGATCTTTTGCTTAAAATCTTCAACCGGAATAAAATAATAATCCTTACCGTGAACCTCGTTTTTCCGCTTTTCGCGGCTGCATGCCGAAATGGAAAACTCCAGTGCCGGGATCTCTATCAAAAGCCTTTTAACAATGGTGGTTTTGCCTGCTCCCGAGGGAGCTGAAAATATGATCATTTTGCCTTCATCCATACCTTGCTAAAGAATATTGGCTATTTGTTCTTTGATTTTTTCCAGTTCATCTTTCATCTGCACGACCAGCCGCTGAATATCCACATCATTGGCTTTGGCCCCCATGGTGTTGATCTCCCGCCCGATCTCCTGTGCAATAAAATTGAGCTTTTTGCCTTGTGATTCTTTTTCATCCAGTGTTTTGGTGAAATAATCACAATGCTTTTTTAGCCGGACTTTTTCCTCGGTGATATCGAGTTTTTCAAGGTAGTATACCAATTCTTGCTCGAAGCGGTTGCTGTCGACTTCCTTTTCATCAAAAAATTCATACAGGTTTCTTTTCAACCGTTCCTTAATGGTGTTGGTTCGTTCCTTTTCATACTGATCTACTCCATCCAGGTATTTAAGGATTTGATCGATGCGCTTTTTAAAATCGTTGGCCAGCATCGCGCCTTCTTCAATGCGAAACTGATCCACCGTTTTAAGCACCTGCTCTATGGACTGCCTGATTTGTTCCCATTCCTTTTGGTCAAAAGTTTCCTTTTCACTTTTCACCACATCAGGCAAACGGGTTAATATGTGAAGGTAGTCAGCCTCCCGGCCATTATCAATTTCATGGGCTATTTCCTTCAGCTCTTCGTAATACCGCCGGGCCAAGGGTTTATTTAAAGAGTAAGGGTTTTCCTCACCGGTATAATCGAGGTAAATATTCACATCAACCTTTCCTCTTTCCATTTTCCGGCCGATCATTGAGCGTATCTCCATTTCTTTCTCCCTGAAAAGGCCGGGCACGCGTATATTCATATCCAGATTGCGGCTGTTGAGGGTCTTAACCTCAATGGTGATGGTTTTCGAAGGCAGTTCGAGAATTTCCCTTCCATACCCGGTCATCGATTTCAGCATATATTATCCTTTCTTTGGCGAACAAAGATAGTATGCTTGACCATGGGAACAAAAAATATCCCTAAATGAGTGATTGATTGACAATGATTTCATGATTTTCCGGTTAAATGAATTTCAGGTAGCCGGAAAAAATGTATTTTAGCCCTTAGCAAACAACATTTATTCATGTTTTCCAAACACACCTTTTGTATCTTACTATTCATGGCCCTGATCTACCGGCCCATTGACGCTGCCAATACCAATGATTTATTGAAAGAGCTTAAAAATGCAGGGAAAAAAGAGCGGGTGGAAATACTCATTGATCTGCTCAAAACTACCCGAAGCGCAAACATGGACAGCAGCTTTTACTATGGACGCAAAGCGGTAAAGGCTGCCCGAAAAATCAATAATAGAGCATTGGAAGCATTGGCCCTGAAAAATATAGGGATCAATCATTATTTTTCGGCCCAAGCCGACTCCGCTATTAAATACTATATGGATGCGGCCCAAATATGCGAGAATATTAACGACCGGAAGGGGCAGGCAAATTGCCTTTATAATACAGGCTTGGTTTATAAAGCTACCGGTGATTACCAGCAAGCAATATCCTATTTTAAAAAAAGCATGAACATTGAAGAAGAGCTGGGTGATATAGAAGCTAAAGCCAAAACCTTGAATGCGATCGGGAACCTTAATCAGAACCTGGGCAATTTTCAAAAAGCCACCGAAAATTACCTGGCTGCCCTGCGGATCAATGAAAACCGGGGTATCTTAAAAGAAGCTGCCAAAAACTACAATAACCTGGGTGTTTTGTTTTATGAAATGGGGCAATACTCCAAAGCTCTTAATTATTATGAAAAAGCTATGGAGATCCATTCATCACTGAATAATAAGCGCGATTTGGCCGTAGCCTATAACAATATAGGCGCTATTTACCACCTGGAAATGAGGGACTATGAAAAGGCCTTAAATTATTACCTCAAGTCGCTAAAAATGCGCAAAGAAAGTGGGTTCATGAATAATTACGACATGGTTTTAATGAATACGGCCGATGTTTATAGCTTAACCGGGAGGGATTTTAAAGCGTATCAATACCATACAAGAGCACTGGAGCGGGCCGAAAAAGCGGATAACAAAAAAGTGCTCATCCAGATATACAATAGCTTCGGGATGCATTATTTTAGAAATAATGAATACGAAAAAGCTGAAAATTACCTTCATAAAGGCCTGAAACTAGCCCGGAAAATAGGCCAGTTAAATCAAATAAGAGATATTCATAAGAATTTTGTGGATAACTATTCGCAACAAAAAAAATATAAAAAAGCCCTTGAGCACCATCAGGAATATATCCGTTATCGTGATTCGATAGCAGGACAAGAGAAGGAAACACGGATTGCTGAGCTGGAAAAAAAATACCAGAGCGAAAAAAAAGAAAAGGAAATTGAACTGCTCAAGAAGCGTAACGAAATTCAAAAGGTCGAAAACAGGCGCAGATTATACACCATTTACGGTTTAATTGGTTTCATTATCCTGCTTGTGATCATAACGGCCTTGCTTATAAGAGAATGGCGATTCAAGCAAAAGTACCGGACCATTGCCCTGGAGCAAAAACTGCTCAGGTTGCAAATGAATCCGCATTTTATCTTTAATCTGCTCACAGCCATTCAAGGATATATTTATAAAAACGAACATGAAAAAGCCGGTAAATACCTGTCGATGTTTGCCCGGCTGATACGTTCGGTACTCGAATATTCCAGGGCCGAGTTTATTTCACTCGATAAGGAAATGCAAACCTTGCGCTACTATCTTAAGCTCCAGCAAATACGTTTTAGCAATAAATTCGATTTTGAAATCAATGTGTCGCCCAAAGAGGAAAGCACCGAGCAGATCTACATTCCGCCCATGCTGGCCCAGCCTTTTATTGAAAATTCCATTGAGCATGGCCTTGAACCTCTGGAGAAAACAGGGAAAATTGAAGTGAATTTTCACATCCAGCGCGATTTTGTGATTCTTGATATCATTGATAATGGTATTGGAATAGAACATGGCCGCAAACTTAACATGACCAAGGGTAAAAAACATCAATCGCTGGCCACCTCAATAACTGCCGATCGATTATCATTATTTAAACCGGTAAAGGGCGAAAGAATAAAACTAACCATCGAAGACCTGAATCAGAGCGAACATTACGATCAAGGAACACGGGTAAGATTTAAAATTCCACTGAAACGAAAAAATGATTAACCTGATTATAATAAACTCCTGCTTTTTTCATTTCAATTAATAAGTACTATTTTTGTATTAGGGGTATCTACACATAATTACATCGTGTATGTTAAGGACAATAATTGTTGATGATGAATCTCCATCGAGGGAGACCATAGAGCAAATGCTCAATTTATATTGCAACAATGTTGAGGTTGTTGCTCATGCCGACGGGGTACGATCAGGCATAAAAGCTATTAAAAAACATGAGCCCGATCTGGTATTGCTCGATATAAAAATGCCTGATGGAACAGGTTTCGATATTCTCCGGCAAATGGACCCGATAAATTTTAAGGTGATCTTTATCACGGCTTATGAAGAGTATGCCGTAAAAGCTTTTAAATTCAGCGCACTCGATTATTTACTCAAGCCTATTGATCCAGAAGAACTCAAAGAAGCTGTTGAGAAATCAAATAAGCTGATCGAAAAAGATAACATTGATTTGAAGCTAAATGCCTTTCTGAATAATTATTACAGCGAAAGTGACAACAATACTAAGAAAATCGTCCTCAAAACCACCGACAGCATCTTTCTATTCGAACTCGAAGATATAGTCCATGTGGAGGCCGATGGTAATTATACCCGTTTTAGCGTTGAAGGCGAAAAAGAAGATATATTGGTTTCAAAACCCTTACGTGATTTTAGCAACTTATTGGAATCTAATGATTTTTTAAAGATCCACCAGTCGCATATTATCAATACAAGGTATGTGCGGCGATTTGACCGTGATCAGTTTATCTGTTACATGAAAGATGGCAGTAAAATACCTGTTTCTCATCGGAATAAAGATAAGCTAATGAAGATGTTCAAGGGCTTGTCCAAATAACGAATTCTCACAAAAATCCAACGAATAATAATTAATGCTTAACGCTTATTCATTCATTAATGCTTTTTGATCATGAATGTTTTACTATTGTAATGAATTTTAAGATATATTCATCTGCAATGGAAACGATTAATACAACAGCTCAAGCACAAGCAAAAATATTTAAAGGCGGATCATTTCTCTCGCCCGAAACCATCGAAATAAATGGGAACTACCTAACCTACAGACGGAAATACAATTTTTGCACCCAAACTTATTCCATTACCTTTCCTTTGCTCAATATTGTATCCGTTGATTTGAACACAGGTCTTAACGGTGTAAATATTGTTATTGAAAGCTATGCAAAAAGCCATATCATAGCCCGGGGGTTTTCACAGCAAAAAGCCAATACGATCAAGGAGCTTGTCTTCAAATAAGCTTTCAACACATCGGTTTTGACAAGCATCGATTTGGTATGCCATTTTCAACATTTTCCGCTATCTTTGAGCCACTGCATTAAAAACAGAAGTTGATGGTTCTGGCAGAATCGGTAAAACCGTATTTCAGGCTTTTCGAAGACCCGCTTAAGCTATATAACTCCATGCTTGCCGACATAGAGAATGCAAGCCGTTATATCTACGTGGAAACATACCGATTTGCCACCGACAGCATCGGGATTAAATTTCGCGATGCTCTTGCCAGAAAGGCCAAACAAGGTATAAAAATCAAACTGCTGCTCGACTCCTGGGGAACTTCCGCTACCGATTCGTTTTTTAGGGAAATTATCGATAATGGAGGCGAATTACGATTTTTTAAAAAGATCAAGATCACCTTCGATTTTTTTACCCGTAATCACCGGCGCAACCATCGAAAATTACTCATCATCGACGATAATATTACCTATATGGGCTCGGCCAATTATACCGAATACTCGCTCAACTGGCGTGAGTTAATGATCAGAATGGAACATAGCATAGCCCTGAAGTTTAAGAAAAGTTTTCTCGATAATTATAAGCTTTACAAAAAGTATATATTCAATAAGCGATCGTACAAGCGCATTATAAGACATGGTGAATATGAAATTGTCCAGGATATTCCTTCCATTTATCGTCAGCAAATAAAAAAGCGCTATGAAAAACTGATCAATAATGCCAAGGAAGAAGTGATTATTGAAACACCCTATTTCCTCCCCGGATATATGTTACGTAAAGCCTTAATGGACGCCGCCAAAAGAGGCGTGAAAGTGCAGGTGATCGTCCCGGAGCATTCCGATGTCCGGTCGGTGGATATATTACGAAGCAAATATCTTGGGATGCTCCACAAGAGTAATGTGCAAATAAAATTTTACCAGCCCCATAACCTTCATGCTAAATGCCTGGCCATCGATAACAAAATTTTCGGTATAGGCTCGGCCAATTTCGATTACCGCAGCTTCCGGTATATGTATGAAATCATGCTTATCGGTAGGGATGAAAACATTATAAAGGCTTTGAACCGTCATTTTTCCGAAACCTTAAAAAGTTGTATCGATTTTGATTATGATGCCTGGACCCGGCGCCCTATGATCGAAAAAATACTGGCCGGATTACTGGTTCCGGTTCGCCATCTGTTTTGATTTCCGGTTAACAAGAAACACTCCGGTAAAAATTAATGCCGCAGCAATGATCTTGAGCAAGGTTAGCTTTTCATTAAACATCATAATAGCAATTACCGTGGCCACCACCGGTTGAAGGTATATGTAATAAGCCGCTATGGTGGAAGTAAGCTGCTTGATAGCAAAAATGATGAGTAGATAAGCAAAAAATGTATTACCTATAATTACATAAAGAAGCGATGCCCAAATAGCTGGAGAAAAAGATGACCATTCTATTCCATCCATTTTGTGAACCGAAAAGGGCGCAACAAATATAACACTGATCAAAAAAAGCCATTTCATAACGGTAATGGGTTGGTACTTATTCATTAATGGCTTGGCAAGGATAAGGTATAAACTATAAGCACTTATGTTGAGCAGCACCAGTAAATTTCCCTCCAGCGATGAAGAGCTAAGATCAACCTGTTGCCCGTATACGATGAGAGTGAGGGCTCCGGTAGCGCCCAGGATAATTCCAAAAATCTTTAAACCGGTTATTTTTTCCTTCAAGATAAATGACGATAATACCAATACAATAATGGGGCTCGAAGTGTGAATGATGGAAGCATCAACCGGGGAGGTAAGATTAAGGCCCATGAAAAAGAATATTTGGTTAGCCGCCACCCCAAGCATAGCGCAAATTGTTATCAAACCAAGGTCCTTCCATTCTATCCGTTCATATTTGGTAAATATGGAAGCCATCCAAAACAGCAGGGAAGCTCCAATCACCCTTAACAAAATAATTTGTAAAGGCATCATGTAATCGGGCATTAATCCCTTGGCAATGGAGTAATTGGCTCCAAATATGAAGCTCGCCCCCAGCAGCGAAAAGTGTGCTTTTGTTCGTAATTTATCAGCCATTGGGGTGCAAAAATAAGTCCTTATGAGCAATGAATAAAAAAAGGCCTGCTAAAAGCAAGCCTTTTCTTTTCATCCGAATCCTTATTCAAGACATCCATCTTATTGATTATGCAATAGCGATTTCTTTATTCATCTTTTTTTCTTCTTCCTTTTTGGGAAGTATAATACTCAGGATACCATTATTGTATTCAGCCTTAATATCCTCGGCGTTAACCGATTCGGGTATGCTGAAAGAACGGCTGAACCCACCATAAGCAAATTCCTTGCGGGTGAATTCGGTATTTTCCTTTTCATTATCCTCTTTCTCCGATGAAATGGTGAGGGTATCGTCTTCGAAGTTGATATTGATCTCATCCTTCCTGAACCCGGGTACAGCCATTTCTATAACAAAAGAATCTTCTTTTTCCATAATGTTGGTAGCAGGACCACAACCACAACGATTTCCATTGGTTTCGCGAGCATCATTGCGCATCATTTCATCCATCATACTTGATAAAGTCCACGGATTATTCCATCTGATTAAAGTCATAATTTTTCCTCCTGTTTATGTTATTTACATTAATTTTTTTATTCAACAGAATCGGGTTGGTCAACATCTATACCAAAGCCAAAAAATGTTCCTGTGGATCATAATTAGTGTCATTTTGGCGCTATAGGGCCATTAATCATGCCAATATGGCGTTTTACGGGGCATTAAAAAGCCCGCCGCTAAATTGCGACAGGCTTACTCATACACTTATGTATGATTTCAACCATTAGGGAGTAAAAACGTTACCATCCGGATTATTGTGGAAATAATTTCCAACCGTTGGCAATTCAATATCATTAATGGTGCCGGCTCCCTGGAAATAGACGCCATAGGAATCACTAAATCCTACACGGCTGTTTTCGAGCAATAACACCCCTTCAGTATCACCGGCAATATTAGCTTTAATATCTTCGAAATTATCCAGATCAAATTCGGCTCCTCCGGCATGCAAGACTTTAACAAAAGCCAGTTTATTATTCAGGTTTGGCGTTTCGTAAAGAATTCCTGCCCATTTAATTCCTCCGGATACATTGGAAGAAGTAAAAGTAATGCTATCGGAAGCTGTTCCTTGCGCATTAAGATAACCACTTTCGATGATCCTAATCTTAATATCTTCATCCATTTCAAGCCAGGCTCCAGGATCGATATTTAACCCTGCTTTAATATCCAATTTACCTGTAACGCCATATTTAGCATCACCATTCAGGTTAACCCAGGTTGCCTCTTCGGTAACATCACTGTTGTAGATTTCAACACCATTCCATCCGTTTTCTGAAAAGCTGGTTTCGCTATCGATGCTCGAAGCTTGATCGGCATTCAGGCCAATGGCCATCATATTGTTATTGTTAAAGGTATTGGATGAGAAATTTACGATTTCACCATACCTTACATAGAAGCCATAACCATTGCTGTTATTGATCATTGAATTGGTTATGGTAACCTTGCCTCCTGCGGTCAGCGCTATATTGGCTTTCAGGTCAACAAAATCGGCAAAATCCCAGTTTGAATTACCGGCATAGGAAACTTCCACATATTGGAACTTATTCCGGGTATCGGAGGATTCAAATCCGATGCCTTTCCAATAAATACCCGAATTGGCTTTAGCGCTGGTAAATACAATATGGTCGGAAGCAGTACCTTTGGCTACAAGAGCACCTTCGGAAAGCACCTTGAAGTGTTTATTTTCGGCAAAGTCAAATTTGGCACCTGCATCAATACTCAGGTAAGAGTTGGCTTTCAAGTCACCGGAAACATAATAGCGGGAATCTCCCGAAAGTTTTACCCAGGTATTTTCACTATCGTTATCGAGTGTTGACCCGAAAATTTCAACCGCATGTACGTTTCCCGAGAAGGTAGTATTCGCATCGATCATGGCATTTTGTTCCATGTTAAGGCCAATACCTGTTCCTTCATTGTCATTGAATTCATTGGCTTCGAATTCCACCAATGTACCATTGCGGACATATACGCCATATCCTCCGCTATTGCTTATCATGGAGTTTTTAAGTTTAAGCGCTCCACCACCTCTTAGGCCTATACTGGCTTTTACATCCACAAAGTCTTCAAAATCTAGTTCTTTGCTTCCGGCGTATTTTACTTCGGAATAAATAATTGCATTTCGATTATCCGAGGAATGGATTTTTATTCCGCCCCAGTGAACGTTGCCGGCTTCGTTTGCGCTGGTAAAGGTGATCATATTTTGGGCGGTACCTTCGGCCATAAGCACACCATTTTCGGTAATCTTTAATACAGCATCTTCTTTAAAATGAATAAGAACTCCGGCTTCAATGGTTAATTCGGCATTCACATCAATGCTGTTCATCACCATGTAATCGGGTGTATTTTCATCGCTTACCTGATCGCTCCAGGTCGTACTCTGATCAACATTTTCCGTTATTTCCTTGGTTCCTGATGAACCCCCACCGGTGGCTATTACACTTACCTGATCTGAATCGGAAGCGTCACCACTTGTGATAATCAGCTCGATAAGATAAGTGCCTTCTACATCGGGTGTAAATTCAGGATTAGCTGTATTTGCCCCAGTCAAACTTGCATTGCTACCATTGGGAGTAGATACGAATGCCCACATATAGTTAAAATCGCTTCCGTTCGAACTTTCCGATCCTGTTCCATCAAGCGTTACTTTTTCGCCCACCGTTGCATCCGTTATGTCAGTTCCTGCATCGGCATTCAAGGTTATCGAATCTCCATTTGTACCATTATCATCCTCTTCGCAAGCTGTAAAGGAAATGGCAAAAATCAAAAAAATGGGAATAAATCTTAAAATCTTGTAATTCATGTCAACTATCATTTTTAAATTCTACCTTACGTTACTTGTTTATTTATATTTATTCTATAATATTACCATAGGTTATACCATAATTTAGACGGTTTGTTGAATTTAGATTATTACCCCGTGACAACCATTCATTTACAACATTATATTGAGTAACTATTTAGATTTTATCTAATGATTGGTGAGTAATCAATTCCACTATTATTTAAGATTCTACCCATCAACTTAACAACATGAACAAATCGCTTGGTAAAAAATGGCCTGTTGTCATCTTGCCGACAGTTTTAAGGACCCGCCCACATATAGTTTTGCAACGTAATGATGATCATAAAGAAATATGAATCGAATAGCCGGCAGAAAAACCTATGGCTGATATTGGGAGGTGGATTTATAGCCACCGGCACCATGACCCTGTTAGGTCAGTTATTGAGCTTAAGTGGTTTTCAAACCGTTGATTTCGGTTTGCACTGGGCTCACTTGCTGGGGGTCCCACATTGGGCAGGCTGGGTAATACATGCCCTTACCGGATTTATCCTGGCTGCTGCCTATGTGTTTTACTTTGCCTTAATTTGGGACAACCGTCCGGCGCTTAAGGGCCTATTATATGGATTGTTGCTTTTTATTGGAAGCAACTTGTTGTTTATGCCCTTATCAGGTTTAAGCTTCTTTCTGATAAATGAACCCAATACCTTAATGATGCTGGGATGTGGAGTTCTTTGCCATATAACATATGGTATCACCCTGGGATTAGTCGCTAGTTCGGCCGAAACTAAAAATAAATTCATTATCAAGCATCTAGGAAAGGATTACTTGATATTATTTTAAAACAATCACTTTGTCACCCAGGCGACAGTTTTCCGGTGGATGACAAAATAACTTTGTAATCAATTTAGAACGAAATCAAATAATTATAGCATTATGAAAGACAAGAAAAGAAGATTCAAAAAAACAGCCGCAATTGTAACAGGATCTGTTATTACAGGAGCTGTTGCAGGGCTATCACCACAAAATGCTGAAGCAGCCAATTCCGATCTGTTCGAATTTTCGAACATGGGTTCTGGAGCCGAAGTGCGCAGTCAGCTACTGGATGTGAATATTATACCTGGAAATACCTTTGAGTTAAAATGTGGAGAAAAGGAGGGTAAAACTTCCGAAGGTAAATGCGGCGAAGGTGAATCCGGTGAAAAAGAAGGTGAAAAAGAAGGTGAAAAGAAAGGTGAAAAACAAGCCAAGCAAAAAGAGGAAAAGACCTCCGAGCATAAGTGCGGCGAAGGTAAATGCGGCGAAAGCAAGGAAAGTAAAAAAGAGAAAGAAGAAAAAGAAGGGAAGACTTCCGAAGGGAAGTGCGGTGAAGGTAAATGTGGTGTAAGTTAATCACCACACGGTTGTTGTCCTCCGAATAATGGAACTGTCCTTTAGGCCGGCGAAACTGACTTGAGGTTGCTGGTTGCAGAATACTCATCAATACCTATACTATTGCGTTGGCTTTTAGGACAGTCTCCATTTTCAATCATTAAAACATTAAATAATTATGAACGGTACAGTTGGAATAGGATTCAGAAGAGATCTTGCAAACGAGATCATTAATGGTAATATTAACCCGGGGTTCATTGAGTTTGCCCCCGAAAACTGGATGGAAATGGGTGGTTATTGGGGTAAGGTCAGGCGTAAAGCCGCAGAGCAATACCCGGTAACCTGCCATGGATTATCGCTTTCACTGGGCAGCCCGGAAGAATTGGATTGGAACTTTATTGAACAACTCAAAAAGTTTCTCGACGAAAATAATGTCCGGATTTACTCGGAGCATTTAAGTTATACAAAATCGGCTAATGCTCATTTATACGACCTGTTGCCTATTCCTTTCCGGGAAGATGCCATTCAGCATGTAGCCGAGCGCATAAGAAAAGTGCAGGATTACCTGGAACGCCCCATTGCTATCGAAAATGTATCATACTACACACCGGTAGCTGCCGAAATGGATGAAGCTACTTTTGTGAAAAGCATCCTTGAGGAAGCCGGCTGCCAGCTGTTACTTGATGTCAATAATGTATATGTAAATGCCTTTAATCACGGCTATGATGCAAAAGAGTTTATTTCGAAGCTACCGCTCAATAAGGTGGCCTATATTCATATGGCCGGGCATGAGCAGGTAGAATCCGACCTGATCATCGATACCCACAGTGAGGCCATTATCGACCCGGTGTATAAGCTTTTCGAATGGACCATAGGCCAAATGAAACCGGTTCCAGTATTGCTCGAGCGCGATTTCAATTTCCCCGAAATCCCTGAGATGAACCGGGAAATGGATCAGTTGCAAAACATCATCTATAAACATTGGGAGGTTAATCATGAAGCTAAAGCCTGAAACAGTAAGAATCCAGCATAATTTTGCCACGTATTGCCGAAGCGGCATTAGCAAATCGATTCCCGGCACCCGGCAAAATCGAATTCATCACTACCGCAGGCTGGTGTTTAATGTGGTTAAAAGCACCATGAAACAAGCTTTCCCTATTACCCACCATCTTTTAGGGACAAAAGAATGGGATGAATTGATACATAATTTTTTCGAAGAACATGACTGCCAGGCACCCCAAATTTGGAAGTTACCTTATGAACTGCTTGAATATGCCGAAGAAATAAGCCTGGCCGAAAAACTCAACCGACCTTACCTGAATGACCTGTTGCTTTTTGAATGGACGGAAATAGAGGTGCATACCATGCCCGACGAGGAAAAACCCGAGTTCTGCCCAACCGGACAAATGCTTGAAGATCCGTTGGTCATGAATCCCGAATACAGGCTGATCAGGTTGGATTATCCGGTTCACATCTATTCAGCCTCGGAGGTAACCGCAAAAAAGGGAAATTATTTTGTGTTGGTTTTCCGGGATCTTGAAAGCGGTAAGGTTAACTTTATGAATCTTTCGGTATTGCATGCCTACTTGTTCGAAAAGGCGGCCATTGATGAAAAAAACCTGCTGGAGAGTATTGAAGAAGCCGCTGAGATCTTTCACATCAATAACTGGAAGCAACTGTTGAAAAACTCACTGAAATTATTCCACGAATTTAAACGGCAAAAAGCTTTGCTCGGGTTTAAAAATTATTCCTGTTCCTGATGTATATTACGAACCGGAAAGCATCAATTAAGTCACAACAAGTGGAAAGATTATAAACAAAAAACGAAAAATAATATGAGAGCTTGGTATAACATAGTTACAGAGCGGCTTTCGTCATTAAACGATATTCCGTTATTGTTATTCAGATTGATATTGGCCTTTGGGTTTTACGGACCGGCCATGAAAAAGGTAAATAATATCGATAACATTATTCAGTGGTTTGGTAGTATGAATTACCCTGTGCCTGAGCTGAGCGCTTACCTGGCAGCAATTACCGAAAGCCTGGGGGTTATATTACTGGCATTGGGGCTAGGAACACGGTTCATTTCCATCCCCTTAATAATAGTAATGCTGGTAGCCATTTTTACGGTCCATGCAGGCAATGGATTTGCCGCTGGCAATAATGGTTTTGAAATTCCGCTTTACTATTTGCTAATGTTGTTCAGCCTGCTGGTTTATGGATCAGGGAAGATTAGTATCGATCATTTGATCGACCGTAAAAGCTCATTATAACCCACATTGAGCGATTCTCGCTCACCGCCTGCCCCGATCCCGAAAACTTTCGGGACGGGGATAAAGAAATTGTAAGATTTTTATTGGTTGATAGTTGATTCTAGTTCGCCCGGTATTGTTCCGGGCGGACTTTTTTATTTAAGAGCCTGTGGTTTCTTGATCAAAATTCGTTTTCGATCATATAAAATCACCCCATCTTTTTCCAGTTTGTTGAGGGTTGTTGTTACCGTTTGACGGGTTGTAGCCGCCAGGCTTGCAATTTCCTGGTGAGTCAGTTTAAGCCTGATCACAATTTCATCCCCTATTTCTTCACCATGTTCCTCACCAAGATCGCTCAGTAAGGTTTTAATCCGTTCCGGTGCCGATTTGAACCACATGGTCTCTAACCGGCTTTGTATTTTCTTTAACCTGAATCCGATCAGTTTGGTTATTTGAAGATTCAATTTTGGGTTTTTTTCAAGAAACTCTTCAAACACTTCTGTTTTTACCTCGCATATGATAGCATCTTCGGTAGCTGCCGCAATATGGTCACGCTCACCGGCTCCCGAAATGGCCAGTTCACCGAAAATTTCTCCCGGCCCCAGGATAGCATGTGTCATCTCCCTGCCTTCTTCATTAATGGTATAGATGCGCACCTTGCCTTTTTTCAGAAAATAGATGGAATGAGAAGCGTCGCCCTGCAAATAGATGATCTCATCTTTTACCGGCCCTTCCATATCGGTTTTCTCACTTAATTCCATCTTTTCCTTCATCGACATGGGCTTGAGAATATTGAAATTCTCGAAATACCAGAGTTTTTTGTCTTCATCCATAGGGACCTCATTTGATTTATAACCGGAAAACGATCATATAAATATACACATAATTAAATAGAATAACAAAACACCCCTTTATGTAAAATAATGATCAGTCTCTATATCAACCGCCGGTATAATAATTACCTTGCTAAAAAGGGCCTCCCTTATTATTCACTATCAAAATTTGTAAAGAAATCGGTAAAACAGACAGTTAGCATTGTGGCAGCCGGTAATACGTTCTCCCCAAACCTTGCCAACTGCCATTTTGCCAACTGCAAACTAGACTATAATCTATTAAAAAATCATCATCTATCTAGATGAGTTTATCCACGTACTCCTCAAGCTTCCTGATATCGGCTGTAAAGCGGCGGATTCCTTCGGCGGTCTTTTCGGTGGCCATGGCATTTTCATTCAGCTCCCAGCGGAATTGCTTTTCATCATAGGAGACTTTTTCAATGTCCATAGCTTTGGCATTTTCTTCATCCAGCTTCTTCTCCAGGTTACCTTCTTCTTTGTGCAATTCGCCGAGAAGTTTAGGTGAAATGGTCAACAGGTCACAGCCCGCCAGTTCTTTTATCTCTCCTTTGTTGCGGAAGCTGGCGCCCATAACTTCGGTTTCAAAACCAAATTTTTTGTAATAGTTGTAGATTGTGGTAACAGAATGAACACCAGGGTCCTCTTTGGCATCAATATGTTCAACACCACGGTTTTTACAATACCAGTCATAAATCCGGCCTACAAAAGGCGATACCAGGGTTACGCCGGCATTAGCACAAGCTACGGCTTGCACAAAACTAAACAACAAGGTAAGGTTGGTATGTATGCCTTGCTTTTCCAGTTTTTCGGCAGCACGGATACCCTCCCAGGTTGAAGCAACCTTAATTAAAATACGTTCCTTGTCAATGCCGGCTTTTTCATAAAGCTCAATCAATTCATTGGCTTTTTTGATGCTGCCTTCTTCGTCGAAGGATAAGCGAGCATCCACTTCGGTTGAAACCCTTCCTGGAACTATCTTCAGGATTTCCGACCCGAAATTCACCGCCAGCTTATCGAGACAAACATTGATAATGTCCTGCCGGCCTTTTCCGTTTTTGACGGCATATTCAACTGCATTATCTACCAAATGCCTGTATTGATCATCCTGCGCCGATTTGTAGATGAGTGATGGGTTGGTGGTAGCATCCACAGGTTTATACTCGCGCATGGATTCAAAATCTCCTGTATCAGCCACAACTTTAGTATATTGCTTTAACTGCTCCAGTATGGTCATAACAACTATATTTTATATTTATACCTTTTTATTCTATTTTCCCACTTATCAATGCTCTTATGGTAAAACTTGTGGTTTTATTGTTTTTAAAGATCAAGAATAATATCATCGAGTGAACGCTTTGGAACATGATGAACCCCTTCCTCATCACGCCAATATGCCACATGGCCAGCCTCATCAAGCGGTTCTATAACTACCTTTTCGGCCGGTTTGCCCAAGGCCAGTACCATAAGTATTTCATACCGGTCGGGGATGGCTAATTCAAGGCGCAGGTGGTAGGTATCAACCGTTCTTATCATACACCCACCCAAGCCTTTTTCCACAGCACCCAACATAATAGTTTGAGCAGCTATACCATACCCGTAATTTGGAGCAGCTTTGATTGTGGTATCCCCAAGAATGATAATATAAGCAGTGGGCCTCTCCCCTTCTTCCGGGCCTTCCCAGTTTGGAATATAACGCGCCCACCCCAAATGTGAAAAAATGCGGGAATTCTTCTCCTCATCACAGGAAATAACATACCGGAGCAGTTGGAGATTTTTACTGGAGGGGGCGAGGCGGGCAAGGTCAATTAAATCCTTAAGTGTTTGCTTCTCAATTTTGAAGCTCTCATCAAAGCGACGGTAACTGCGGTTTTTTCTTACAAGTTCCTTAAAATCCATAATGCGAATATTTCGTTGAATAAACAAAGATAATAACTTGCGTTTGTGATTAACTCACTTGTTATCAGAACTTTTGAACATTTATGAACAGGCTTTGTTATATGTTGAAATACAATAAGATGACTATAAGATTAAGCATAATACTACTATTTGGGCTGCTACTTTCAACAGCAGATGCACAACCACAAATCAAAGAGGAAGATAAGATGAGTGATAATAAATTACAAACTGCTACTTTCGGCTCTGGCTGCTTTTGGTGTACCGAAGCGGTTTTTAAACGTGTTAAAGGGGTTAAGAATGTAACATCGGGTTACGCCGGCGGAAAACCGGCCAATCCCACATATCGCGAGGTATCTAGCGGACAAACCGGCCATGCCGAGGTAGTCCAGATTAATTATGATCCGGAAGAAATCGCTTATGAAGAATTGCTGCAGATTTTTTGGCGAACGCATAATCCTACAACCCTTAACCGCCAGGGAGCTGATGTTGGGACGCAATACCGCTCGGTTATCTTCTTTCATAATCAAGAGCAGCTAAGACTTGCCAAGGAATATAAAGAAAAACTCGATAATGCCGGTATATGGGAAGATCCAATTGTAACAGAGATCAGCCCTTACGAAGCGTTTTATCCTGCTGAAGAATATCACCAGGATTACTACGAGAAAAACCCAAATGCCGGTTATTGTCAGTTTGTAATTATTCCCAAGTTGGAAAAATTCCAAGAGATTTTTGGGTCAAAGATCAAGGAGAAATTTAGGGAGTGATTGTAGTTCGTAGTTGGTGGCTGGTAATGCGCCCGCCTCCTTTCCCGGAGCGGGTGAATAGTTAGTAGTTCATAATGGGCTGTAGTAATTAGTTATTGTTCATAGGACTAAATCAACTTCATGAACATTTCTTAACTTTGTAGGATAGAAAAGTCATTATGTCATCTCAGGATCCCGATATAAGCTGGAAGCAGCGTTTTTCAAATTATGAAAAAGATTAGTATCCATTGCAAAACAGTAGATTAAGCAAATTGCTTTAAATTCTCATTATTTCTATGTAATTTTGTACAGTTATGCGTAATTAAACAGTTGTATGGTATTCATCATAAGCGGCGAGCGAAAAGATGGAAAATCTTATCTAACACATCAGATTGCGGATGAACTGATACATCGCAATCTGGATATAGGTGGAATTCTTTGTCCGCGCAGGTCGAGGGATAACGATGATTATGATCTGTTGTGCATAGATACCGGCGAGAAGGCATTTTTTTCTTCACGTAAATACCGTGAAAGCTGGATACATATGGGACCATTCTATTTCAATCAAGAGACTATTTTAATGGGCCGGCAATGCCTCGACAACTGCCTGGAAAATCCACGTGAACTGGTGGTAATAGATGAAATAGGTCCGCTTGAAAGGCGCGGCTTATTATGGGATGAGCATTTACGAACCTTCCTGAAAGAAGGATTCAATTTGTTGTTATCCATAAGAAGTCGTTTTATCGATCCGTTCAAACAACATTACGGTGTTGAAAACATTCTTGATTTTAAGGTGAAAGATAGCCAAACCCCGGTTGATATCGGTAATGAAATTCTTCGTGAAATAAAAAACCGTGATGAATAATGGTCCGGATACACATATCAATGCCTATGTTTTAGCCGGTGGTAAAAGCCGCCGCATGGGGCAGGATAAAGGTCTTATGTTGTTCAATGGCAAGCCGATGATTGTCCATCTACTGGAATTGGCTAACGAATTGGTTACCGGAGTTTATATCAGCGCAAATAATTCAAAATATGAGGCCTTGGGTTTTCCGCTCATCCATGATGAGATTGAAGGCGTAGGACCTATAGGTGGGATTAGAACCTGCTTGAAGCGCTCCGATTCTCAGCTCAACCTGGTTATGGCCTGCGATATTCCTTACATCAGTAAAAAACTTTTACAGTATTTGATTCATGCCATATCACTTGGCTATGACCTGATAATTCCTTACTTTCACGGCACCGAATCGCAACCACTGTGTGCCATTTACCACAAAAGTATGTTGGAAATAATTGATAAACAGATAGCTGATAGAAATTACAAGCTGAAGAACTTAATTCCCAAGAGCCGGGCTAAAAAGCTGATCATCGATGATACACTTGACTTCTATCACCCGATGATCTTTAATAACCTGAATGAACTTGATGATCTGGAAAGATTGAGAAATGAAGAATGGACTTCAAAATAGTGTACCTATAAAAGGGGAAATCACTAATAAGTGGCTTATAGCCGCTGTCCTGGGGGGACTTTGGGCTTCCATAGAAATAATTGTGGGAAGCTTCTTGCACAACCTGAAAATACCTTTATCAGGCAGCTTTCTCACCATGATCTCCATCATCCTGG
>JAIPAP010000064.1 GCA_021740045.1 Bacteroidales bacterium
CATCACGGGAAAATGAAATGCCATGTGGCATTCATCACCGTCACCGAAATACTCCACGGCATCTTCGGTCCACTGGTTGGCTTCAGCCAGCAGCATTTTATCATCGTGGTTTTTATCCACGTAGGCGCGAAGCTTTTTCAGGAAGGCATGCGTTTGTGGGAGATTCTCGCAATTGGTACCTTCTTCTTGATACAAATACGGGATAGCATCGAGGCGGAGCCCATCAACACCCATATTAAACCAAAAATCGATGACGCGGAACAGGGCTTTATGCACCTGCGGATTTTCGAAATTCAGATCGGGTTGATGGGAATAAAAGCGATGCCAATAATAAGCTTTGGCCTCGTTATCCCAGCTCCAGTTGGAAGTTTCAAAATCTTTAAAAATGATGCGGGCGTCGTTGTATTTATCGGGCGTGTCGTTCCAAACATAAAAGTTACGGGTTGAAGTGCCTGGTTTGGCCTTGCGTGCCCTTTGAAACCAAGGGTGCTGGCTGGAGGTATGATTAAGCACCAACTCCGTAATGACCCGCAAGCCCCGTTTGTGAGCTTCGGTAAGAAAACGCTTAAAATCGCGCAGGTTACCATAAATAGGGTTAATGCCCGTATAGTTGGCAATGTCGTAACCGCCATCTTTCAGGGGCGAGGGGTAGAAAGGCAATAGCCACAGGGTGGTTACCCCCAGTTCTTTAATATAATCGAGTTTTTGGGTTAGCCCTCTAAAATCGCCGATGCCGTCATCGTTGCTATCAAAAAACGATTGCACATGCACCTGGTAAATAACGGCATCTTTATACCACATTGGATTATTTTGCTCTGTCATAAACATCCTTTTATGTTCCTTTTCCTGCTCCTTTTATTAAAGCGTCAAATATAGGATAGTTCCGCTTACATGAAATAATCGAAATCCCGTTCAGTACGCACTTTTCTTCTAATCCTGAATATATGGGCCGGTGAAGTATGCGGATTCAGTTCCACATAATTATGGGCGCCCGTCCATATATGCCATGAATCACCCAACAGATCATAAACCTGGTAACTTTCTCCGGGTTTGATGGCAATATCAGCCAACTGCAGGTTGATCCAGCCGGAATGGGTATGGAACGGATCGAAGTTAACCAGCACCAGGATCAGGTTTTTGCCATCGTTGGTTTGTTTGCTATAGGCAATGATAAATTCGTTATCGACCGGATGAAAAACCAGGTTTTCCATCGATTGTAATGCCGGATTCTCAGCTCTAATCTTATTCACCCGCTTGATGTAATGCTTCAAGCTGTGCTTTTCATCCAGGTTCCAGGCCCTTAATTGGTACTTTTCCGAATCGAGATATTCCTCACTGCCAAATTCCCGGGCACGGTTTTCAACCAATTCGAAAGCCGGGCCGTAAATCCCGTAATTGGATGACAGGGTTGCCGCCAGCACCAGCCGGTTCATAAAGGCAGGCCGGCCACCCGATTGCAAATATTCGGTCAGGATATCAGGGGTGTTGGGCCAGAAATTCGGCCGGAAGAAATGTTTCATCTCCGTTTGGGTCAACTGGGTGAGGTATTCCTGCAAACCTTCCTTGGTATTTCGCCAGGCAAAATAAGTGTAGCTTTGGTTGAAGCCCAGTTTGGCCAATTGGTTCATCACCTTGGGCCGGGTAAAGGCTTCGGCTAAAAAGATCACCTCCGGATGCTCCTTTTTGATATCATTGATCACATAATGCCAAAACCTGAACGGCTTGGTGTGGGGGTTATCCACCCGGAATATTTTCACCCCTTGTTCTATCCAAAATTCAAAAATGCTTTTCAATTCTTCCCATAGGTTTTCCCAATCATCACATTCGAAGTCGAATGGATAAATGTCCTCGTATTTTTTGGGTGGATTTTCGGCGTATTGAATGCTGCCATCGGGGCGCTTTTTAAACCACTCGGGATGTTCTTTTACATAGGGATGGTCGGGGGAGCACTGGAAGGCGATATCCAAAGCAATCTCCATATCTTCCTTATGCGATTCTTCGATCAATTCCTTAAAGTCGTCCAATGTTCCTAATTCAGGATGTATGGATTTATGGCCACCATCTTTATTTCCTATGGCCCAGGGCGAACCGGGATCATCTTTGCCGGGATTGAGGCTGTTATTTCTGCCTTTACGGTTGGTTATACCGATGGGATGAATGGGAGGGAGGTAAAGCACATTAAAGCCCATCCCGGCAATATAAGGCAATAGTTCGATCATATCCTTAAAACTGCCGTGCGTTTGACCATCGAGCTTAGCGGAACGGGGGAAGAATTCGTACCAGTTGCTGAAGGCTGCCCGTTTCCGGTCCACTTCTACCGGTATTATGCGCTCGTACCGGATGGGATTTTTACGAACCGGGTATTTATGCATGAGCTTGGCCAAGTCTTCATCAAATGCAGTTTCGATGCGCGATTCAAGGGGTTTGCTTTCATCCGCCAGGGTACTTTCGTATTCCAGTAAGGCATTTTTTTCAGTGGCCTCATTCATTGAATCCTTGATTATTTGTGCTCCGGCAAGCAGCTCTATACTCACATCCACACCGGTATCCACTTTTTTCTTCAGGTTATGGGTCCAGGTTTTGAATTCATCCAGCCAGGCTTCGATGGTAAATTCGTACCAGCCCAGTTCCTCGGCAAGGAACCATCCTCGCCAGCGATCGTTCATCATGTGGTACATGGAAGCGCCCCGCCATTCCTGCTCTCCCTTTTTCCGGTGAAGGAGCTTGGCTGTAATCAGGTCGTGGCCATCCAGGAAAATATCGGCTTCGACCTTCACTTTTTCGCCAAGAACAACCTTGGCAGCAAATTCGCCATCATTAACCCCGGGGGAAATGTTTTCAATAATTACGCGCTGTTTAACCTTCTCCATAAACCTTTATTGTTTTGCGTTCTCCCTCAAACTACTGTGCCATTAAGCCCTGAAACAGGCATTAAATCAGCCTATTTCCCATTAAGCATCAGGCTTTCAATACACTAAAAACAATGATTGTAAGCTATTGTTTCTACGAAATGGAATTGAATAAAACAGCAAGAAATAATTGTAGATATAATTCTACAAGATTTTATGATCTTGAATGAATAGCTTATCAATTTTATATGAGATTTATGAAACAATCATTTTAAGTTCCGCGAATTAACGCGAATTTATCCGCTAATTTTCGCGAAAAGTATTTAGCGTTAATTCGTGTTGGATTAGCGTTAATTAGCGGATAACTAAAAATATGCTGTTAGGGTAAGGCTAATCATGCCTCAACGCCTTCACCGGATCGATCCGTGAGGCCCTGATAGCGGGATACAGTCCGGCTGTTAAACTTACCAGTAGGCCAAAAGCCAAAGCGCCCAGTACCAGCCACCAGGGAAAATAAAACAGATCAACGGGCAATTCGTCATTGGGCAGAATATGTTGGTTTATTACGATCTGCGCAGCAAATGCAAAAGCCCAGCCCAGCAAAATCCCAAACAAACCGCCCACTAAACCAATAGAACCGGCTTCGGCAAAAAAGATGGTGCGGATATCATGATCGGAAGCCCCGATTGATTTCATAATACCGATCTCACGAGTTCGCTCCAGGATAGACATCACCATGGTGTTTACAATGCCCAGGGCAGCGATCAATAAAGCTACTGCACCAATAGCTCCCAAAATGGCATCCATGATCAAAAAAGCATTCCTGATCTGATCCAGTTGATCGGCCAGGGCAAATACGTTCAGGCCCCTATCTTCCAGGCTCTTTTTCACCGTTTCGAGGTCTTGCATGTCATCCACCCTCACGTATATGGAGGAATATTGTCCGCCACCGCCGCTATTGCCCAATAAATCCCATACCGAGGTAAAGTCAAGGCGGGGTATGGCTTTTGCGGTTTCGGAAGGAATGATGGCGCCACCCTTAATGCCGGCAGCCGAAATATTGCGCTCCACATTCAAAATGCCCACAATGGTGAATGGCATGGATTCCTCGGTGAAAACATTCTCTGTGCCGGTGGCTGCCTTTAAGGGATTTTTCATCACATTGCCAATATCCAGTTTGGCTGAGACCAGCTCGATGGTTTGCCCCAGGATGGAATCTGGCGGGAGAATGCGGTATTCTTCCAGGCTGTCATTTTCCGTAAAATCACGGGGGATGTCCTTATGTTTTACAATGATACCCAGGCTTCGAAGGGTGCGCCAATTAATGACCAGCTCTTTAGCCGTATCGGAACTGAAAAAGCGACCGGCCAGCAGATCACTGTAGGGTTTATACTGCTCCATTGCCTTGGGCAGGGCCTGTATGCGGGTTTTATCATCTTTGTTTTTCAGCTTCAGTCTTGCCGGGAAGGTGATCTCCGGGTGGGCAATGGCCACCTTTTCGATCGTGCGGATGCTGTCGAGGATATCGTCATCCAGGGAGCTGATACCCTCTTTCATGGTTTCGGCAAGGTCGATGGAAGAAGGATCGGCTTTTACCGGGGTGACATACATGGAAGTGAAAACATCATTTTCCTCGAAGGTATCGGTAATATTCTTTTGGATACCGCTTGTAAAGGCGATCATGGAGGTAAGCGCCCCAATACCGATCACCACGCCAAGGATGGTGAGGCCCGAACGCAATTTCATGCGCCACAGGTTGGCCAGGCCGATAATGAGTTTATCGGGATAATTCATTGGCTTATCCTCCTTTCTTCCAGCATTTTTCCATCGGAAAGCCGGAGCAGGTGATCGGAAACCGCATGGGCGGTATCCTCCTCATGGGTGACCATCAGTATGGTGACTCCTTCCTGTTTATTGAGGTTTTGAAGCAATTCAATAATTTCGCCGGAGGTAGCACTGTCGAGGTTGCCGGTGGGTTCATCGGCCAGCAATACCGAAGGCTTATTGGCCATAGCCCGGGCTATGGCCACCCGCTGCGATTCGCCTCCCGATAATTCGGTGGGCTGATGATCGGCCCGGTCTTCCAGGCCCACCGCTTCGAGTAGTTGCATGGCTTGCTTTTTTCTTTCCCGCCGCGATTTTCCGCCGAAAGCCAGGGCCAGTTCAATGTTTTCGCGGGCGGTGCGGGAATGGATCAGGTTAAACGACTGAAAGATCATGCCCACCGAAAAACGGCGGTGCAGGGCCAACTCCCGCCGCGACATTTGCATCACATCCTTTTCCTTAAAAAACAGCGAACCTTCATCCGAGCGGTCGAGGCCTCCTATCAAATTAAGCAGGGTGGATTTGCCGGAGCCGGAACGTCCGATAACCGAGACAAAGCTTCCTTGCTGCACCCTGAAATTCAAATCCTGCAAAGCGGCAACTTCATTACTACCTTTTCGGTAAATCCTTGATAGGTTTTCAATTACGATCATTTATTCATTTTTAAGAGATTATTTCATAATGGCGCACCAGCTATAAAAGCCATTACATCTCTATCCCGATTTAATATTAATATTTCAAGCGCTAAGATAGGCTTTTTTCACTCCAGGTTAAAACCAAGCTTATGTCGCATAGGTGACAGAAAGCAGGGGGGTATACAGCATAATTTTGCATGTATAAATTAATTGAATGTAAAATTAAAAAAAGAAATGTTTATGCAGTTAAAAGGATTACTAACTATAGGAGGATTAATGCTGGTATTTACCATATTAGGATTCCAGCATGTCAAGGCGCAGGAAACCAGGGCATCATCGAAAGAGGTGGAAGAAATGATCACATTTTCGAAAAGCAGCAGCTCGGAAGATGGTCTTGTATATGAGATCCTGCCGGGCCCCGCGGTAATTGATACATCACAGGAAAACACCCCGTTTTCCAACAATACAACCACATCTACAGGTGCCTATACACTGAGTGTAGCCGATATTGATGATGAGGATTCCCCGGATTCGCAGGATTCGATTAAAAACGTTAACATCACTTTTGAAGCCAGTAACGGTCAAACGTATTTAATCGACAATATTAATATCATCCATAAACCGGAAGGTCAAGGTGATCATACCTTTTTCGGTGGCGTGGGACTGAACAAGGTAATGCATGGCAATACGGGTATTGGTACGGGCTTAATGCCTAAACTGATGTCGTATATTACGCTTTGGGGCATTACCAACCTGAAAGATGCCGAAACCGATACCGTTGTGGCATCCGAGCGCTTGATCCACATTATGACCACCACCGACGTTCGTAATGAAGCGTTGGAATTGGAAAGCAGTACCGATGTGGATTCTTCCGATTATGACATATGGAAAGCCCATACGCATGTTATCCTGCCACCTAAAAATATGCAGGGAGAGATGGACCCGGTTCCGGGTACCGATCACGGATTTCTTCATATGATGTGGGAGGAAGTCAAGCTCGAAGAACCCAATCGTGAATGGAATACAGTTTACGAGGTGCTGCCCGGTCCGGCCGTGATCAATCCTGAGATGGATTCAACACCCTTTTCCAATAAAGTAAGCCTGGGCGCAGGAGAATACGAATACACCGCTGTTGATGTTGACGATGAAGATTCTCCCGAATCCCAGGATAGCCTCAAAGAGGTAAGCATCCATTACAAACGTCCGAATGGTACCGAATTTATGATCGATAACATTAATATTATTCACAAGCAGGCCGGACAAGGCGATCATACCTTTTTCGGCGGATTGGGTTATACTAAGATCATGCACGGCAACACGGGCATTGGTGTCGGATTGATGCCGAAATTGCTATCATACATTACCATGTGGGGCATAGCCGATTTAAAGGATGATGAAGGGAATGTACTTGCCAACGACCGCTTGATCCATATCATGACCACCGGCAGGGTCAGAACCGATAGCCTCGGGCTGCTCAGCAACGTGGAGGAAGATGTAAGTGATCACAGCCCCGGCATGGGTGAGACGCATATCATCCTGCCACCAAAAAACACCCAGGGAGATCCCGATCCGGTGCCTAATACCCGTCATGGTTTCCTGCACCTGATGTTTGAAAAGGTTAATATCGATAGCACTTCGACCGGTTTATTCGATCAACGGCAGTATGAACAACTCGCCACCTCGAATTATCCCAACCCGTTCGGGGAGCAAACCACCATTCAATATGAATTGCCTGAGGCCACCGATGTAAGCGTTCAAATTTATGATGTTACCGGAAGAAAGATTGCAACATTGGTCAATGAGCGCCAGATGGCAGGAGCACATAAGATCCGCTTCGAGGCTGAAAAGCGTGATCTGAAAGGAGGCATTTACTTTTATCGCATTGTAACCGAAGAATACAAGGGAGAAGGAAAGATGACGATAACCCGCTAATGGCGAGGTATCATTTGAGGGGACCCGGAGGCTAATGCTTCCGGGTTTTTTATTTCCTCTACCTTTGCCGGAAAATTAGCGATGATGAAACGAAGCATGATTAAATAATCATTAATACACACACGATAATGATTATTTAATCATGTGTAGTTCCATCCGACCATTAAAAAATAAAAAATAAACGGATGAAAGGAGTCATTTTCGATATGGACGGCCTGCTGATCGACTCGGAGCCGTTGTGGCAGCAAGCCGAGGTGAAGGTGTTCAATGCCATTGGCGTTCCCATGACCGTGGATATGTGCCGGCAGGTAATGGGCATCCGCATTGAAGAAGTGGTGGACCATTGGTACCGTATTTATCAATGGAAAGGGAAATCACAAGACCAAGTGGTGGCGGAGATCATGGAGGAGATGGAACAGCTGATCAAAACCCAGGCCAAAGCCTTGCCCGGCGTAAAGCAAACCCTGGAGCTTTGCCGTGAGAAAGGACTGAAAATTGCACTGGCTTCTTCTTCCGCTTCCCGGATTATCAATACAAGTTTGGAGGCCCTGGGGATTAAAGACCGTTTTGAGGTGATCCGCTCGGCCGAAAATGAGGAATACGGCAAACCCCACCCGGGCATCTACATTTCCACCCTGAAGGATATGGGACTTAATTATAGCGAAGCTTTTGTTTTTGAAGATTCCTTTAACGGCGCTATAGCCGCCAAGGCAGCCCGCCTGAAAGTGGTGGTGGTCCCCGAGGCCCGGCAGTACGATGATCCTAAATGGGGTTTTGCTGATGTGCGGTTGAGGAGCCTTAGTGAGTTTGGCGGAGAGGAGCTTGATTTGAGACTGAGAGACTGAGAGACTGAGAGACTGAGGGACTGAGGGACTGAGGGACTGAGGGACTGAGGGACTGAGGGACTAAGTGACTGAGTGACGGAGGGACTGAGTGACGGAGGGACTGAGTGACTGAGTGACTGAGAGACTGAGGGACGGAGAGACTAAGGGACTGAGGGATTGAGGGACTGAGGGACTGAGGGACTAAGGGACTGAGGGATTGAGGGAGCGGATCAGCGAGAATTTTTGCCAGCTCAGGCGGGCGTTTAATCTGTGTCATTAGCTTTCTGTTCATTCCGAAAGCCAGCCTGGAAAAGGCTTTTGGGAAAGGTTAATAAATGTATGCATTATTGTTAATAATTCTTTTCAGGAAAAGATTGGTTTTATTCTTTATTAATGTTAGTTTTATTCCGTTAAAAGCCTGTATCTATGAATAACAGCCTGGAAAATCCGTTTACCATGCTGCTTAAGTTTAGGCCAATTGATATGGGCGGCTTGGGAAGCGAGTTTTTGAAGCAGCATCTTATAAGTTGAATGGTAAGATTAAAAGGTGTGTTTTACATGCCAATATGGGGTAATAAACACAACTTTTGCCGGGGCTAAAGGAGGAATAAATGGAATTGGTTTATTGCAGACGTTGGCACACATTTAAAAATGATACATGAAAAATAAAACGACAGCAGCATTATTAGCTTTCTTTTTAGGTGGGCTTGGAGTTCACAGATTTTATCTCGGACAACCAATTTTAGGAATTGTTTATTTGCTTCTCTGTTGGACTCTTATTCCTGCAATAGTCGGACTAATTGACTTCATAGTATTATTATCATATTCTGACCAAAAATTTAATTCAAAGTACAATAAGTCAAATCAAAAGACGAGACATTCAGAAGCCATATCAAATGCCAACAAAGACAAATCGAACACAGATGACTTGGTTAATGTAACAAATCGAAAAGTTGGTAGTAACACTACGGAAATGACGATCGACCTTAATGAAGAAAACCTCGTTGCACTTTTTAAGGAGAAACAAAAGCAAAGAGAAGCAGAAATTAAAAACTTCAACTATGTTCCAATGCAAATCCAACGTCAAGGAATTCAGCTTCTTGAAAGCATTAATATATTAAACACAACGAAAAGCCTTGACACTTTAAGTGGACGATATGAGTTTATTTCTAACATGTATCACGACTTTGTAAAAGCCTCTCACAATAGAAGATATATATCTGATATTCAAGTGGCAATCGACCAATACAAGACAATGTACTATGACAGAATTTTAAATGACTACGAACTTCAACTTCTAGTACGACCTGACCACGAAAAATTAACCGACTACTATTCTGATTGCCTTTTCAATTGTTTCAATGGGTTTTATGAAGAGCAAAAAGAACAGATTGAAACCCTAAAAAGAGACGATGCAAAGCAAAGAAGAAAAGAAAAGATTATCGAAATAGCAGATAAAACTATCTCAGAGTTTGACAAAAACGGCTCAGACAATGACCGATTCAAGCCTCTATTGAACTCTCTTAGAGAAACCATTGATAGCTTGGATTCTCATGAAAGCAAATCTCAAGCCAACACAACAGAGTTATTGAACCCTATTGTAATAAATCCAAAAAGCACATTTGAACTCACATTATACAACGCAAACCAAAAAGAAATCAAGAAGGTGGTTAGAATTCTGAAAGACGATAATGTTTGGAATAAGGAAAAGGATTTGCTCCCATTGTTTGCTACTCACAACATAAAGTGCAAAGAGATTGAAGATTACATTTTAGAATATAAACCACAATACCACAAATTCATTGAGCAGGCAAAGGCAAATTCTGCCGAATACAAAACAGCCTCAGAAATGGACAGGTTGGATATTGAAAATGAATTCAAAAAAGAAGCAATCAACAATCTTTATGAAAGAGCAGCTTGCGAACTTGATATTCTCTTTGAAGGGAGTGAAATACCTGAAACTATAGACGATGAACTAATTAAGGAATATGGTTTCGAGACTACCTCAAAATATATCAGCTTTAGTTATCGTAAGGACAAGATTATAAGTAATTGGGAAAGAAAAGAATTTGAAGACCTACTAAAAACAGATTTAGCTATCTCGGGCAGCGACCTCCCTAATGAAGAACTATTGTTTTCTCAAACTCTAAAAACGCTCAATAAGATTGCTGAAAAAGAAGAAGGACATTTTAAAAGGAAGCAAAAGGCTGTTGACTATTTGACAGAAAACCCAAAACTATTGGACAACATAGGTAAACACGTTTCGACACGTTCAATGTTTAAAATAAAACCATTACCTGAGAAGTTTAAGAATATTGATTTAGAAAACCTTTCTGCCTCATGGGCATATGTCAAGGAGTACATAAGACTATTGACAGATACTTACAGAGATTCAGAACGCTGTACAGAAGACATAAAAGGCGACAAATCTTGGATTAAGGAATTTAGAGTTGAAAAACATGAAGATTTTGTTCCTGACTTCATTTGTCAACGAGCGAGAAAAGAATGTGATAAAAAATACAGTAAAAACCGACCTCCAAAACTTCCTTTTCATGTGGGTTGTAACTGTAACTTGAGAACAGAAATATAAAAAAACGTGTGCCAATCGAGTAGGCTGCCCCGCCAGTAAATACTGACGGGGAGAACCTCACACACCACTGTACGTACGGATCACGCCCGCCTGACCGGACGGGCAGGTATACAGCGGTTCATTAATTCCGATCTTTATCGGGAGTGGGGAAATTTGTTTGTAGATATCCAACTTAGGAATGTAACCGCGTTTCTTCAATCTATCAATAGTAATCGTAGTCCCCAAGATTGGGCTTTGTGCTATTTTCCCTGTCTGGGGGCAGACAGGCATCCACTCATTCTCGTATCCCCTCTGCTATGGGCATCTTACAGCCTAACGAACAAATAAGATTCTTGCGATCAAAAAGAATGGTGATTCAAGACGAAAACCCCAACCCAAAGCTAGCCTTGCTGGAGCAGTGGCAGCAAAGCGGATATACCCATGCAAAACTTCCATTCCGGTCCCATACGTGCTCGAACCTTCTGAAAGATTTTCCGGTTTAATATATTCTTTTACCCGGGGAAGAAGAGCCGGAATTTTGGTGTGCAAGGACTGCTTTTTATCGCTATGAGGCCTTTTACGCTTATAGGTAATTTGCTCTTCCCCAGGAACCTTTTCCGCTTCGAAGAAATTTTGCGTTTGACGGACAGTGAATCGCTCCGTAATCCCGCACTGCGCTTATGCTTGGCCGTTGTATGCCATGCTAAAAAAGGACCGTGCATATTGAAAAACACGATAAAAATAGAAATTGTAGATCCGCATTACACACATTGACAAGCCCCACAAGCCGATGCGCAAACCAAAGCTTGCCAAAGAGTGCAATTTTTGCCATCGCGCAGCGGAAAACCGAAATGAAAATTGTAAATTGCAAGATTTGAAAATTGAATCAGGAAAATGATACAATGGCTGAAAAAGAAGCAAAAGCAAGAATAAAAATTAATAAACTCCTTGAAGAAGCTGGTTGGAATCTTTTAGATGATGGTTCCAGAAAAGCCAATGTTGTATTTGAAAACAATATAAAAATAACAGAACAAGCCATAAATGACTTGGGAGAAAATTTCGAAAAAACTAAAAATAGATTTATTGACTTCTTGCTCTTAGATGAAAAAGGGTATCCATTAATTGTTTTAGAAGCTAAAGCAGAAGATAAAAATCCCCTGATTGGCAAAGAACAAGCGAGAAAATATGCCAAATCTCAAAATTGCCGATTTATTATTCTTTCAAACGGGAATCTGCATTATTTCTGGGATTTAGAAAGGGGGAATCCATATATAATAACCAATTTCCCTAGTCCTGATTCGGTTGAAGGGTACAAAATGTTTAAACCCGACAAGAACCGACTTATTACCGAAAATATTGATGATGATTATATTGCTCTAACACAATACCCCAGTTATGCGACCGACCCGGAATATCAAAACGAAGCAACAAGGGATGATTTCTTGTTACACACCAAAGTTAGGTTCTTACGTCATTATCAGAAAAAAGCAGTAAAAGCCATTCAAAAAGCTGTTGCAGAAAAGAAAGACCGTTATTTGTTTGAAATGGCAACTGGTACAGGAAAGACATTAACATCAGCAGCCGTTATAAAGCTTTTTTTGAGAACTGGAAATACAAGACGAGTCTTATTTTTGGTTGACCGGTTGGAATTGGAAGATCAGGCAAAAAAAGCATTTGATGAATATTTGCGCAATGATTATAAAACGGTTATTTACAAAGAAAACCGCGACGACTGGCGGAAAGCTGAGATTGTAGTAACCACTGTACAGTCGCTTTTATTCAATAACAAATTCAAGCGTTTATTTTCACCAACCGATTTTGATTTGGTCATTTCCGATGAAGCACATCGCTCAATAGGAGGAAATGCCCGTGCTGTTTTTGAATATTTTGTTGGGTATAAATTGGGCTTGACAGCCACTCCAAAAGATTACCTCAAAAAGTACGATGATACTAAAAAAACAAAAGACCCGAGGGAATTTGAAAGAAGATTACTTTTAGATACCTACCGTACCTTTGGTTGTGAAACGGGCGAACCAACTTTCCGTTATTCTTTGCTCGACGGTGTAAAAGATGATTTTCTGAGAAACCCGACAGTAGTTGATGCAAGAACCGAAATAACTACGCAATTACTTTCTGATGAAGGCTATGCTGTATTAGAAACAAATGAAGAAAATGAAGAGGACGAAACTTCATTCTTTCAACGTGATTTTGAAAAAAAGTTTTTCTCGGAAAGAACCAATGTAGTTTTTTGCAAACCTTTTTGGAGAATGCGTTAAGAGACCCAATTTCAGGTGAAATGGGCAAAACTATTATATTCACTGTCAGCCAGAATCATGCAGCAAAACTTACGCAGATATTGAATGAAATGGCTGATAAGCTATACCCCGGACGATACAATTCCGACTTTGCTGTTCAGGTAACTTCTCTTATTCATGGTGCCCAACAAATGACTTTGAACTTTACCGACAAGAGCAATAATTTGAACGGAACAGGTAATTTTAACCCTGTTTATCGCACTTCAAAAACAAGGATTTGCGTTACGGTTGGTATGATGACAACAGGTTACGACTGCACCGATATTTTGAATATTTGTTTGATGCGTCCGATATTTTCACCTCAGGATTTTATTCAGATTAAAGGCAGAGGAACAAGAAAACATAACTTTTCAGAACAACTTGTTGATGTTGGATTAAAGGAAGAATTCAAGAATACCGAAAAGAAAACCTTTAAGCTGTTTGATTTTTTTGCCAACTGTGAATATTTCGAAGAAAAATTTAATTATGACGTAGTTTTAAAATTACCTGCAAAGCCCTCGAAAAAAGGACAAGGTGGAGATGGTCCAACACCAATTGAAGAATACGAAACTTTTGAGGAAGATAAAGTTTTATCACTGCAGGAGGAACAAATCGGAATGGAAGGAATGCGTATCGACCGCATGTTCTTTAATAAGTTCGAGGACGAAATGAAACAAGATGATTTTATTGCTGAAAATGTGCATGAAGGCAAATGGGATTTGGTATTGAATTATATCAATGAAGAAATAATGAATAAGCCTGAAGAGTATTATACCATTGAAAAATTAAGAAAAGCAGCAGAAGTTGACAGGCGTTTAACGCTGCGGGAAATTATTGAGAAAATTTTTGGCTTGATCCCTTACTTCAAATCAAAAGACGAACTATTGGAAGAGGAGTTTAACAAATTTATTAGTGATTATAAGCCGAATGAAAAGGATGACATCATTGCCTTGAAATATTTTTTTCATGCGTATATAACTGATAATAAATTAAGAGATATTATAGAAAAGAAAAAATTCAATGAATTAAATGTGAATCCTTCTTTTAATATCAATGATTACAAGTCCGTTGGTAAAAGCTGGAGAATGTTGATACCGGAATATGTGAAGGATTATGTTCCGTTAAATAAATTTATGTTGTAATGTCCAGGAACAGGAAAAACATACGGTTGCAGGGATATGACTATTCATCTAAAGGATTGTATTTTATTACCATTTGCACCAAAGACCGGGAACATTATTTTGGTAAAATAGACAATCAAAAATTTGAATATTCAGCTATTGGTGGCATTGCCTATACCTATTGGCATGAAATACCCGAACATTTTACAAACCTGCGATTAGGCGAATTTATCATAATGCCCAATCATATTCATGGAATCATTGAAATTGTTAGTCCACCCCATGGGGTGGACCTGCAATCATCATCGGAATTATTGGCAGGGACACGCCATGGCGTGTCCCCACAATTGCCAAAATCCACCAAAAATATCAATGAATTCGGCAAAACAATCCCTGGTTCCATTTCGACCATCATAGGGCAATATAAATCATCCGTTACCCGGTGGTGCAATGACAATGATTTTAATTTTGCCTGGCAATCCCGGTTTCACGACCATATTATCCGAAATGAACCAGAATATAACCGGATTGAACAATACATTGCTAATAATGTCGCAAATTGGCGGGAGGATAAATTTTTTAAATAAATCATGTTAGATACAACAACGAAACGACGAATAGATACAGCCCGTGATATTTTAGTGGGTAAAGTCCCTGACCCAAAAAGTCAGGTGGAGCAGATTACTATTGCATTGATTTATAAATTCATGGACGACATGGATTTGGATGCAGAAGAATTGGGCGGTGAACCATCGTTTTTCAGCGGAGAATATGAAAAATACGGTTGGCGAAAAATATTTAATCCTTCACTTGGTGGTTTTGAAATGCTAAACTTGTATAGCGAAGCCATTTTAAAAATGGCTCAGAACCCCAATTTGCCGCAATTATTCCGTGATGTTTTCAAAAATGCCTATTTGCCCTACCGTGACCCTGAAACGCTGAAAAGCTTTCTGAAAATAATAAACGATTTTTCCTACGACCACAGCGAAAAACTGGGCGATGCATTTGAATATCTTTTGTCGGTTTTGGGTAGTCAAGGCGATGCCGGACAGTTTCGTACGCCTCGACATGTGATTGATTTTATGACAGCCCTTATTGCGCCAAAGAAAAACGAAACCGTACTTGACCCGGCATGTGGAACAGCAGGTTTTTTAATTTCTGCGTATAAACATATTTTAAAAGAAAATTCAAGCAATTACGATAAAACAGACCCTTACACCTTTGAGCAGAATAATGTTAAACTGGCTGAAATTACTGTAAACGGCAAGCACTACAAAGGCGACAAATTAAGTCCTGATGACCGGGTACGGATAATCCAAAATATAAAAGGCTATGACATTTCGCCTGATATGGTGCGTTTAAGTTTGGTAAACCTTTATTTGCATGGTTTTACCGACCCGCATATTCACGAATACGATACACTGACCAGTGAAGAACACTGGAACGAGTTTTATGATATTATTCTCGCCAATCCGCCTTTCATGTCACCAAAAGGTGGAATACGCCCCCATAAACGATTTGCTGTTCAAAGTAAGCGTAGCGAAGTGCTGTTCGTGGATTATATGGCTGAACATCTCACGCCAACAGGAAAAGCAGCCATTATTGTTCCTGAAGGCATAATTTTCCAAAGTGGCACAGCCTATAAGAGTCTGCGCAAAATGTTGGTAGAGGATAATTATTTAGTAGGAGTAATTTCACTACCGGCAGGCGTTTTTAATCCATACAGTGGAGTGAAAACCTCCATTTTGTGGTTGGATAAAAGTCTGGCTAAGAAGACCGACAAAATACTCTTTGCCAAAATAGAAAACGATGGATTTGATTTAGGCGCACAAAGAAGACCAATAAAGCAAAATGATTTACCGGCAACCTTCAAGGCTCTGCAGGAATGGATAGGCATTTTGGAGAAGCCACGCCATGGCGAAGCCCCACAATCATCACCCGAAATTCCGGTACGGACAGGCCATGGCCTGTCCAAACAGGATTCATCTGATACCCAAATCCTCCAATCCATTTTTCCCAATATCTCCCTGATTGAAAAAGAGAGAATTGCTGAGAATGATGAATTTAATTTGATTGGGGAAAGGTATAAGTCAACTATTACCCTATCAACAAAATATGAATCAGTAAAGCTTGGTGATGTATGTGAAGTAATCAATGGTCGAGCGTATAGCAAAGATGAGCTATTGGATTCTGGTAAATACCCCGTATTAAGAGTTGGTAATTTTTTCTCGAACAAAGGGTGGTACTATTCAGATTTAGAATTGAATGATGACAAGTATTGCGACTATGGAGACCTTCTTTATGCTTGGTCGGCATCATTTGGACCAAAAATTTGGGATGGAGGAAAATGTATTTATCATTACCATATTTGGAAAATGATACCTGATGAAGCGAGAATTAACAAACATTTTCTTTATCACGTCTTAAACAAAGAAACTGAATCTATCAAAGCTGAAGGCGGCCGTGGAATTGCAATGGTTCATATTACAAAAGGTGTAATTGAAAAACGAGAAATCCCGCTTCCCCCCTTATCCGTGCAGGAAGAAATTGTAGCCGAAATAGAAAGCTACCAAAAAATTATTGATGGAGCCCGCCAGGTTGTTGAAAACTACAAACCGAAAATTGATATTAACCCGGAATGGGAAATAGTGGAGTTGGGGAAATATATTTCAATTGATAACGGTCGTGTACTAACAAACTTTGATGATGACGCTGATAAAAAAATAGCTTGCATTAAAGTCAGCGATATGAATTTACCTAAAAACCAAAATGAAATTGTAACTTCATCTCATTGGCTTGCAAGTTCAGACTATCCAACTTTAGCCTTAGGCTCAATAGTATTTCCTAAAAGAGGAGCTGCTATTGCAACCAATAAAAAAAGGATAACGCGAATTCCATGCCTTATAGATAATAATTGTATGGGTATCACTAGTATTAACTATGAGGTTTTACTTCCTGAATATCTATTCCTTTTTATGCTTGGTTTCGATTTAACAACTATTTCAAACTCTGCGGGTATTGCATTAATAAACAATGGAGATATAAAGAGTGTAAGAATCCCACTACCTAATATAGAAGTCCAACGTCAAATCGTTGCTCAAATGGAAAAAGAGCAGGAATTTGTAAATTCGAACAAGCAGCTGATTGAAATTTTTGAGCAAAAGATAAAAGACCGCATTGCAAAAATCTGGGGTGAGTAATGGAAGATGCCTATCAAATATTGCAGTATTTGCCCATTCGTTTTAAACAACGCGATGAACAGGAATATATTGAATTTCTTTGGGATGCTTTTGAAAGCAATTACCAAAATGAGAAGTATCAATTTGCTTTCATTGCTTACCACATGTTGTTTATGAGTTTTGTGTATTTCACCATTTGGCAAATAAAATCAGTCAGGTCAGCCGATTTTGATAAAATCAAACTTGGGTTTCATAATAATTTAGGTAGTGCACAAAATCCATTTGGATTTAGCATCGAAAACGAAAGCAAAGTATTTAACCTGTTAAAATATTTATGTAATTCCCACTCAGATGTTGAATCTCTTATTGGTCAATACAAAAGATTGGTCAAAGAACGGAACGACATTGCACATGCCAGCGGAAACATGCCATTTCGTACTGAAAGCTACTTACAAAGCCGTTTAAATGATATTATACGATACGTAGCAGAAATACAGGAATTCAGTAAACCGGTAATTGAAGAATGTTTTACAAAGTTCCTAATTGAGAGCCAAGATGAAGAAGAAAGACAATATTCAATAATTGAAGAACAGATAAAAGAGGTATTAATCCACGAGCATTACTTATCACAAAAAGATTTAGAAATATGCTTGGACTTTGATATTACTAAACTATCAGACCAGGGGAATTACCCTGAGATTGAAAGAATATTTGAGACATTAAAAAATGAATATGCACAACAAACAGCCTGACCCTTCGCATCCATATACAACTTGTCCCGAATTTGTTTCGGGATTAGCAAGTGGCACAAACGAATCCCTTCAGCCCTAATCATCTTGCCAGCCTGAAGAACAAATAAGATTCTTGCAATCAAAAAGAATGATGATTCAAAACGAAAAATTCAACCCAAAGCTGACCCTGGTCGAGCTGCGGCAGCAAAGCCAATTAACGCAGTGGGAATTTAGCCCTCTACACCATCTTATATAACATCGTATTGATGTTCATGCCGGCGCCTACAGAGGCGAAAACGATCTTGTCGCCACTTTCGATCTGGTGGATGTCCATTTTGGCATTCAGGATCAGATCGAGCAGGGTGGGCAGGGTTGCCACCGAGGAATTGCCCAGCCAGGCAATGGTCATGGGCATAATATCTTCGGGCACCTCGTTTATGTTATAAAGGCTGAACAGCCGCTTGATAATGGCATCATCCATTTTGCCATTGGCCTGATGGATCAATACCTTTTTCACTTCCCGGAGATGGGTATTGCTTTTTTCCAGGCACGACTGAATGGCTTTGGGAACGGTATTCAAGGCATATTGATAAAGCTTGCGGCCGTTCATCTTAAGAAAAATCTGGTTACTATGGCCGTTAGCTTTATACGAGTGATCCATATAAAGCATTTGCGAGTGGATGAGGGTATCGGAGCGTGATTTGTGGGCCAGTATGCCAATAGGCTCTTCACTGGTTTTACCTTCCAGGATTACGGCACCGGCGCCATCGGCGTAGATCATACTATCGCGGTCGTGCGGATCGGAAACCCTCGATAAGACTTCGGCGCCAATAACAAGCGCCTTTTTGGCATCGCCCGAGCGGATAAAATAATCGGCCTGTATAACAGCTTGCAACCAACCGGGGCACCCGAAGGCAATGTCGTAGGCTACCGTTTCGGGATTGTTAATTCCCAGCTTGTGTTTTACACGGGCTGCCAGGCTGGGTACAAAATCGGAGCGGCTGTTGTCGGCACGTACGTCACCAAAGTTGTGGGCAACAATGATGTAATCGAGCTCCTCTTTATCAATCATTGATTTGTTCAGGGCATCGAGCCCTGCAAAATAGGCTATATCTGAAGTTACCAAATCGCTGGTAACGTATCGTCTTTCTGAAATAGTGGTGATCTCACGAAATTTATCAATAATCTCCTTATTGGATTTGTTGATCTTTGTCCCGTTTGCTTCATAAAACTCATTAGAAAGGAAATCTTCATTTCTGATCGATTCCGTGGGAATGTAATTGCCTGTCCCCTTAATAATGCTGTAAATCGCTTCCTTCATATTACGCTGTTCTTATCCTTTGTTTGCCTTAATCTGGTAAAATACCAAATTGATTACTATCTCTATTTACTTCAAAAAACCATATTTTCATTGCGTATACATGGAAATATGATTATACTAAAATCAACGACAAAAATACTTCACAAGTTTTAAATTTGTGATATAAATTATAAAGAAATATCAACTGGTGGCTCTAAAAAAAGTTCAATGGATCATCCTTTTTCATCGCCACTGCATAATAAGTATCGTCAAGCCTGATTTCAAAAAGGTTACAGCCGCCATTGTATGGTAGGGCAGGATAAGAAAAACATGGATTTTGTCCTATCAATCAGGTAAAGTACAAGCTTATTTTTCGAAGTGCGTGATTCTAAATAATGGAGTTATTTAGCACATCAGTCTCCAGGTTAATTATTTATCGCGTGGAAATCACTATTTTCCTTTTTCGGGTATAGGCTTTACACTCGAATCGATAACGGGTCTTCCGTCCTGCATGTTGATTTCAGTGAGGGTTAATAGGTCAGCAACATTGCACTGATCTTTGGCATACTGAACAATGCCTTTTAAGAATGTCATTCATGCTGATGTATGAGCGTTATTGCTGTCTTTCTTTTACTGATCATTATCCAAACCACAGCAGTTATGGCAGCTACAACCATCATCACATCCTGGTAAACACCAAAATTGAAAGCGGCATTTACACCGATCACTGCCCAAAGGGTGGGAATGATGAGCAGATACCCGGGCAGTTTCTTAGCAGCCAGCATCAGGAAACCAAATGTTAGTATGGTAGTTGGGCAAGGAAGCCCTAATGAAATGGTTTTTAGTAAAGCTCCTTCGGCAACGAATTCAATAACCGGGTAAATCAACAATCCGTAAATAATGAAAAAGTAAGCTACATAATGCATGGCCGATTTTTCAAATGTGAATTGCAACCGCTTCTTTCCAATGGTTTCGAATAGAAACATCAATCCCTGTATGATAAACAGGCCTCCAAAACCATACGCCGCGGGATTGATCCCGGCGAAAAAGCTTATATGATAAGCCAGTCCTGTCCATAACCATATCAATCCAAGGAAGACACCTGTGAATCGGTCTTTCAAGGGATGATTGATATGCATCAGGATCAACCCGGCGACAGGAATCAGAAAAATCACGATTTGTACCGGAAACAGAGAACTGTTGTATTGTACTATGATCCTGAAAAAATCTTCGGTTGAAAAAGGAATACTCATGACACTTATTTTTAAGTTAAACACATTTATTCCTGACACATAGGCAAAGATATATAAAATTTTCTTTTTAAATTTGAGTAAACCGTCTGCATTGAATAAATGGTTTGAGGTTTTAAAACGATAACGAATCCTTTTAAATCCATTACAACCACCGGTATACCATATAAGCGCTTAAGACCAGCGCCAATACCGTGGTGATGTTATGAATCCTTAGCAGCAACAGATTTACGGGCTTATCGCGGCTTAACAAGGCACCGGTGACAAACAGGCCGATCACAAACAATGCGTCGATAATGGTAAGCGCCAACATGGTTTTGGTAAATTCATCAAAAAACAGATTTTGCAGGATGATGGCGGTAAAAACTATAGCTGTCAAACCCGAGAGCTTGTGAATGTTAAACAGCAACTGGTTCAGGGGCCGGCCTTTATGGCTGGTAAAGATTCCTGCCACAATAGTGATTAAAAACAGTATACTGGCAATGAGGATTTTCAGTTCTATTTCCATATGGTTTTTGCGTTTGTTTATATTCAAAAATTCAATTGGTGATTGTGATTATAAATAGTTGAACCGGGCAGAATGCATATTTCCTCCCGGTTTTATTTTTTGTCAATAGTGTGCTAATTGTCATGGGAGGAATTTTCATCGCCTTTGGTTTTTTTTACCTAAGTTGAGCGATTTGAACGCAGTGAAAAATCGCTCAACTTAGGTATAATCCCGATTTAGAAATTGTTGCTTTTCACCGAATGGGAGAGGTGAAAAGCTTACAATTTTTTTATCGTGAGCGAGAATCGCTCAATTTGGATTTAAGTCTACCCGATTCCTTCAGGGCTTTGGTAATGATCCATTCCAATTGCCCGTTGGTGCTGCGGAATTCGTCGGCAGCCCATTTCTCAACGGCTTTCATTTTATCCTCATCAATACGAAGAACAAATTTCTTCTTAGCCATAACAATCTCCTATTGGTTAAGGGTTCCGGCATTGATCACCGGCCGGGCCGATTCATCGGAGCAAAGCACCACCATTAAAACAAAGGCTAACATTCCGTAGCCATTGGTTCCACTGAAAGGTTTTTCGTTTTCCATGATTGTTTGATTTTAAATTAATATCAAAATGATATCACAAAGCTAAATCATCTTTATTATAAAAACAAGAAAAAAGTGAAAATAATGCGATAGCATAGTGGAAATGCTTTAAGGTTGTTCGTTATTAGAAGGTAGAAGATAGAAAATAGAAGATAGAAGGCATGGGGCATAGGGCATGGAGCACAGGGCAAAGTGCATGGAGCACAGAGCAAGGAGTAGACGGTAGGGGGGGTATATAAACTTGCTTTTTGGTGGATGATTTGATGTAATTATATTAAATCAAGGTGGACGAGTTTCAGTTATATGATTTGTTTGATGCGGTTTCGAATAACTTTAAACTTTAAACTTGAAATGCCGAAAAAACAGAAATCTTCGATTTCATATTTTTTCGAGCATCCACGAAAATTTAAATTTTCGGGACCTGAAACTCAGAACCTAAAAATACAATGCTACTTATTCAAGTGGTTTTCGTTTCACCGGCATCGACATGCATCGTGCCCCGCCACCGCCGCGGGCCAGTTCGGAGCCTTCTATGGTGATCACACATTTTTCGCTTTCACTGGGGCAGATCTTATCTTTCATGACGTCTTCGGCACGGAGGATATTAAAACCATTATTGTTCAGTTCTTCAATAGTGTACACATTGCGGCCGTATCCGATGATCTTGCCGGGTGCCAGCGCCAGGAAATTGGCTCCGCTATGCCATTGTTCCCGTTCCTGTATCCAGCTGTCGCGGATGCCTCCGCAGAAAATGGGTTTCAAATCCATTCCAAGACCTTTAAGCGCCGAAACGATGTTTTCTTCCTGGTGAATGGATTTTACCTTTCCGTTGTCGATCTCTATGTGAACGGTTTGCAGCTTATTAGGCTTAAGGATAATGGGTTCGTATATCATGCATTTATCCTGATCGAGAAAAGTGAAAACCATGTCGAGGTGGATAAAAGATTCCGGTTTGAAAGGTAACTCTTGCACAATGATATGGCGCTTTTTCTTGTGGGATTTCATCTGTTCGATAAGGTAATCAATACCCTGGGGGGTAGTTCGTGAGCCTATGCCCACAAGCAGGGTGTCATGCCTTGCCACTAATATGTCGCCACCTTCTATGGTTAGCTCATTGGTGAAGCTTTCATGTTCTATAGGATTAAAAGTCTTGGTGTTGAACGTGGGATGATAATCGAAGATGGCTTCCATGATAATGGCTTCACGCTCGCGAACACGGCTGGCCATGCGTCCGATCAGTACCTTATCAAAAATAGTTACCGAAGCATCGCGCGTAAAAAAGAAATTGTGCAAGGGGCGAAGTAAATAACGTTCCTTGCTCAAGTATTTCGAGAGGTTATCCTTTACCATGATCACTCCTTCAAGCAACTGCCGGGCAACTTCATCATTGGGCAGGCTTAGCATCCGGGCGTCGGGATTGGCAATACCTTCATTCCGGAATATTTTTCTTACCAGGTCGTTTTTGACTTTTTGGTTGTCGAGAATTTCCGTTAACAAATCCCTGACTTCAAAAACTTTGGTGAGTTTTTGCAAAGCGCCTCTAAATTGTTCATACTCCTTTAATCCAACATTCAGATTGAGGATGTCGCTATATAATGCCCGCTCGGCATTTTGCGGGGTCATGTTTTCCACTTCCGGCCCCGGCGTATGTATGATAACACCTTCGAGTTCCCCGATTTCGGAGAGAACATTATTTTTTACAATACCTGCCATAATTCA
>JAIPAP010000065.1 GCA_021740045.1 Bacteroidales bacterium
GGTACACTGTATCTCAGCATTCCTTTCAACACGGGAAAAGAAAAACCGGGGATGGATTGGTGTAATAAAAACGGAATAAAAAACAAGGTAAGTACCCCACTACCTATCATTTGGCTTAAAATAATCCCCTTAACACCCATTTCAAGGTGAAGAATAAAGTAAAAGTTCAAAACCAAAACCAATAAAAACTTAAACAAAGTAGCCAATATGAATGATCCGGATCGCTCCTTAAGTCTTAACAGGTCTAATCCCAAGCGGTTCAACATTTCAAGCGTTGACCAGATGATAAGGATCACAAAATAGGACCTAAAATCCGGGGTTTCGAAGAAAAGAATGGAAAGGTCTTTGGTAAACGGTTGAAGTAACAAATTGATAATGACAAGTATCACTAGCGTGGTAAAAAAAGTGGTAAAGATAATCCTTCCTTTTTCCTTTACATCATTTTCAACGGCATACCACCTCATCATAGCAACCGATAGCCGCATTCCAAAAACAGCTATTATGAATTGGGATGTTACTTCTAATATTGCAAGTATTCCATATTCGGCGGTATTTAGTTTCTCGAGATACAGGGGAAGTAAAACCAAACCGATAAGCTTGGTGCTCAGATTTCCAAGGCTGTAAACAGCAGTGTGTTTTACCGTATGTCGAAGTTTATCGAGCATTCTTCTTGATGTTTTCCATCCTTTTGATAATCTCCACCGGGTTTATGCTTTCTGCCCGCTGATGATCCATCCAGGCTAATATATCTTCATAGCATTTTCTGATTCCCGGATACCGGTCTTCATCAAAAAAGCCATTGTGCCAAAGTAAAGTAAATACGCCTCCAAATTTTGAAACTTCTTTTATTAAACTATTAGTCTTATCCAAGATAGCTTCTGGATTCATTCTTCGATAATAGAACACCGTAGCATCCATCATCGTTAAAGGGATCTCCCAGATCCGAGCCATTTCATCCTCTTCAAAATTATATAATTTAAATGGCAGGCAATAGGAATGTCTGAAACCCTCATACTCGGCAAAGCCCAGGGTAGTGTCATAGGTTAATTCACAGGCTTCATGGACGGCTAAAGTCTGCGGCTGATAATAAATCAACCTGTGTTGCCTTATACCATGAATATTTTGTGGTGTAACTTTCTTAAAATTGCTGATGTTTCTTTTCAAGGCCTCCTCATTTATAGCAGAATGTACTGTTCCATGAATGCCCAATTCGCATCTTTCCTTATCCAAATAAGTTAATAATCCCTTCAAACGCTTATCATCAAAGCTATAATCCGAATCACCGTTTTTAAGGCTCTTTTCAAGAAAATAAAATCCGGAAGTAAAATCATGAGCTTTTTCCCGGTCTCGCAGGTATTCAAAATCCCATGCCGGGTTTGACTTTGCTGATAACCGCATCAACTGATATGCATTAATGGTTATCTGCTTTAACAATTTAGTCCGGCTCATATCACGTTTTGCCAGCCCCAGTATTTGTTTAACCTTGTAAAGTAACTTTTTGAAGGTGTAATAATCCAATTGATCAATATCGTGAGTCAGATTAAAGGCAAAAGGCTTAAAAACCTTTTTTCTTTTAAAGGGGAGATTCTTAATACGGCAAAACTCCTCAATAGCCTTAAGGATCCATTCAAAATAATAGTTTACAACAGGGATACCTGTAATTCTCAACTTGTATTGAACCGACAGTTCATAGGGAAATCTCCCGAAATGGTCGCGATAGGCCGGGCTTAGTTCCTGCTCACCCGATAATAGGTAAAATGCAGACTTTAATAAATCATGATGAAAAACAAGAGTTTCATCAGTAATTGTATATATCCGGGATTTGTCACTTAATGGAAATAGAACCGGGACGTTATCAATGGCAATCACTTTTTCATAATCCAGGTCATTCTTTGACAAGGGAAAAACAATTCCCTTATGATCTCCGGTATTTTGCTCAATGAATTGCATTTGCTCTCTGAGAATGGGCAATAGCTCAGCATGGCATTCAAGATGAAACAGGACATATTCTATTTGATTGGAATTAAGTTGCCGCTTCATTTCCCAAGTTGATGTTTAATAGCAAATAACGCCTTTGCCCATTGACCACTTATCTTTTCAACCTCATAAAAAGGTGTTAGTTTAAATCCAAAATTCGATTTGTATTGGGTAATCGAATAAGTATTGGCACCAATAAAGTCAAAAGTAGATAATCCTTTATTGACCAAATCCTTCAGAATCTCATGCATTAAAAGTTGGTTAAGGCCTGTATTAAAATATTCAGGATCTCCACCGGCCAGCCAATAATAAGCTGTATTAATACCTTTGCTAATGCATATGCCATATACGGGGGAAGAGCCTTTATAGATTATATAAATGGATAATAACCCATTTTTAATAAAATCCCGGGCTAGTTGGCTAAATTGCTCCTTTGAAAACAAGGGCGACTTGCGCTGCCTTTCGAAAGTTTTATGCTGTAATTGATAAAAAGCATTGATTTGTTCCTCACTATCACTGTTCACAATTTTGTAATCCTCTTTTGCTCCTTTCTTGATCTGACGCTTAAGTGATGGTGAATACGCATTAAAAAGCTCATTTTCGTCTTTTAAACTTACAGTATAAGTATATTTCACCGAATTTTTATAACCGTTCCATAAAAAAGGTCTTATATCCCTGTAATGAGGGGGGAATTGAAATAAAGCATACTTTACATGATTCTCCAGGAATTCAATAATCAACTTATAAAGCTGAAATTCGTAGTTTTCAACCTTGGAAACATATTGGGTATCCCTTGCTTTGATAAGCGGACTCCAATATATCGTGCTTACCGGAGGTGCCATTACTTCTATTCCCAGTTTACGCTTGTGCCCGTAGGCAAGACCTCCAATAATCCTGTCATTATTATCAAAACACCCAATGATCCGAAATCCGGTTTGCGAATAAATTTCATATAATGGTTTTAGCCACACCGCCTTATGAAACAGAGTTCCCCTTCCTTCGTTTTCCACGAAATCATCCCATAGGGGATACTCTTCTTCCGAAAGAATCCGGATTGTATAATTATCTTTGTTACTCATAATTCACTTCCAATTTGGCCCAATTGAATTTTTTCAACGCTTTCGTAAGTGCTTTAGCCACTTCATCGTTAACTTTTTGCGTATTTCTTACCGTAACCGAATTCATTAATTCCTCTTGATTTGTATTTCTCCTTTCAGCCTGGATAAAAACTCCGAGCTGTTGAAGCAAGGAGTCCGTTTTCCCGGCAATATGCTCATATTGAACAACTGAAACATTCCTGGCATCATAGTATTTCAAATCATTAATTATTTGATGTTCAGTATAATAAATCTGCCCTGCAATTTGATCGTCATATGGCAAGGCTTTCAATTCATTAGAGTTTCTGGGATAGGTGGACCACCAAACGTTCGGGTCATTGAAGTTAGCAACTCTGGCATTATAAATAGATTGCGCAATATAAAACGGATCCCTTCTTATAAAGAGTATCTTGGCGTTATGGAAAGTTTCAGCAACAAACCGCAATCGCTGGCTAAAATGTAAGTTCTTAATAATAAAAGGTTGATGATAACGGTTGATGATCGCATTGAAGATTCTCAAAATCCTGTTTTCAGTGTTTTTATCAATATCATTAAAATCGATAAAATGAGGATATGTAGGTAGCCACTGATACCATAAAGCGCCACCTTCGGCCGGTGCGTGTAATCCGGCCGAATGTGTTTTCCCATAACTTGAACTGAAGTTGCCGTGTGTTTTATCATTAAAAAACAAATTACTTAACCAAGCCCCCCAATAAGGTGTTTCCCTGGAATTGTTAGTCAGATTATCGATGTATTTTACTTGCAAATAATTGGTTAGCAACTGATATAATAAAGTAGAACCTGAACGGGGTGCGCCCACAATAAATAGGATGGGGAAATCAGCATCATTTTTCCCGTATTTTTCAATAATAAGCTTCTCAATGGGTCTCACCATTGTTGAAGTGTATTTGAAAAACCGTCTTATTAAAAACTGGTCAATAGTCATTTAAGTCTTTGCTCTTAATTCCCCATTAATTTAGTTATTGACAATGTCATTATACAACCCTATGAGTTTCTTTTGCTCATGCTCCCAGTTGTATTTGTTTAAAACAGCGTTTTTACCCTTTTTAGCCATTGTTTTCATATCCTTGCTGTTCATTTCAATTATTTTATTCGCCAAATCCTCCGGCGATTGGTCAGCATATATTAAACCACAGCCTACTTTGTTTATTACCCGTTCTATCGATTTACAATTACTGGCCAATATGGGCTTTTCAATATACATGTACTGATACAGTTTGTTTGGTGAAGAATTATCCGTTTGAACCGATTTGAGGTGAGGAATCACAGCCAGATCACTTTGGTTGATCAATTCATAAACTTCCTGTTGGGACTTCCAGCCATGAAATGTAACATAGTCTCCCACGCCAGTCTCCTGGGTTAAGGTCATTATTCTCTCCATATAGGCCCCCGATCCAACAACATGAAAACGAATATTTGGAATTTTTTCAATAATACGAGGCAAGGCCTGAATCACAATTTGAACACCTCTATGATAATTTATACCACCTGTGTATATCAAATCAAGATAGTTATCCTCAATTTTTGGTTTTGTACTTATATTTATCCTTTTAAGGCTTATTGCATTTTCAACAACTGTAATGTTATTACCGGCATATGGTAAAATTCGTTGTTTCATCTCATCAGCAACTGCTATAATGGAATCAGCTTCTCCTATCATTTTTTTCTCATACTCTATCCATTGCCTGTTTGAAGACAACAGCTTGCCCAAAGGAGTGTTAGTATGATGTGATGTTGCAAGCAGAGCAGGCCAGTTTTCATGGAGATCCAGAATAAATTTGACCTTCCGTTTTCGCTTGTAATAAATACCTAACTTAGCCAGGGGAAGATCATGTATATGAATGACCCTTATGTTTTTCTCAGCCTGAAAAATAGTATCCAGGTATTTTTTCCAAAAACGGAAATAGAAAGGGAATTTCAGTATTCCCACGCTTGTCTTGTAGGTGAATTTAGAGATAATTCGTCGATAAATCCGGTATCCCTCCTTTTGCTCTTCATCAGGTAATTGTTGATTGAACTTAAGTGTTGCAATAGCTACCTCATAACCAGCAGAATTCAAACTTTCTATTTCCTTTTCAACCCGCTCATCAGGTGGAAACACCTTATCCAATACCATTAAAGCCTTTTTAACCATAATTACGAATTCGTCATCAAAAAAGCCGGATATGATTGTAAACACATTTGTTAAAACGTATACAACCTTTTTAGCTTTCTTCCGCAAAGGTACGGCTTTCCGGTGGGGCAAGCAAAATTCGCTGAAAGGCTTATGAGCCGGGAAAAAATGATGTTTTACCTTGGTCCCCTACGTCCTCTTCACCCGCATATTCACCGCAGTTGGATTTGCCAGGTTGTCGCATACCGGGCAGCGATGCCTGAGTTGATCCAACCAGGTATTTACGGTATCTTCGTCAGCATCGGTGTCGATTTGGATTTTTACATCCACCTCCTTTATTCCGGGACGCATCCCTTTACCTGGCTGAGAAAGGTGAGCGCGGTCAAGGCCGGCATCAATTTGAACATTCATGGCACGAAGCTCAAAATTCATCTCATCGGCCAGGTGATTCCCCGTAATGTTAATACACCCGGCAAAAGCACCCAGCATATACTCAACAGGATTGGGCCCCTGGCCGCTGCCATTGAATTCATTGGGTTCATCGATAATAAAATGAAAATTACGTACACTGATATTGGATTTACATTTGCCCTCGGAATAGGCATCTATTTTATAATTTCTGATCGCCATAAAGCTTGTAATGTTTGTTTTAGATATTATTAACAGTACCATTTTCCGGGGGCAAAAGCCCTGCCATTATGTTAATAAAGTATTGCAATGCTTGCAGAGTTGCTATACATAATCCATAACAAGCATTGTAAAAAATTAATGCTTTTAAAATAAGCGCTTTGATTAGATAATGGTAATCTACATAGGAAATCTTTTCCCCAATCTTAACGGCGTAGTTTCTCCAACTCTTCTTTAAGCTCGTCCATGGAAGTTATGGTATGTACATTACGGGGGAGCTTAATTTGATGTTCACTGGCTTGATAACCCGATACGTAAATGCTCCGGTCGGGAAAAGCATTTGAAAGCCGCTTGATGTAATCTTCGTAAGTTTCTTTGGAAAGCGAGGACGAAATGCCGGTAACCAAGATCTGGGGGGCCTGTATATCGACAACTTCTTTTAAATCATCAAAGGGAACCGATTGGCCTAGGTAGATGATCTTATGCCCTTCTTTTTTGATCTTGTAGGCAATAAAAAGCAGTCCCATTTCATGCCATTCACCATTGGGCAAAAACAGCACAAAAGTCTTGGGATTGGGGTTGCTGGTATTCACCACCCCATCGATGGCAATGATCAGTTTTTGCCTGATCAGATTGGAAACAAAGTGCTCCTGGGCAGCAGTGACGGTCCCTATTTGCCAAAGCGTTCCAATTTTATTAAAGAAAGGATACACAATACGGGTAATGGTGTCTTCGAATCCCAGCTTTATAATGGCCGTTGATAATGCTTTCTCAAACTTGGTTTCATCAAGCTCAATCATAGCCACCACAAGGTTTTCAATCTGGCTATCGAAATCGTGGGAATCGCTGGTGATCTCAAGGACCTTTTGGTTCATCTCCCTGGTATCCATACGGGCAATATGGGATATCTTGAATCCATGACGGTTCAGGATGGATACGTTCAACAAACGCTTCAAATCATCATCATTGTAATAGCGTATGTTTGTTGTGGTCCGTTTTGGCTCCACAATATCATAGCGTTTCTCCCAAATACGTATGGTGTGCGCTTTAATGCCCGTAAGTTTTTCCAGATCCTTTATCGAGTAATTCTTCATTTACCCCGTAATTATAATTGCTGTTACAGTTATTCCCTTTCGTTAAACATGTCATCCTAAACAAATGCTTTGACCAAAAAGTTTGTTGCATAATTAATATTTTTTATTAAACAAACCAATTTAGTCGACGGTTAAAACAAGATAAACAGGCTATGCTATACACAAACACCTTATTACCAGTTTATTGAAACACGCGACAATGCTGATTAGAAAACAAAAAATGGTGGATAATTAATTATTGGCCCAATTTACAGTTTGCTTTACGAACGAAGCATGTTTTATGAGCATGTTCATTGACAGATGGGTTGCATATTGCATGGAGCACAGGGCATGGAGCATGGGGAAATAAAGTGAGCATTACCTGTCGGTTTCAATCAATCATTCATTCAATCATTCATTCAATCATTCCATCAACAGATTCATACTAAATGCTTAGCCATCCAAACAAAGGCTGTTTTGCCTTCCTACAAAAGCATCTGCCGGGCTTTTTCAAGGGCATTTTCAATACCATTTGGATCTTTTCCACCGGCGCTGGCGAAATGGGGTTGTCCTCCTCCTCCACCATTAATTTCCCTGGCCAGGTCGCGTATCATATGTCCGGCATGATAGCCTTTTTCTTTAACCAGGTTATCGGCGATCATAATGGTGAGGTTGGCCTTTCCGTCTTTTTCGCCCCCGATAATAAGGAAAAGATCGTTGACCGTTCCCTTCATTTTAAAGGCCAAGTCCTTGATGGTTGCCGGATCGAGGTTGACCTTTTTACCGATAAAGTTAATACCGTTAATAGCTTCCACATCTTCGGAAAGATCACGAATTAATTGTTTAATTTTTTCCTGGTTAAGTTCCTCAATTTGCTTTTGAAGTTTTGTGTTTTGTTCAGCCAGGTTGATAGCCCCCTTAACCGGGTCTTTAGGATTTTTGACTATATGCTTGATCTCTTCCAGGGTATCGATTTGAAGATAAAAATATTCTTCGGCCTTATCGGCTGTAATGGCCTCAATTCTTCTAACGCCGGCTGCAATGGCGCTTTCCGAAACAATTTTAAATATCCCGATTTGCCCGGTGGCTGTAACGTGTGTTCCGCCGCACAGTTCCACCGAATCGCCAAATTGCACAACCCTTACCTTATCGCCATACTTTTCACCAAACAATGACATAGCGCCCATATCCAAGGCTTCCTTTATGGGAACCGACCGCTTTTCAACCAGGGGTAAATTCTGACGTATCTTTTGGTTGACCAGCCGTTCAATCTTCCTGACCTCCTCGTCGGTTACTTTTTGGAAATGCGAAAAGTCGAAACGGAGATAATCCGGATGCACCAACGAGCCCTTTTGCTCAACGTGTTGACCAAGTATTTCACGCATGGCAAAATGCAACAGATGTGTTGCCGAATGATTATTGGCCGTTAAGAAACGCTTGGTTTCATTCACTACCCCTTTGAAGGCAGCCTCCGGTTTTTCAGGTAGTTTTTCAGCTATATGTATGGTTAGATCGTTTTCTTTTTTAGTATCAACTATGGCTATCTTTTCATTTTCATTACGGATGTAACCTTTGTCACCCACCTGGCCGCCGGCTTCGGCATAAAACGGGGTTTGATCAAAAACCAGGTGATACAGCTCCTTTTTCTTGGTTTTTACTTTCCTGTAGCGGGTAATGTGGATCTCAGCATCAAGGGTGTCATAGCCTATGAATTCACCCTGGCCCTGCTTTGATAAAACAACCCAATCGCCGGCTTCCTGGGCGGAAGCATTTCGTGAACGCGATTTTTGAGCTTCCATTTCCTTATCAAATCCAGCCTTATCCAGTTTCAGATCATTCTCTTTTAAAATCAATTGGGTAAGGTCATAAGGAAATCCATAGGTATCGTAGAGTATAAAAGCATCTTTTCCGCTAATGGTATCCTCACCTTTGCTTTTGGCCCGTTGAATGATCTGATCGAGCATATGAATTCCGGTTTCCAGTGTGCGCAGGAAGGATTGCTCTTCTTCATTGATCACCTTTTCGATCAACTGTTGCTGGCTTTTCAACTCAGGGAAAAAGTCGCTCATCTGCTGCACCAGGATAGGTACCAGCTTATTAATAAATGGTTCACGCAAACCGAGGAAGGTATAGCCATAACGCACAGCCCGGCGCAAAATACGCCTTATCACATAGCCTGCCTTAATATTGGATGGTAATTGCCCATCGGCAATGGCAAAGGAAATGGCCCTAACATGGTCGGCTATCACCCGCATAGCCACCATCACATCATGGCTTTCATCATATTTCTTACCGGTCATGTCCGATAATTCTTCTATAAAGGGCTGGAAAATATCGGTTTCATAGTTGGATGATTTATTCTGCAGCACCATGGTGAGCCGCTCGAAACCCATACCGGTATCGATATGTTTTTGCGGAAGATTGAGCAATGATCCATCGGCCTGCCGGTTAAACTGAATAAAGACCAGGTTCCATATCTCAATCACAAACGGGTGATCTTGATTCACCAGCTCCTTTCCAGGCTTTTTCTTCTTTTCTTCCTCCGGCCTTATATCGATATGAATTTCGGAACAAGGGCCACAGGGGCCGGTATCGCCCATTTCCCAGAAATTATCTTTTTTTGGCCCGTATAATATACGTTCTTCGGGGATAATGTTCCTCCAGTGATTATAAGCTTCGTTATCAGGCTCCAATCCATCACTTTCAGCTCCTTCGAATACGGTTACATATAGATTTTCCTTATTAATGCCATACTCTTCGGTTAGCAATTCCCAAGCCCATTCAATGGCCTCTTTTTTAAAATAATCACCAAACGACCAGTTCCCCAACATTTCGAACATGGTATGGTGGTAGGTATCGTGCCCTACTTCTTCCAAATCGTTATGCTTACCCGAAACACGAAGGCACTTTTGCGTATCGGCCACTCGCGGGTGGGGAGCCGGCTTATTGCCCAGAAAAATATCCTTAAATTGATTCATTCCGGCATTGGTAAACATCAATGTAGGATCATTTTTCACTACCATGGGAGCGGAAGGTACAATCTGATGATCCTTTGACCGGAAAAAATCCATAAATCGTTTTCTAACCTCGTATGACTTCATAATCTATATCTCTTAGTTATTGGTATATTAACAACGCTGTGTTAATATATCGTGTTTAAAAAGGTTGCAAATTTAGTGGATTTGATTAATTTTGTTCATGGTTGTGATGCTTATGGCAACAAATTAACCATAACAAAGGGAGAATCAAACGTTTAAACTATGGGGAAAACAAAATACCGGTTTAATACCCAAACACTTCAGGTTGAAGAAGTGAGATTAACCTTTAAAGATTATCTTAAAAAATTTCTATCAATATGTGCTGCGGGCTTGGTATTTGCATCCGGTGTTATCTTTTTGGCTTATACCTTTTTCGAATCGCCCAAGGAAAGAATGCTCGAAAGGGAATTGGAGCAATTCAAGCTCCAATATGAAGTTCTTAACGACCGCATGAACAGGGTGAATAGAGTCTTGAGCGACCTACAGGACAGGGATGATAATATTTACCGGGTAATTCTTGAAGCTGAGCCTATCCCTTCTTCGGTGCGCAAAGCCGGAGTAGGCGGCACCGATCGCTATGCCCGGCTTGATGGCTATAAAAATTCCGAGATCATCATCAATACCACCAAAAAACTGGATAAAATTGAACGGCAGCTTTATGTGCAATCCAAGTCGTTTGATGAGGTTTTCAACATGGCCAAAAATAAGGAAAACATGCTGGCCGCTCTTCCGGCTATACAACCCATGAAAAACCGGGACCTTAAGCGTCTTTCTTCCTATTTTGGTTACAGGACTGATCCTTTTTATAAGGTGAAAAAATTCCATGAAGGGCTCGACTTTTCAGCACCCGTGGGTACCGAGATATATGCCACCGGCGACGGTGTGGTCACCAGTGTTAAATATTCACGACGCGGTTATGGAAATCGCCTCGAAATAGATCATGGCTATAATTACAAAACCGTTTATGCCCATTGTGCCGATTTTAACGTCAAGCGGGGTGAAAAGATCAAGCGCGGGCAGGTGATCGGGCATGTGGGTAACACCGGTAAATCAACCGCCCCGCACCTGCATTACGAGGTTAGAAAAAGCGGCAAGCCGGTTAATCCCATTTATTATTTCTTCAATGACCTTACACCGGGTCAATTTGAACGCATAATCGAGCTTTCGAAGCTGCCTTCACAAACACTTGATTAAACCTGACATGGCAACCAACGTAACAAAAAATCATAGTGACAAGCTCTACTATACTATCGGCGAAGTGGCCAAAATGTTTAAGGTAAACACCTCGCTCATCCGTTATTGGGAAAAGGAATTTAGTATTATTAAACCGCAAAAAAACAAAAAAGGCAACCGTCTCTTTACTCAAAAAGACGTCGATAATCTTCATCTCATCTATCATTTAGTCAAGGAAAGAGGTTTCACGCTAGACGGGGCTAAGAAAAAACTCCGTGAAAACCGCGAAGAAACCATAGAAGCTGCCGAAATTGTAAGATCATTAAAAAAAATACGCAAGTTTTTGGTGGATGTTAAAAAGGACTTATAGGTGCTATCGCTTCTTAGGGGGTTTTTATCGACAAATTCGGATCCAGTTTTAAGGCAGAGCAAATAAGCACAGAGCATGGAGCATGGAGCTTGGGGCATGGAGCATAGAGCATGGAGCTTGGGGCATGGAGGAATGAAAACTACCTGAATATCCTAAGCCTGAAATCAACCCTACCTCCGGTAGGCAGGCAATCACCCCCGCCTTTTTGGCGGCCCGGCAATCAATCATTTCTCCGGCAGCAACAAATTAACGAATCAACAAATTAACTCTACCTCCGGTAGACAGGCCATTAATCAAGTAACGAATTAGCCTTACCTCTTGCAGGCGTGCAATCACCCAATCATCCAATAATAAATGATGCTCTTGTTAGCTGGTAGCTACCAACTACCAACTACCACCTACCAATACTCCCCTTTCCCCAGGTAATTTCTTACATAATCCGTCACACCATCTTCGAGAGTGGTAAAAGGCTTGTTATATCCAGCTTTGCGTAACTTATCCATCTTGGCTTCGGTAAAGTACTGGTATTTATCGCGGATATCTTTGGGGGTTTCGATAAACTCAATATTTTCCTTTTTGTTCAAGGCTGAAAAGGTAGCTTTAGCCAGGTCGAGGAAAGTGCGGGCCTTTCCGGTGCCCAGGTTGTAAATGGCCGGCTGTGGTTTTTTTTCCATCAAGTAAAGCATTACATCCACCACATCCTTCACGTAAATGAAATCGCGCAACTGCTTCCCGTCTTCAAAATCGGGGTGGTGAGAGCGAAAGAGCTTAACTTTGCCGGTATCTTTAATTTGATTATAGGCATGAAAGATCACCGAGGCCATGCGGCCTTTATGATATTCATTGGGGCCATATACATTAAAGAATTTTAAGCCGGCCCAAAAATCAGGTTGTTTCTCCTGCCCAAGCATCCATTGATCAAATTCATTTTTCGATTCTCCATAGGGATTCAGCGGTTTAAGCTGATTGACCAGTTCATGGTTATCATCATAGCCCAACTCACCCAATCCATAAGTAGCTGCCGAGGAAGCATAGATCAAAGGTATGTGGTATGAAGCACAGGCATTCCACATATCTTTGGAATAGTCGAGATTGAGGGCATCGAAAATTTCCTTTCGGAATTCGGCTGTATCGGTGCGGGCACCCAGATGGAAAATAAATTCCACTTCATCATGGTTGGCTGCCAGCCAGTCGAAAAAGCGGTCGCGATGAACCTTTCGCACGAAGCTTCTTCGCTCCAGGTTCTTATTTTTATCTTCCCGGCTGAAATCATCCACCACGGCAATTTCATTATGGCCGGCTTCATTCAGTCCCGCCAGCAGGCAACTTCCTATAAAACCGGCCGCTCCTGTTACTACTATCATATTAATAAGTTCTAAGTTCTAAGTTCTAAGTTCTAAGTTCTAAGTTCTAAGTTCTAAGTTCCAGGTTCTAAGTTCCAGGTTTGATGCTAGCTGAAACTTGAAACTTGGAACTTTAAACCTGGAACTTTAAACTCCCTACTCCTGCTTATTTGGCTGCTCGAGGCCGTAGCCCGAGACTTTATCGTCGCGCTTAAGCAGGAAGGCGAAAACCAACCCTAATACACCTGTGCTAGCGAAAATCCACATGGCAATACGGTAATCATAAACAGCATCCACACCCTTAGCAAGTTTTTCGGCCACACCGGGATTAGTAGCTTCCAACACACTACCAATCAATATGGGAAAACCCCATAATCCCAGGTTTTGAACTGAGAACATAGCTCCATAGGCTGTTCCTATCTTGTTTTCACCCACGATCTTGGTAACAGCAGGCCACATGGCAGCAGGTACCAAGGCAAAGGCAACACCAAGCAAAAAGATGGGAATATAGGGCACGATCATAGTTTCAGCAAACATTAAGTGAGCCACCAATAATAAGCCCGAACCCAGGTACATCATGGTTGCACTCTTACCCTTATAATCGGCAATCCATCCAAAAAGGGGAGTAAGCAACATGGTTCCATACACCAAAATAGACGATATGTTACCCGCCACTTGCCTTTCCATACCATACTTATTCATGAGTAAATCGGGGGCAAATTTCATAAACGGAAAAATAGCAGAATAAAAAGTTACACATAACAACGCGATGAAAATAAAAGTACGGTTAGTAACAAGATCAAGAAGATCCTGCCATTTAAACTCATCCTCGGCCTCCTTGGGGAGGGTTTCCTTTATCTGACGGTCGAGCTTAACATCAAGCAACATATATATGATAAAGATTAGCAGACCCACCCATAATAATATAACACCAAACCAAATGGCATTAACCCACTGGGAATTGGGCTCGGCAAGAATAGGAGACAAATTAAGCGCCAATGCAGTTCCCAGGCGGCCAATGGCAAGGTTCAATCCCAATGCCAGGGCGATCTCTTTTCCTTTAAACCATTTAACGATCACTTTGGAAAGCGCTACTATACTGGTTTCAGCGCCCAAACCGAAAATGAAAAAGCCAACGTAAGTCATTTTCAATTCAGGGGAATAGCTTTTCAGAAAGGATCCCATAAATTCATACATCGGACCACCGTTGATATAAACATCAGAAGCACCATAAGCCGTTATGGAAGCCCCGATAGCCATAAGGCTTATAAACAGGGTACCGGTGATCCTGATGCCGATGCGGTCTAAAATAATACCTCCCAATACTGCCATTAGCAAGAAAATATTAGGTACCGAATAGGCCGACACAAAAATGCCGTAATCAGCCGAGGTAAACCCAAGGTTTTGTTGCATCAAATCCTTTAATGGCGAAAGCGCATCGTAAAAATAATAGTTCATGAACATAACCAGGCTGGAAAGCAGCAATACCAGCCACCGCATAAACGGATAGTCCTTTAGCGTCTTTTTGATCTTTTCCATTCGTCTTATCTTTTAAGCGTTTTGATTTGCGGCCCAAAGGTAATATAATGAGTGAGAAAATAGATCACTCAATTAATAATCAAGCCCCTCTTGAAATTTTGCACATTCTTGCTTTCAGCTTATTACATGGAATGATTATTAATTTCTCAAGTGATTTTATTTTATGAAAAAATTAACTATCTTTGTTAATATGAGTACTGCAATTATTATTCTTGCTCTTTTTTATTAAAACCCAACAAATTAACCAATGAGATAACCAAACGCTTATGAAATCCAAAACCACAGTTACCTGTTTGATTTCTTTCCTCTTAGTAACATGCGCCGTATTAACACCTGCAAAACTTTTTGCCGAAAAGTTTAAAGTGGGCGATGTGAGCAAGGAAGAACTAAAAATGCAATCCTACAAAAAAGATCCCGATGCCAGGGCTCTGATGATCAGGGATGATGGCAAGAGAATAATGGGATTAGGTGATCATTTTATAGAAAGGCACTTCCGAATAAAGATATTCACCAAGGAAGGGTATGACCTGGCCGATTATCAAATTGATTTATACCGCGGGGCTGAACGCCTGGTAAGATTAAAGGCATATACCTTTAACCTTGAAAACGGGAAGGTTAAAAAAACCAAGATCAAAAAACGCGATGTTATTTACGAAGAAGTTAGTGAGCATCATAAAATTGCCAAGATCAGCCTGCCAAATGTAAAAGAAGGTTCGGTTATTGATGTTTATTACCTGGTATCTTCCTCTTTTTACGGCCTTGGCATACCCGATTGGTATTTTCAATATGATTTCCCGGTAATGGAATCGAACCTTGAACTAAAGGTACCGGAAAGATTTAATTTCAAACACTTCATAAAAGGATATGAGAACATCCAATCGTTCCCGGTTACTACCAGGGGCAAAACAATGGCCGGCACCAATAACACCTATGTTATGGAGACACACCACTTTAAAGGAACCCATATCCCGGCCTTTAAAGAAGAACCCTTTATGACCACCCGCGAAAACTACATATCTAAGATAGAATTTGACCTGGTGTCCATCAGGATACCCGGATACAGAGTGAAGGATTTTAGCCGTACCTGGGAGGATGTTTGTGAATCATTGCTGGAGCTGAATAGATTTGGAGGTCAACTGAGAGGTGGCGGATACTTGAGAGATATTGAAAAAGCGATAAAAAATGCCACCGATAATAAGATACAACAGATGAAAATGGCCCGGCAAAAAATTGCAGAAAACATTGCGTGGAATGGATCGAACAGACTACTTGTAACCAACTATAAGCGAGAGGCATTTAACAATCAAAAAGGAAGTTCGGCCGATATTAACTTCAACCTTATACAACTATTAAGGCGGCTTGGTCTTCATACGGAACCCCTGGCACTGAGCACACGAAGTAACGGTATTATCAGGAGGATTTCACCCTCATTCCGTGATTTCAACTATGTGGTGGCTGCCGTGCTGCTTGATGGAAAATACTACCTGCTCGATGCTACCGATCCATACCTGCCCGCAGAAATGCTACCGAAAAAATGCCTGAACGGATCAGGGTTACTGGTGTCGGAAAAACAGCAAAAATGGATAAAAATACGCAGCAAGGAAGTAAAGGATGAAGTAACCAACATGCTGATCGCCTTCGACAAAGAAAGCGGTTTTACGGGTCAGGTAAAGATAGAACTTACCGGATATCCTGCTGCCAGCGCCCGCAAAGATATTAGTCAAAAGGGTGAAGATAAATTTCTTGAAGAACTTAAAGAGAACTATGATAACTGGGAAATATCTGGTTTTAAAGCCTCGGATTACAGCATGCCTGGTATGGAATTTAGTTATTCGTTCACGGTAAGCATTAAAGATAAAACGAACCAGACCTTCGACATGTTCTTCTTTAATCCATTGCTGGGAAATGGCATACAGGAAAATCCCTTTAAAATTGAAAACCGGAAGTTTCCGGTGGATTTCACTTGTCCTTTTTCTGAAGATTACCGCATTACCATCACCCTGCCACCGGGTTATAAGGTGGATGAATCGCCTCAGCCTGCTAATGTTGCATTACCGCAACAGGCCGGTTCATTTCAATACCTCATTAATGCTATGGGCAATAGCATTACCATTGTATCAAAATTTGAGATGAACAAGGTGTTCTTCCAAAACATGGAATACCCCATGATTAAGCAACTTTACCAGATCATTTCCGATAAGCATCAGGAACCTATTGTATTGAAAACTTCCAATATCCAAAGCCAATGAAGAAATTGTCACTAGTGTTTTTGCCCGTCATCCTATTGGTGCTGCAGGGCCAATGTCAGCAAATGAATTACAGGGCAATACCCGAGCATTTGACCGAAAATGCCAATGCCATTGTCCGTTACCACAACATGCACTTCGAGATCAGTTCAACCGATCAGGCTGAACTAACTATAAACGGTGCGGTAAGCATTTTGAACGAAAACGATCGGGAGGCTGCATTCGTTATGAAATCTTATGATGAGTTCAGCAAGATCAAAACCTTCAAAGCCGATGTATATGATCATAATGGAAACAAGATGGATAAATTAAGGGGTAAGGATATCCTCGACCGCAGCATTGTTCCCGATCATAGCATGTATACCGATAACAGGCTTCAGTTTATTCTTCCCAAATACCCAAGGTATCCTTACACCGTGGAATACGAGATTGAAATAAAATACCATGGAAGCCTTTTTTACCCTGATTTTACTCCATACGATGCCGGGGCACGTTATAATGTAAGTGCTGCCAATATCGACTGGAAAATCACTTCACCTGTAAGCCTGAAGCCACGCTATAAAGTTATCAACCTGGATCAACAGAAACCCAATGTGATCAATAATGATGGTGAGATTACCATGCATTGGCATATGGATGAAATAAAAGCTTTTGACAATGAGCCGTTTGATCTGCCCCTATCAGCCCGCACTCCTCAAATCCTGATCGCGCCGAACAAGTTTGAAATGGATAATTACGCCGGCAATATGAAAACCTGGAAGGACATGGGCCACTGGGTAGCCCTGTTGAACAAAGGCAGGGATAAGCTTCCCCCCGAAGAAGTCAGTAAGATCAAACAACTAACGGACACCCTTACAAATCGCTACCAAAAGATAAAGGCCGTTTATGAATACCTGCAATCACGTTGCCGGTATGTAAGCATTCAGTTTGGAATTGGCGGGTGGCAAACCATGCCTGCGACCGAAGTTTGTGAAAATGGCTATGGCGATTGCAAAGGCTTGGTTAACTATACCCAAGCCCTTTTGGGAGCCGTAGGTATCGATTCCTATTATACCCTGGTAAAAGCGGGAAAATGGGAGCAGGATATATATACGGATTTCCCCTCGGTTCAATTCAATCATGTGCTCCTTTCAGTACCCCATGAGAACGATACCATTTGGCTTGAATGCACCGACATGAACCAGCCATTCGGTTACCTGGGGCGTTTCACAATCGACCGGCATGCATTGATGATAACTCCCGGCGGCGGTAAGCTGGTTAAAACACCCAAACTACCGCCCGAATTGAATCTTCAGTCATGTACAGGTGAAATTGACATGAATGCATCGGGAGATGTCAATAGCCTTGTAGTAACACAATTCGACGGGCTGCAATATGACCTTCGTGAAAAACAATTGAGTCGCGACAGTGAGGAAAAACATAAGTGGATTTCACAGCATCTCGATATTTCCGGTTTTACCATCCGGGATTTGGAATATCAAACCGAAAATTCTGCAGTTCCCTCCATTCACGAAGAGATTGATCTGCATGTAAAAAAATATGCCACAAAAACCGGTGACCGCCTGTTTTTTAAACCCAATATGATTCACAGGGTGCCTACTGTAAAACGGGTTGAAAACCGTGAAAGCCAACTTTTTATAACCTGGGGTTATCATGATACCGACACCCTTGAATACCGGCTTCCAAAAGAATTTGAAGTTGAGCATCTGCCCGAGCCCAGTCACTTCAAAAGTCCTTATGGAAGTTATGATGCATCGGTTGAGGTAAAGGATGATCGCCTGGTCTATGCCCGGAGCTTTAAAACCTTTAAGGGAACATACGAGCCCCAAGCCTACCATAAATTCAGAAACTTCAGGATGAAGGTAAATAAAGCCGACAATGCTATGGTAATCCTGAAGAAGAAATAGGTATAGACCAAATTGAGCCATCATCGATAAACTTAGGTTTATTGTACAGGATTAATCAAAAACACGGCATTAATTGTTATTTTTGACGTATATTTCAAATATCGATCATATGCCGCGATTAAAAGAAGTTTTAGGATTTTGCGTATTTCTCGTATTTGCTTTGAACATCCATCTGGCAGACGCTCAGATAAGTTACGGTGGTAAGCCGGTTAGTTCGGGATATAATCAACTTAAAACAAATGTTCCCTTTGTTGAACTGCAGGCCCCCGACACCGCCAAATTACTGCAAGAGGACCGGCAGGCTAAGCGCAAGGGTTTAAAAGTCCAACGGATCGGTGTTACCATTAACAGCACCATCAGCATGGATACCCATGGCACCTGGGAACGTATAAACGGTCGTGGTAAAGTCTGGCGCATGGGTATTGAAATTCCAGGGGCACGTGCTTTGGGATTGTATTACGATAAGTTCAAGCTACCCCAAGGAGCCAAACTATTTGTATATGATGAAAACAAAAATTTCATCATCGGCTCGTTTGATTACCGCAACAATTCCGATGGCGGGCCTTTTGCAACCGAAGCCATCCCAAGCGATAAGCTTGTTATTGAATATTTCCAACCTTCAGGGGTTTATGAATCTCCTGAATTTCAGATAAACGGTATCATGTATGCCTATAAAGGTTATTCATTGAAAAACACAACCGGCTTTGGCGATTCGGGCGATTGCGAAGTGAATATCCATTGCCCCGAAGGGGAGGGATGGTACGATGAAAAAAAAGGAGTGGTCAAGATCATCACCCTGGTCAGGGGCACCAATTATTTATGTACCGGTTCACTGGTCAATAATACGGAATTTGATTTTGCACCCCTTTTGCTTACCGCTAACCATTGCGCCAAGAATTCATCGCATGAATACTCTACTGAATCGGAAATGGAGCAATGGACTTTTTACTTTAATTATGAAACCGACTCGGCAGAGTGCCAGGATCCCTTTGTAGAACCTGACAGCCGGACCATGACCGGTGGTGAAGAGCTGGCCAAATCAGGAGAAGAAGGCTCTGACCAACTGGGTAGTGATTTTTTCCTTATGTTGTTAAATGATGACGTACCCCCCAATTACGACCCTTATTTCAACGGCTGGGATGCCAGTGGATCAGCATCCGACAATGGCGTAACCATCCATCATCCGCAGGGGGATATTAAGAAAATTTCAACTTACAGCGAACGCACCTCCACGGTTAGTTGGGATCAGCAAAACCCCACACATTGGTCGGTTAACTGGGCTCAAACGCAAACCAATCACGGGGTTACCGAGCCGGGGTCATCCGGGGCTCCACTTTTTAGCGAGGATGGATTGATCATGGGCATGCTCACAGGCGGTGGCGCCTCCTGTGGCAATCCTACTGCGGCCGACTATTTCGGCAAGTTTTCCTATTCATGGACCGCCAACGGCGACACCGATGATAAACAGCTTAAACCCTGGCTGGATCCCAATAACACAGGAGTTACCTCCCTGGAAGGTAGTTATATCACCTATGATATTGCCGTAGCACAATTTAAGGCAGATACCACCATCATTCCCGTTGAAACGGAACTGGATTTTACGGATCAATCATTAGGTGATCCCACAAGCTGGAACTGGACCTTTGAAGGAGCAACACCCTCGGGCTCCACTGAACAAAATCCTACCGGCATTCAATACAATCATTTTGGAGATTTCCAGGTAAAACTGGAAGTGGAAAATGAAAACAATTCCAGCATCATGGTCGATACCATTCAGGTAAAGCCTGTTGTATACCCCAATCCGGTTGGAACGGGAGATCAGCTTACGGTTTTCCTGGGCGAACATGAAGGAATGAACCTTACCGTACGCTTGATGAACACCATGGGGCAAACCATCCTGGAAGATGAATACCTTTCCTATACCGATCCTGCCATCAGCCTGGATTTAGGAACTTTAAGACGAGCAATTTATATACTGGAGGTAAGATCGGATAATAGCCAATCTTTGCACAAGATTGTGCTGGCGAAGTAGAAGTAACAGTTTATTTTGTTAGCTGATAATCGTTGATCAAAACATCAGTTGAGAGATTCATTGGATAGTTTTTACTTTCGTATTCTTCAATCAATAGTCCCAATATGTCAGCTTCATCACTTTCAGGAGTGCCCTTAGGTGCATCAAAAATAGCCTCCATCCTTTTTAATGCTTCCTCATAATCATGTTCCGTATGTATAGGCTTAATGTTCATATCGATATAAAGCTACAAATACTCTTCATCTAAAAACCAACTTAAAAAATAAAGCAGCCAGTAATACGATCGGACATTACTGGCTACTCTTGTTTGTCATGCCTCAATGAGGCTAATACGTCACTGTAACGGTTTGGGTTTGAATGGTTGCAAAGCCAAGAACGGCGCCTATCAGAAAATCAATAAAACTGATTTCCGATTCGATTTGATAGTTCTCATGACCTTGGGCCATTTCGTGGGAATCTACTTCATTAATGGGCACGAGCCCCCACAAAACATACCACTGTTTTTCAACTTGTTCATTACCCCCCCCTTAGCCCCATCACCTACAGTATGGGTAAGTGACATGCAGGAAGTTAGCATGAATACGGCAGCTAAAAAGACTGCCAATACTGAATTTGTCATTTTGTTTTTCATAAGCTTAGTTTTTGGGTTTCACATTAAGTCGCTTTAAATGAACCGATAGACGATTCTATTATTTTTATGTATTCTCTGTAAACATCAGCAGGTATAATATAATCTACCTGGAATTTTGTAAGCTTGGCATCGGTAAAGATCAACCGGAAGTGGATGGTTTCTTTTTTTTGTAGCAGAAATTGGTGCACAATAAAGTCATGATGACGAAATCCCTCATGGCGCACCCTTTCCCAATGCAGATTAAAATTGAATATGCGCCGGTAATTTTTGGCCAGGAATTTTAACTCAGCATCCGTCAAATCATTGATCATACTGACGATCATTAACACTTTATTATCTTTTTCGAAAAAAACCTTCACCGGATTAAGCTCATACCTGAAGGAAGTATCTGCCGGAATGATTAAGTCTTTTAAACTGTCCTGTTTTAAATGAGAACCTTGCGACCATTCAGCGGGAATCAGAAAAGTTATTCCAGTATTTTGCAACTGCACTTCATGACCCACCAGGGTTGAATCGATCTCAAAATTCATCTTTTGGAGCTTCTCTTCACCACTCCTGTTAACACATGAATACAAAAGGATTACCGGTAACAGAAGTACGACAAGGTTCCTCATAACATCTTTGGTATAACAAAATTCTTATTGTTGCCCAAATGTAAGAAAAATAGAAATAAGTATCAATCCATTAACAATTATTTATGGAAAATTAATGCTAAAAGTACCTAAAGACGATTAATAGAGTGCGCCACCAGTCCTGTTGGAAGTATACACCTCCCATTTCTTCAGCACTTGCTGCATATCATCGGGGAGCTCGGAGTCGAAAAAGAGGGACTTTCCGGTAATGGGATGGATAAAGCCCAGGGATTTGGCGTGGAGCGCTTGCCGGGGAAGCAGCTTAAAACAATTGTTGATGAATTGCTTGTATTTGGTAAAGGTAGTGCCTTTCAGAATTTGATTTCCGCCATAACGCTCATCATTGAATAAGGGGTGACCAAGATGTCGCATATGTGCCCTGATTTGATGGGTTCGGCCGGTTTCCAGCTCGCATTCGACCAATGTAACGTAACCAAAGCGTTGCAAAACCCGGTAATGTGTTACAGCTTTCTTGCCGGAATCAGCATCCTTATATACCTGCATCACTCTTCTATCTTTGGGGCTGCGGCCAATATGTCCTTCAATAGTACCATTATCGTTTTCTACGTCGCCCCAAACCAACGCCTGGTACTTACGTTCGATATTATGATAAAAGAAGGCTTTGGCCAAGCTGCTTTGTGCCAGTTCATTTTTAGCCGTCACCATCAGGCCGGAAGTATCCTTGTCGATACGGTGAACCAAAAAAGGCCCATCCTCCTGGGGCTTTTCAGCTTTATTCTGAAGATAAAAAGCAAGTGCATTCACCAACGTCCCCGTGTAATTGGCATAAGCCGGATGCACCACCATACCGGCCTTCTTATTCACAATCAGCACATCATCATCTTCATACACAATGTTCAAGGGAATATCTTCGGCAACCACTTCAATTTCGCGGGGCGGATATGAAAGCACCACTGTAATAACATCATCGGGCTTAACCTTGTAGTTGGGTTTCACCTCGGTTTCATTC
>JAIPAP010000066.1 GCA_021740045.1 Bacteroidales bacterium
TCCTTCGGAGTTGCTTTTCCAGCCACTTGTCAAGCCACAGGCTATCGCCTGTGGTTAGTGTTGTTGAATCCCTCCGGGATTCGAATAACTTAGCAATCAAAAATGCCTTAGCATTGTGGGTGATCAGGTGGGCAGGTTCGCCTGACCAAAGTCAGTCGGACAGGCCCGACTGAATAGTCAGTCGAACAGGCTGGCCTGAGTAATCAGTCGGACAGGCCCGCCTGACCAAAGTCAGTCGGACAGGCCCGACTGCCTCACCTCAGGGGAGGGCAGGAAATCTCCATCCATGGTTTTCTTATTCATAGGAGAATTAAAACCCGTATGAAAAGTAAGATTATTTCCTAACAATCAACTTCTCACTCCATTCCCACTCATTTGTTATAAGGTGAAGCAGGTAAATCCCAGGCTTAAGGCCTTGAACATCGATGCGATGCTTGCCGGATGCATTAAGGGTTCGGTTTAGCATCAGTTTTCCGGTTTGATCCAAAACCCGCAAATCCGGGTCAGAGAACTCCCCTGGCAGTTCAATAGTTACATAATCACGGGCTGGATTGGGATAGAAGTTAACCAATACCTCCTTGTTTTCCTTTACCCCAACATCCCAGCGATAAGCCTCGATAATGCTGTATTCGCCGTCGGTGGATGGGTAACCGGGGCCCATATAAGCATCGCCAAAAGGATTAATGAAGGTTAACTGGGTATCATATTCCTTATCCTCACTTTTATCCCATATCTTTAAAACGATTTCTTCGCCGGCTTCATAACCCGGCCCTGAAGTCAAGGTTCTGAATGCCGCAAGATCATTACCCAGGGTATCATCCGACTCGATCACGGTGCTTCCCACCATTTTTCCATTACAGAATGCCGCCACCTCATCTTCAATTTCAACATCAACCGGTGGCAGGTAGATGGTATAGACGAAATCAGATGGGTCGCCCCCTTCGAACACAAAATGCACAGGATCGGAGTGGTTGTTATGTTGGGATTTTTCGCCCGACTCCGGATAAACCAGCTCACCGGGTGCATTCATATGGATCAGGTAGCCTTCGCCGGGTATGGCGTCGCCGATGTTGTTTACCCATTCCGGGCCTATTTTGGTAAGGGTATTTCCATCCGAATTGCGGATAAAATCCAGTTGATCGCCAATAATACCGTCAAAGGCAACCATCGCATCCATTGCATTTTCGGGGAGATAACTTACAAACTGATAGCCGGCGTCAAGGCTGATGGGGGTTTGCACATCGATACGATCGCCGGAAATGGTAAAATCATCGCTATTGTTCATATGGAAAAGGTAACCTTCGGTGGTTTGCCAATCCCCGATGTTATTGATCCATTCACCACCAATTTGCCTGACCATGGCGCCGTTGGAATTGCGGACAAAATCGAGACTGCCATCCAGCAGAGGATCCAGGATGCTTATCATATCCGCATTACCGGGTTCGATATTAGTGGAGACAAACTGGAAGCCTTGCTCCAATGGATGCACTGATTGCTCGGCAGCCTCCCACGTGGTGGTGAAAAAGCCTCTTCCGTGGGTTCCGGCCAGGACGGTATTATCGCTGTTGCGCATTTGGATCATGTCCACCCGAACATTAGCCAGTCCATTGGTTGCCGGTGTCCAGCTAACATTTTCGGTTGAAATATCCGTTGAACGCCACACCCCGATTTCGGTGGCCAGCAGGGCCTCGTTGGGATTATCGGGATGCAACAAACCCCATCTTATGGGCATATCGGGAAGGTTGCCCTCAATGTTTGTCCAGGTGCTACCGCCATCGTTGGTCTTCCAAACCGATTCAACCCCATAATTGGAAAAGGTGAGCAGGAGATTATTGTCCGAGCCGCCAATGGCAATGCTCGAAATATTGGCGGTGGGCAAACTATCAGAACCAATTTCGGTTACCGAAGGGTTATTAGACTGGGCCTGATCAACTTTAAATACCCTGCCCGATTGGGTTCCCAGGAAAACCCGGGTGCCCAGTGCCGGGTTTGGCGATACTTTTACGGCGGTAAATGGAGTTCCGCCGGTGCCGGTGTTCAAATCGATAAAATCACCGTCTTCGTTATAAGGAAGCCCTGAAACACGGAGAATTTCCTCGGGATCTTCGCCAAAAAAGCCAACAGCATTGGCATACAAAGTATTCCCATAACTGTCCAGGTCGGCCGGGTTGATGAACAGGCCGCTGTAGTAACCGAGGTAATTAACCTCGTTGCCATTTACAAAAACGGAATAGCGGTTGTAGTATACCGAGGTAAGCATGATTTCGGGGTCATCTTCGTCAAAAAAGCAAAAAGCCCCGTCGCCGCCGTCAATCATATCGTTAATGTCGAGTGGTTGTCCGGTGTGCAAAAGTGTACCGTTATCCTGTAAGCCTCCCACAAAATGATTGGAAGTACTCTCGGGGTCGATGTCGCAGGTATAGAACTGCAATGTATTATACCCGTTATTTTTCTCTTCAAAGGTGGGATCATAGCTGGTTCCATTGGAAGTGTAAAACACGCCACCATCGGAGGTAAAAAGTATTTCCTCGGATGAGCCTGGCTTATAGACAATTTCGTGCTGATCGGCATGCACGTAATCGGGGCCGCCGCCATAATACATCAATGACCAGTCGGAAAGGTGCGACCAGGTGTTGCCGGCATCGGTGGTTTTCCAAACGTCCAGCCCGCCCACGTAGAGTTCATCAGGATCATTGGGATCGACGGCAGCAGCCAATGCATGCCAGGCCAGGCTGGCCCAATCACCGGCATTGGGTTTACCGGTCTCATACCAATTATCCCCGGCATTATCGGTGCGGAGAATATAGCGCCCGTGATAATAGGGATGCCCGCTGATGTAGCCGGCTGCAATAACCGCATAAACAACGTTCGCGTCAGAGGGAGCGGCAGCCATTTTCACCCTTCCGGGCAGGTAATACTGTGATCCGCCTTCAATAATAATGCGGTATTCTTCAAAAACTGTCCAGGAACCGGCGGTTCCCTCATCGGAATAAAGGATGGTCGCTCCGCCTTTGCCTTCGATATTGGGGCGGGAGCCGACAAAAATGCGGCCATTGGAAGTGGTGTCGAGGTCGGAAACGGCATAGGGGACTTCCAGATCGGTGATATCGGGTAATACCTGTTCCCAGCTTTGCCCGCCATCGGTGGAGCGGTAAAGTCCATCGCTGGGCTCGCTTTGATGGTTGGCGCCTTTGTATTCGCCAGAGGCTACCCCGGCATAGATCACACTGCTGCCGTTTTCATCCCTTACAATTATATCGGTTACATAAGCAAAATCTTCCGTTGATTCCAGCAGTTCCCAGCTTTCACCCTGGTCAGTCGATTTCCAAATACCGACACCTCTTCCCGAAGACTCGCGATAGGTGACCAGCGCTGTTTCCACCTCACCGGTGCCTACATAAAAAGTGTTGGTATTGTTGGGGTCATAGGCAATGGAGCTTATCGAAAGGTTATCCCAGAAATCGTTCACCGGCATCCATTCCGAATTATCATTGGTGATATCGTTATTGTACCAAAGGCCTCCGGTTACACCGCCGGCCCAAACCTTGTTGCCGGCCTGATCGTTGGGATCCCAAAGAGCACAACGGGTACGGCCACCCATTTCGGCGCCTGTTCCTCCCCATTGAAGGCTTTCACGGTTTGAACTTTTAAGTTGTTTGGCCCGTATGCTTTGGGTTTGCTGATAAGCGGTTTTGCGTCTTTCGGCAGGAACACGGCCCAGGGCCGGGTCGAGGGTCATAAAGTATTCCTGTATGGCAGCATGCCCGGGATGATCGGGGGCCGGCTCGCCATCTTCATTCGATCTTAAATCATCCGGGATCTTATCATATTCCTTTTGAAGGTAGGCTTCGTATTGTTCATGCTTGCCGGTGTGAGACTGTTCGACAAATGTGGACACAATCAAACCAAGCAAAAGGGCAATAATACCTGCAAGCATTATCACTTGTAGCGACAGGCGTTGTGGGGGTCGGGAAAGTTTCATGGTGGTTGTAATTTTGGTTTGATTTCCAAAGTTACAAAAGAAAAAAGACATATCCGGTTACCGGCATAAAATCATATCCCTTTATCCAATCGCTTTACATCTTCCTCGGACAGTGACCAACCAAGCGCCCCGAGGTTGTCTTCCAGGTGACTGATTTTTGAAGCTTTGGGGATAGTGATCACCTTATCTTTTGCCAGCAACCAGTTAATGGCTATTTGGGCAGCGGTTTTATTATACTTCTTTTTTAATTCTTCCATAAGCGGAAATTCATGGGCTGCAATTGCGCCTTTACCCAAGGGTCGCCAGGCAATAAAAATGATGTTATTTTTCTGGCAATAGGGGAGTATCTCATTTTCCATCCCGGTATTGTATCGCCCTTTATTGCGGGTAACCAGGCTGTATTCCACCTGGTTTACCGCAACTTTATAATGGCTGTAATACTGGGCTTCTTTCATTTGCCGCTTTTGAAAATTACTCACACCAATGTAGCGTACCATTTTTTCATCCACCAACCGGTTCATGGCTTTCATAGTCTCATTCAGCGATATTTTGGGATTGTATTCATGTATTAAATACAAATCGAGATAATCGGTACCAAGGCGCTTAAGGCTCTGTTCGGCCGAAAAGAGGAGTTCATCATAACGCAGGTGCATGGGGCTTACCTTGCTGGTAAGAAAAAGTTCGTTGCGGTTAAAATCTTTGGTAGCTTCGTACACCAGCTCTTCTGAGTGACCGCTGCCGTATTTTTCGGCCGTGTCGATATGGTGTAAACCTTTTTCGATGGCCGTATGTATGGCTTCTATCTCTTGGTTGTCGTTCGTGGTATTGCGCTGTGAACGTCCCCCCATTTCCCATGTGCCAAAGCCCAAAGCGGGGATCTTTGTTCCGTCGAATAACTGTTTATATAGCATAAAATACCATTCGGTTCATTAATTACTGCTTCCGGCAGCCGCTGTAGTTGCTGATGAGGCAGTTACCGCAGCGGTTATTGCTGCATGCATTGCTTTTATTGAATCATCCACAACCTTTCCGACTAAATTACCACGCATAATATCGCGGGTCACATTTCGTGCCTTATTATATTCCTTGCGATTGCGGAAAAACTTACGGGTGAGTTTGCACGCCCCTATCAAGCTGATAAGCATCACCAGCTCATCGGAATAGTTCTTTTCACTTAATACTGCTTTGCGAATACGCCCAATTAGGCTGTTCAGGGTTTCCGGATCGGAGGAAGGGTAAGTGTTTACCGTTACCAGTCCAAGAAATTTCCGTTGACGTTCTTTGCGAAGTATCCCTTTTTCAATAAGGCTTTCCAATAACTGGTTATGCGTGGGTTTAATCTTGGTTGCAAATTTTTTCACCCACCATTTTGCCTTGCGGTCTTCGGTGGCATCTTTCATCATCTCCAAATATTCGTTCAGCCATTCTTCCTTCACCGGGTCCATATCTTTTACCAGGAGAAATTCTTTTTTAATGCCGATCTTCTCACGCAGGGTGAGTTCAAATAATATGGAACCGGCAAGGGCAAATTGTAAATTGGTTTTGGGAACCATCGACCGTCCTTTTTTCGGGTCATAGGACAGTATTATAAGTTTTTCAGGTATTGTTAATTTCATTTTTCCTGTTTTTAACACATTAATAAATCATTTATCAAGAAGCTATTTAAAACCTTGTTTAAGTAACCATGTTCATCAAACTTTTAATAGCTTCTTTTTCCGGTTTAATTATACCCCTGTTTGTAATGATAGCGGAAACATACGATGCCGGGGTAACATCAAAGGCAGGGTTAAAGGCAGGAGAGCCGGGATTGGAGACCATTACCTTATGGATCTCGCCTTTATCACTTAATCCGGTTTGATAATGGACTTCTTCTTCACTACGCTCTTCAATAGTTATAGAGGCTCCGTCGGGGCAATCAAGGTCGATGGTTGAAACGGGGGCCGCCACATAAAAGGGAATTCCAAAGGTTTTGGCGGCAATGGCTTTTTCGAGAGTTCCTATTTTATTTGCCACGTCGCCGTTGGCAGCAATACGGTCGGCACCGACAATGATCATATCGATTTTACCTTGTTGCATGAGATGCGCTCCTGCATTATCGGGGATAATAGCATGGGGAATTTTTTCATTCTTCAATTCCCAGGCGGTAAGGCGTGCTCCCTGGGCACGGGGACGGGTTTCATCAACATAAACAAAAATGTCTTTTCCTTTTTCCTTGGCGATGTAGATGGGAGAGAGAGCGCTTCCGTAATCGACAAATGCGAGCCATCCGGCATTGCAATGTGTTTCGAGGCGGGCTTTTTCGGGGATAAGTTCATTACCGTATTCGCCTATTTTTCTACCATCGTCAATATTTTCCCGGGCTATCTCCCCGGCTTCTGTGAGGGCGTTTTGTGTTGATGTTTGACCTGCTTCATAAACCCGTTGAACTGCATAAAAAAGATTTTGAGCGGTAGGCCGGGTATTCTCAATGGTTAGGCGGGCCTTTTGAATAAAATCAATATCATCGGGGGCTTCCATAAAAGCTTGAGCCATAGCATATCCTGCTGCTGCGCCAATAGCACCTGCTCCTCTTACGATCATGCTACGAATAGCATGACATGTTTCCATGTATGTTTTCGATCGATAAACAGAGAAATTAAATGGAAGGGCATTCTGGTCTATCAAACAAACTGTTTGCCCTTCCATCCACACGGTTAAATAGTGTTCACCGTTAACTTTCATCCGTACTTGATACTTTTCATTTATCATTACCAAACCCAAACCGGCTTGGTTATTATCATGATAAAACGATTTTTTTGCTCATTAACTAAGTTGTGCAATCAGCTGATCGCTTCTTTAATCAGTATTTAACGTATACCTTACAGAAATAGCGCCTCCATCGGCCCAAAAACTGTTATCACCTACCAAATTAATGGCCGGTTTCCAGTCGGCACTAATGGTTAGGGGAATTTCTTTAATATCATATTCAAGGCCAACAATTCCGTCTATTCCAATAATGGTATATCCATCTTCATCAGGATCCATCCAAGGTGTATCCGCATCATAATTATCCCAAAATCCAATGTGACCACCGCCGCCATAAAACCAAAACAGACGTTCAGTGTCGAAGGCCGGGGCATGCTTTTCATACAATCCCGTGATAAGGAATCCATCCCAACGAAACGATCCAATTGCTTCAAAGGCCGATTGAGCCCCAACGAAGTGCTTTACGGTTATACCATTGGCAAATCCACCGCGCAAGCCTATTGCCGTTTGATAATGTTGAGCCTGGGAACTCATAATTCCAGCTCCTGCAATTAATAGAATTAACATCAATCTCTTCATAATCATTTTCTTTTTAATTCTACCTCTTAATTCTTTTCCCTTCAAACGATCCCGTTTATTGATGCTTGATAACGCAGGAAAGGAAAATTTATTTATTTTTCGTTAATTGATTTAAGGCCAAATAGGCCATTAATCCCATTCCGGTTTCCAGGCTTTTTTCATCCACGTTAAAAGTCGATGTATGCAAACCGGAATTGATATTTTGCTCATCATTCCGTATCCCCAATCGATAGAAACAACCGGGGATTTCTTGGGAATAATAAGCAAAATCTTCGGCAGTCATTCTAATGTCAAGTTCTTTTACATTATCCTGACCTAAGTAATTAACAGCTGAATCCCAAGCTTGTTTAGTTAAAGCCGGATCGTTAAACACATAGGGGTATCCACGGTCGATAAAAATCTCGCAGGTAGCTCCCATGGCTTTTGCCGTTCCCTCGGCTATTTGGGTGATCTTATCGTAGGCTTGTTGGCGCCAGCCCTCATCAAATGTGCGGAGGATACCCGCAAGTTTAACTTCATTGGGAATAATATTGGTGTGACCATCGGCAATGAACCGCCCGAATGACAGCACCGTAGGCATATCCGGCCTTGCCATGCGACTGACCAATTGCTGCAAGGCCACTAAAATATGCGAGGCCACCAATACCGGATCGATATTTTTATAAGGTAAAGCGGCATGACCGCCTTTCCCCTTTACAGTGAGAAAAACTTCATCGGTGGAAGCCATGTATTTACCGCTACGCAATCCAACCTGTCCGGCTTCCAACTCCGGATAAACATGTTGCCCAAAAATTCCGGCCGGCTTGGGATTTTCTAAAACACCTTCGCGGATCATCACCAAAGCCCCGCCCGGGTATTTTTCTTCCGATGGCTGGAACAGCAACTTAACAGTTCCTTCAAAATGGTCTTTTAAATCCTGTAAAATGCGAGCAGTTCCCAGCAAAGAGGAGGTGTGTACATCGTGCCCGCAGGCATGCATCACGCCCTCGTTTTTCGATTTATAACCCACATCATTTTCCTCTGCAATGGGCAAAGCATCCATATCGGCCCGGAGGACGAAGGTTTGCTGTTCAGGATTTTGACCTTTGATCAGTCCGACCACACCCGTATGCGCAATACCGGTTTGATGTTCTATTCCGTATTCTTTCAATTTTGCAGCAACCAACCGGGCCGTATCATATTCTTTAAAAGCTAATTCAGGATTGGCGTGGATTTTCCGGCGAATGGCAATTATATCATCGAGGTATTCCCTGGCTTTTCTTTTTATCTGTTGTTTAATATTTTCCATAAGTGATCATAAGGTTTAAAATGCAAAGATACATTCAGTTATTTAACTTGCTTATTGATTTTTAGTTTAGAGGTAAAGCAGTGGCTAATCCTGAAGGTAAAATTGAAAAAGAGGCAGAATGTGTATCTTTTGTGCAAGCTTTACAAGACTTTATAATTGCCGTAGCCGTGATATTTCGATAAAAACAGGTGCAGGCTGTAAAGAAAAAGGGAATCACCTATAACAATTTGAACCCCAATGCGTATTCCTAAATAGAAAACCATCGATGAGAAAAATCGTATTTTTGCATTATGGAAAGTAAACGACAACAAAAGATATCCAGCCTGCTCAAGCGCGACCTGGGCGAAATATTCCAATATGAAGGCCGTGAGCACTTTGGCGGAAGCTTAATTACGGTGACCAAGGTTAATGTGACTAAGGACCTCAGCATTGCCCGGGTTTACCTGAGCTTGTTTCCGGCAAAGAATAAAAACAATATGATGTTGGAGATCAAGGAGCGCACTAAGGAGATAAGATGGTACCTGGGAAACCGGGTGAAAAATCAGTTGCGTATTATTCCCGAGTTGGAATTTTACCTCGATGACTCGCTCGATTACATTGAACGTATCGAAGACCTGCTCGACAAGGATAAACCCAAAGACAACGACCAAAACGAAGACAACGATTAATACGGTTAAGCATCATGCAATACGATCCGATCAAACGCAGGCTGGGCGTGGTTTTTAATCAGTCACCTTTTTTGCGGAAAACTTTTTACCGTTTACTCGACCTGCTGCTGTTGAGAGCCTGGCACGTGAAGAAAGAGTTGCGCCAATGGAAAAAAGATAATCCCGGCAAAGCCGATGTGCTGGATGCCGGGTCCGGTTTCGGGCAGTATGATTTTTTCCTGGGCTCACTCAACCAAGACTGGCAAGTCCATGCCGTGGATGTTAAAGAAGAGCAAGTGGAAGACAACCGCCGGTTTTTTACGAAAATCGGTTATAACAATGTGCATTTCGAATTGGGTGACCTCACCAAGTATGTTCGCGAAAATGCCTTCGACCTCATCATTTCGGTTGATGTAATGGAACATATCCTTGAGGATGTAAAGGTTTTCGAAAATTTCTATAAGTCATTAAAACCTGGAGGTATGGTGCTTATATCCACACCATCGGATCAGGGCGGGTCGGATGTGCACGATCATGGTCACGAATCGTTTATCGAAGAACATGTTCGCGACGGCTATAACATTGATGAAATACAGGATAAACTGAAAAAAGGTGGTTTTGAAAAAACATTTGCCCGTTACCAATACGGGAATCCCGGCAAAATCTCCTGGCGTCTCTCCATGAAATATCCTTTGCTTATGCTCAATCGCTCTAAGCTGTTCTTTATACTGTTGCCGTTTTATTACCTGTTTACCTATCCGGTTTCCTATTTGTTGAACAAGCGCGACGTGAAAGGCAATCATAGCAGCGGAACCGGATTGATCGTTAAAGCCTGGAAAAAAGTCTGATCGTGAATTTCCCGCTATACATAGCCAAACGATACCTGGTATCGAAAAAGTCACATAACGTGATCAATATCATTTCGGGTATTTCGGTTGCCGGGGTTACCATAGGAACCATGGCCCTCATTGTGGTGCTTTCGGTATTTAACGGTTTTGAGAGCTTGGTAACCGATCTTTTCAATAGCTTCGATCCCGATTTAAAGATCACGGTAAAGGAAGGTAAAACCTTTAAAGCCGATACCCTTCCCGAAAAAACCCTTAAATCGCTTGACGGGGTGAAGCGCTACACCAAAGTGGTAGAAGAAAATGCCCTGCTGCGGTATAAAAATAAACAACATATTGCCACCATTAAGGGTGTGAGTGAGGAATATGAAAAGTTGAGCGGGCTCGATACGATGATCGTTTCAGGCGATTTGCAGTTGCAAAAAAAAGATGTTAATTATGCTGTGTTGGGCTATGGGGTGGCTTATTACCTGGGATTGCGTTTGGGCGATTTTGCCAATCCGGTGTCGGTTTATGTGCCGCGCCGGACAGCACGGGGCGCTCCCCTCAATCCTGCCTCCGCTTTTAATACCCGTATTATCCACCCTTCGGGGATATTCTCCATACAACAGGATTTTGACACCAAATATGTGATTGTTCCCCTGCGGTTTGCCCGCGACCTGCTGGAATATAACAATGAGGTTACATCCGTTGAAATAGGCTTATATCCGGGGGCTTCATTGGAGCAATTGCAAAAAGAGGTTAAAAAGCTGGTAGGCGACAGTTTCGAGGTGAAAAACCGGTTTCAGCAACAGGAGCTGTTGTACAAAATTATGCGTTCCGAAAAATGGGCCGTCTTTCTCATCTTATCCTTTATTTTATTAATCGCCACCTTTAATGTGATCGGTTCACTTTCTATGCTGATACTTGATAAGCGTAAAGATATCGGCATCCTGCGCAGTATGGGTGCAAGCAATAAACTCATCCGGCAAATATTTTTGGTTGAGGGCCTGATGATCTCCTTAAGTGGCGCTATCCTTGGATTATTGCTGGGAGCATTGATTTCCTGGTTGCAAATTGAATTCGGTCTGGTGCAGTTGCAGGCCGGAGCTACCTTCATCATTGATGCTTATCCCGTTGAGATGCAGCTTATGGATTTTGTTTATGTATTCATTACCGTTTTCCTGATCGGTATTGCTGCCGCATGGTTCCCTGTAAGACAAATTTCAAAGAAGTATTTGCAGGCATAGCCCTCCGGGGTAATTGATCAGATGTTAACTCTGGCCTGTTCAACACTTAGCGCAGTAATCATAAAATATCTTCTTTGGAATATACAGCGGTTGAATGGTTTTCGTTTTCTTTGTATCGTATTTGGTAAAATAAAACAGATGATGAGGAAAAAAGCAATTTTGTTGATACTGGCCGTATCAATCAGCACCGTATTGAAAGCCCAGCTTGAAGAAACCAAGAATTTACTGGTTGGCATGGATTTAACAACCGACCTTTGGCAGGACACACCCGAAAATGTTTCTCCGCGCACGATTAACAGAGGCATGAATATTTACGGGCTCTACGAGTTCAAACTGGGTGAAAGTAATTTTAGTTTTGCCGCCGGATTGGGCTGGGGCGTTAACAGTTTATACAGCAACGCGTTAATTGATAATGTATCGGCCGAAGAGGTTAGCTTCACCCAAATACCCGACAGCATAAACTATGATAAAAGCAAGTTAGTGATGTCTTTTCTGGACGTTCCTCTTGAATTTCGCTATCGAGGTGAAAGTGGCTTTAAAATGGCATTGGGTTTTAAAGCCGGTTACCTGGTCGAAAGCCATACCAAGTATAAAGGAAATATGCTGGATGGAAGCGGTTCGGAGATCAAAATAAAACGAAAAAACATTGAAAGCTTGCAGGATTTCCGCTATGGGCCATATGTAAGAGTTGGATATCGCTGGTTGAACTTCTTCGGTTATTACTCCCTTTCAAATACCTTTGGCGAAGGACAAGGCCCGGATATGTATCCCATAACAGTTGGCATTTCCTTTTTGCCGTATTAATCAGATGAAGTAAAATATTGAAAACATCACTACGCCTCCCATGACAAAGCCGGTATATACCTGTTTACTGTCATGGGATTTTAATTTTAAACGGGCGAAACCTATGAGGCCACCGATAAGGATGGTGATGAAGAGGTACATGGAAAGATCGATCATCAAGCGGAAGGTAAGGGCGAGGAATACACCCAGCAAACCCCCGACGGCTGTCATGTGCAAGCTGATTTTCCAGTAAAAGTTGATGGCCATGGCCATAATTACCAAAACTAAAGCCCCGAACAAAAACATTTGAAAAAAGGGCGCCAATTCCAGTTGCCTGAACATATAAAACGCCAGCAGGTAAAAAATGGCAATAACGGTAAAGGGATAAAAGCGCTCTGTTTTATTATCGACGAAGAGGGAAGATATCATACCGCGCCTTACCATCAACATTACCAGCAAAAGGGGAATAAGAAAAGTGGTGATAAAAACCAGGCCGATAATCATCCACTTGGCTTGTTCAGGGATCGCCATGGCAAAATAAGCCTTCAGGTTAAACATAATAAAAAGCCCATAAGTGGGCATAAGCAATGGATGAAAGATGTATGAAATAATCCGGGCCAGGCGGGTTTCCATTTAGTTTATTAATGTTTCGGTTTATAGTTCTTTCCGCAAGCGAGCTACGGGAATATTTAGTTGTTCCCTGTATTTGGCAACCGTCCGGCGGGCGATATTATAGCCCTTATCTTTTAACACCTGGGTGAGTTGCTCATCGGTCAAGGGTTTGTGTTTTTCTTCGTTTTCGATAAAATCCGAAAGTATCTTTTTGATTTCCCGTGTCGAGACCGTTTCACCTGATTTTTTCTGCATTGATTCGGAGAAGAAACTCTTGAGTAAAAAGGTTCCGAAGGGCGTTTGTACGTATTTGCTATTGGCTACTCTTGAAATAGTCGAAATATCCAGGCCAACGATCTCGGCAATATCTTTCAGGATCATGGGCCTGAGCTTGGTTTCGTCACCTTCGAGGAAGTACTCCTGCTGATAATCCATAATGGCTTTCATGGTAATGTACAAGGTGTGTTGCCGTTGTTTGATGGCGTCGATGAACCACTTAGCCGAATCGATCTTTTGTTTGATGAACATCACGGCCTCTTTATCTTCTTTCGACTTTTTCTTGTTTTCCTGATAAGCCTCCAGCATATTCTGATAGGTGCGGTTAAGGCGAAGCTCAGGCATGTTTCGTGAGTTAAGCTGCAATTCCAGGCCACCTTCTTTATGAGTGATAATGAAATCGGGAACTATATAATAATTGGTCTTTGCAGTGTCGCTCATGGAATTACCGGGCTTGGGATTGAGCTTGAGTATTTCGTTAAGCGAATCCTTAAGCTGATCCTCATCGATCTTAGCCTTTTGCATGATCTTGTCGTAATGCTTCTTGGTAAATTCATTAAAATACCGCTTCACGATGTGTTTGGCCAATTCAATGGTTTCAGTTCTTTCCTTTCGATCAAGCTGAAGCAACAGGCATTCCTGCAGGTTTCGTGCGCCCACCCCCGGTGGATCAAATTCCTGTATGATTTTTAGCACCTTTTCAATCTCTTCCTTTTTAGCCTCGATGTTTTGGGTAAATGCCAGATCATCGGCCATGGCGCTCAAGTCGCGCAACAAATAACCCGAGTCATCCAGATTTCCGATGATATGCTCGGCTATCAGGAATTCCTTATCACCCTGGACCCGAAGGTTCAATTGCTGACGAAGATATTCATGAAATGTGGTGCCCGAGGTAAAGGGCACTTGTCTTTGTTCGTCGTCATCACTGGTATTATTGGTTTGCAGTTTATACGCCGGAATATCATCGTCATCGAGATATTGTTCTATATCGAAGTCATCCTCCACTTCTGTGTCTTCGTTTTCCGTTTCTTCGGAGGTTTCTTCCGTTTGGTCGGCTTGTTCCTCGCCATCTTCCGTAACAGATGCATCTTCCAGTGCCGGATTTTCTTCTATTTCCTGTTTAACACGTTGTTCAAGGGCAATGGAAGGCACCTGCAACAGCTTCATCAGCAAGATTTGCTGTGGCGATAACTTCTGTAATAATTTTTGCTGTAACTTCTGATTTAACATATCCTTCCAAAATTTATCCGTTCTTCCTTGCCTTGAATATTTTATCTAACCAGCAATATAGTAATTTTTTCAGACCTGTTTACAAATATTTAACAAATATTTATTTTAAAACTCGGCATTTTTAGGTGTACGGGGAAATGGAATCACATCCCTGATGTTGCTCATTCCGGTCATAAACAATATAAGCCGTTCAAAACCAAGCCCAAAACCACTGTGTGGTGCCGTTCCGAATTTACGGGTATCGAGATACCACCAAATATCTTTTTCCGGGATGTTCAGTTCATTAACCCATGACTTTAGCCGCTCAAGGTTTTCCTCACGTTGTGAGCCGCCGATAATTTCACCGATTTTCGGAAATAGAACATCCATAGCCCTTACCGTTTTACCGTCATCATTTTGTTTCATGTAAAATGCCTTTATGGATTTCGGGTAGTTGGTAATGATCACCGGGCGTTCGTAATGCTGTTCTACCAGGTAACGTTCATGTTCTGATTGCAGATCGGTGCCCCATTCAACCGGGAATTCAAATTTTTGACCGCTTTGTTTTAAAACATCTATTGCGGTCGTGTAATCGATGCGCTGGAATTCATTATCAACAATAAAACGTATGCGTTCTATTAATGATTCATCATACATTTTGTTTAGGAATTCCAGGTCGTCCTTGCAGTTCTCAAGTGCGTATTTCATAAGGTACTGCAGGAAGTCCTCGGCCAGGTCCATATCATCATGAATGTCGTAAAAAGCCATTTCCGGTTCTATCATCCAGAACTCGGCCAAGTGGCGGGGTGTATTGGAGTTTTCTGCCCTGAAAGTCGGTCCAAAGGTATACACTTCCGAAAGGGCCAATGCTCCCAGTTCAGCTTCAAGTTGCCCCGATACCGTGAGGTTGGTCTCTTTGCCGAAAAAATCCTGGGTATAGTCGATGGAGCCGTCTTTGGCTTTTGGTGGGTTTTGCATATCCAGGGTGGTTACCCTGAACATAGCGCCGGCACCTTCTGCATCCGATCCGGTAATGATAGGGGAGTGCAGGTAATAAAAACCACTATCATTAAAGAATTTATGTATGGCATATGACATGGCATGGCGAATACGTAATACAGCTCCAAAAGTGTTGGTGCGTGGCCGGAGATGGGCGATCTCTCGTAAAAACTCCAGGGTATGGCCTTTTTTCTGTAACGGATATACCTGGGGATCGGCCGAACCATATAATTCAATTTCCTGAGCCTGAATCTCCACAGTTTGCCCTTTACCCATCGATTCCACCAGCAAACCGTTTACCGAAATGCAGGAGCCGGTAGTTATATCTCTCATCAAATCCTCGTTAAACATCTCCTTTTCGGCCACAACCTGTATGTGATGTATGGTAGAGCCATCGTTAACGGCAATGAATGCTATCTTTTTGTTGCCCCGCTTGGTGCGAACCCAACCTTTAATATTTACCTCGCGGTTAAAAGTATCTGTATTGAGTAGTTCTTTTATCTTCGTTCTTTTGATGTCTTTCATGTTGCTCGTTTTGTTTTCTTATTTCGCATTATGCCTGCAAGGAAACTAATTACTTCTCCATGATTACGATCAACGTAATTCAGTGTGCAAAAATAAAGAACTTTTTGACTTATTGCCTATTACTAATCTATGTTCGAAAACGTACGGCATTGATCTTTCTTCGAACACTTTTACCATGCCTTTATTTTACGGGCTGATGCAAAAACCTATATTACAATCGATTATGGAAAGTGGTATAAATATTGAAACAACCCGCATAACTTTTAACCTGAATTAACCATGTGGAGAAACTATTTAAAGATTGCTTTCAGAAACTTAAACCGTGACCGTGGTTATACACTGATCAATGTAGCAGGGCTTGCTGTTGGTCTTACTGTTTTCATGCTCATCATGATGTTTGTTGTCCATGAACTGAGCTACGACCGCTTTCATGAAAAGCACGAACAAATATACCGGCTTGCTCACCGGGGGCAGTTTGCCGGCCAAACCTTCGAAGTTGCCGTTAGCTCAGGGACACTACCTGAATTCCTTTATCATGAATTTCCCGAGGTTGAAGATTTTGTGAGAATTGAAGATACCCGCAGGGGCTCCTTTTTCTCTGTGGGGGATAAGGAATATTATGAAGATGATTTTATTTACGTCGATACCAGTTTTACTAATGTCTTTTCCTTCAAGTTTTTGCAAGGAAACCCCAGGGAAGCATTGACTGAGCCATACTCTCTTGTCCTTTCCGAAGACATCGCACAAAAATATTTTCCGGGACAAAATCCCGTGGGTAAGGTGGTACGATTTAAAGATGAAGAAAATTTTAAAGTTACCGGTGTGATTGAGAACTGCCCATCCAACTCCCATTTCAATTACAGTATGATCGCCTCCTTTTCCACATTAATGGCCGAAAACAATGCCTCCTACGAAGGCAACCTTACATCACTACAGTATCACACTTACTTGTTACTGAATGAAAATGCCGGTGTCGAAAAACTTAATAGTCAACTGGAAGAATTTTTAAAAAGCAAGCTTTTGCAAGACGAAGGACTTGAGCTTGACTTGAATAGTCTGAAAATCATTCCTTTTCTACAAAATATAACAGATATTCATTTACATTCAAACCTGGGCAACGAAATTGCCAGTACCGGCAATTATAGTCATGTGCTTATTTTTTTGGCCATTGCCATTTTTATTCTCCTCATTGCCTGCATCAATTTTATGAACCTGGCTTCGGCCAAGTCGCAAAAGCGGGCACGTGAAGTGGGCATGCGCAAGGTGCACGGGGCTGTAAAATCGCAACTTATTTTTCAGTTCCTGGGCGAGGCCGTTATTGTAAGCTTGTTTGCATTGATAATTGCTTTGGCCTTATCCGAAATATTTCTCCCCGAATTTACTAATCTTATTGGTTTGGGTACCGATTTTCACATCTACCAACGACCTTTGTTTTTGCTATCGATGACTGGCATAGCGGTTTTAACCGGGTTGATATCGGGAAGTTACCCGGCATTTTATCTATCTTCATTTCAGCCTACACGGGTACTGAAAGGGAAATTTCATAACAGCCGCGGGCGGTCGGTATTTAGAAATGCGCTGGTATTGTTTCAGTTTGCCATTTCCATTTTTCTTATTATAGGGGCTATCGTGGTTTATCAACAGCTTAACTATGTGAAAAACAAGGATCTTGGTTTTAACAAGGAACAGATGCTGGTAGTTCCCCTTCGTGGGAAAGGTGTAAAGGATAAAGCACAGGTTCTAAAGAATGAAATGGCCACTCTAAAGGGCGTTAAAAGCATAGCCTTGTCGAGCCGGCTTCCCGGAGGGGGCCTGGACGGAATGGGTTTTATCCCCGAAGGTGTTCCCCGGAGTAATCCCTGGATTTTTTATGAGATCGATGGAGGACATGATTATATCGAGACCATGGGCATGGAAGTGTTGCAGGGGCGAGGGTTCGATAAGCGCTTTTCAACCGATACCACGGCTGTTATCATTAATGAAACAGCGCGTAAAAAACTGGGCTGGGAAAAGCCTGTCGGGAAAAATATAATCCAGTGGAGACACACACCCAATGGTGTTTATGAAATTAACACCCATGTTGTGGGCGTGGTTAAGGATTTCAACTTTAAATCCTTACATAATAAAGTTGAACCGCTTATCATTGTTTGTTATCCGCAGCATCCCAATTACCTCAACATCAGGTTGGATGAGGGGAATCATCAGCAAACCATCACCTCTATTGAAAAGACGTGGAACTCCATTGAGAAAAAATTCCCTTTTGATTATTCATTCCTGAATGAAACCTATGACCGCTTGTACCAGGCTGACATGCGCATGGGTAAACTCTTTATCTACTTTACGGTTATTGCGATCATGATTGCCTGCCTGGGACTTTTGGGGCTGGCCTCTTATGTAACCGAGCAGCGAACCCAGGAAGTCGGTATAAGAAAGGTGCTGGGAGCCACCGTAAAACAAATCAGCATGCTGCTATCCATGCAGTTTACACGCACCATTCTTTTAGCGAATATTCTGGCATGGCCGGTGGCCTACCTTATTCTTGATAATTGGCTCAGCAATTTTGAATATAGCATTAGCATTCATGTTTGGGCCTTCTTAACGGCCGCTGCCATTACCTACGTTATAGCTATCTTTACCATTGGTTATCAAACCATACGGGCGGCTAATACCAATCCCGTTGAAACCCTTAAATACGAATGATTGTGAAAAAAATGAATGATAAAAGGTATTTATATTTTCAGTGCATTCAGTTTTGTGTAACATCAGAAAATGGATGCCGTCTAATTAAAAAACCGGCTAACAAAAAATAAAATTATTATGAGGACAAAAGGATTTCTTTTTTCAGTGTTGGTAGCAGGAATTTTCCTGTTGCAGAGTTGTTCAATCACTGCACAAAGTGTTTATGCAGAGATTGATGAGAATTTTTCAGGTATCGAACGTATTGAGGTTGAGGGCAGCTTTTGTGATGTAACGGTTAAAGGCACCTCAGCAGATGATGTAACGGTTGAAGGACAAATCAAGGGCAAATCACACAAAAAGGATTTTGAGATCAATGCCCGAAAAACCGGCAGCACTTTAAAGATTTGGGTTGAATCGCCCGGTTTCAATTGGGGCAGTATCAGCATCAGCGGTTACCTTGATATCCAAGTCCCTGAAAAAATCAGTGTATATGTTGATAACTCCTCGGGTGATGTGAAGGCTCTTTCTCTTAAAGGAGGTGAACTTTATTTCGAAGCCAGCTCAGGCAATGTACAATTGTCGGCTATTTTGAGTAATCTTAAAGCAGAAACCTCATCGGGTAATATTAAGGTTGAGCAGGTAAAGGGCAATATTAACGCCGAAAGTACCTCGGGAGATCAGCGATTTTCCAATGTAAAAGGTAATATCGAAACCTACTCATCTTCAGGTGACCTGAAATTCAATCAAGTGATGGGTAATATTAAGGCCGAATCTTCCTCCGGCGACCATGAATACCGGAATGTGGAGGGACGTTTAAATCTTGAGGCTTCCTCCGGCGACATTGAAGGAGAAGGTGTTAATCTCACCGGCGATTCCCGTTTCGAGACTTCATCGGGTGACATCAAATTCGATTTAACCAATGATATTGAAGATCTAAGCTTTGATCTCCGCGCCAGTTCCGGCGACCTGCGTGTTGGCAGGAATAAGGCCGAGGACAACTTTAACCGCAGCGGTGGAAGGCTGCTGGTGAAAGGTGTTAGCAGTTCAGGTGATCAAACCTACCATTAGGCCCTCGTGTTTTTATATATCTCCATAAACCCTGCTTTCCTTGTGGAAGTGGGGTTTTTTATATTGATTGTGGCTAGAAATTTTAAGCTCCTAGTTCTAGGTTCCTTGTTGGGGGTTGCGGGTTCTAAAAACCTAATAGTGGTTAGACGCTCCACATCATTTCCAGGTATAGTGTTTTTGTCAACCATATTTCTGTTTTTTTGTTTCTTTCTAAAACCATAAAACAAAACCATGCGTACCAAAAAACTCAGATTTACTAACCAATCCGGTGAAAAGCTGGTAGCTCGTCTTGAACTTCCGGTAGATAGTCATCCCCAAACCTATGCAGTTTTTGCCCATTGTTTTACCTGCAATAAAAACCTGCATGCTGTAACCAATATCAGCAGGGCTCTCTCTTTGCAGGGCATAGGCGTTTTACGATTCGATTTCACAGGCTTGGGCGAAAGTGAAGGCGACTTTGCTGATACCAATTTTTCTTCCAATGTTGATGATCTTGTGGAAGCCGCTAATTATCTGGCGGAGCATTATGCAGCGCCACAAATTCTAATTGGTCATTCACTTGGTGGGGCCGCCGTAATTTTTGCTTCCAGCCGCTTGCCATCTGTTAAAGCTGTGGCAACCATTGGTGCCCCGTCGAATCCGACGCATGTTGAGAAGCTGCTAAAAAGTGGCGTTGATGAAATAAAAGAAAAGGGAGAAGCTCGTATTTCCATTGCCGGAAGAGGTTTTACGGTGAAAAAGCAATTCCTCGACGATTTGGAGGCCAGTCATGTGGAAAGCGTAATGAAAAAATTCGATAAAGCTTTATTGGTGATGCATGCTCCTTTTGATCAAACCGTAGGAGTAAACAATGCCGCCGATATTTTTCAAATGGCCAAACATCCAAAGAGTTTTGTTTCGCTTGATAAGGCAGATCATCTCTTATCACGAAAGGAAGATTCGGAATATGCCGGCAACATCATAGCCGCCTGGGCTAAAAAGTTCATCAATCTGCCTGAAAAGCCAGCGCTTAAAACCAAAGAACAAGTAGTGGCCCGCTTGGGTGAAGAAAAGTTCACCACCGAAATCCGGGCCGGTCAGCATGGCCTTATTGCCGATGAACCTACTGATGTGGGAGGAAATGATTTCGGGCCTTCTCCCTACTATTTGGTTTCTTCTGCCCTGGCTGCCTGCACTGCCATGACCCTGCGCATGTATGCCGAACGAAAAGATTGGCAACTGGATGAAGTGAAAGTGCATGTTAATCACAATAAAACCTATAAAGACGACTGTGATGCCTGTGAACAGCCTTCTTCCAAAATTGATCGCTTTGAACGCATTATAGAAGTGGAAGGTGAGTTGGATGAAAAGCAAAAACAACGTTTACTGGAAATTGCCAACAAATGCCCGGTACACCGTACATTGCATAATGAAGTGATGGTGGATACGCGGATTAAAGGTGAATCTCCCGGAGGTTAATTAGCGGGTAAGTCATCAATTAAAATTAAGAAATCAAAATGAATCTGTATTCATAACAAAATAGCCATGTAACTGGAGCTAACGGGTGAATGATTTGCACTCCATGCTCCTAGCTCTATGCTCCACGCCATATCAAAACCAAGCCACCCCCGTTCCCGGAGATGGCCTGCAATCTATTTTCTACCTTCTATCGTCTATCTTCTACTTTCTTCCCTCTACTTTCTACTCTCTATCAAAATCTCCAGCATCTTGATAGCCGCATCCGGGATAACGGAGCCCGGGCCAAAGATGGCAGCTACACCCTGATCGTAAAGGAATTGATAATCCTGGTGCGGGATCACGCCACCCACGATCACCATGATGTCTTCACGGCCTTGTTTCTTCAGCTCTTCGATCACCTGCGGAACCAGTGTTTTGTGCCCGGCGGCAAGGCTGGAAACACCAAGGATGTGCACATCGTTTTCCACGGCCTGCTGTGCAGCTTCGGCCGGTGTTTGGAACAAGGGCCCAATATCCACATCAAAGCCGATGTCGGCATAACCGGTAGCAACCACCTTGGCACCACGGTCATGGCCATCCTGTCCCATTTTTACGATCATAATGCGTGGGCGGCGGCCTTCCAGTTCGGCAAATTCATCGGCCATCTGACGGGCCTTTTCAAAATTGCTGTTGTCCTTCGATTCGGAGCTGTAAACTCCCGATATTGATCTAACCACGGCTGTGTACCTCCCATATTCTTTTTCAAGTGCATATGAAATCTCACCCAATGAAGCACGCTTGCGGGCAGCTTCCACCGAAAGCTCCAGCAGGTTACCCTTACCGCTTTGGGCAGCTTCGGTAAGTGCATCCAGTGCTTTTTGGGTTTCTTCTTCATTACGTTCGCTGCGCAATTTTTCCAGTCGTTTGAGCTGGGCATTGCGAACAGCGGTATTATCCACCTCCAGGGTCTCAATGGGCTCTTCCTTGTCGAGACGGTATTTGTTAATGCCTACAATGGTATCGCGGCCTGAGTCGATGCGGGCCTGCTTGCGGGCCGAAGCTTCCTCGATACGCATCTTGGGTACTCCGGTCTCAATGGCTTTGGCCATGCCACCCAGTTTTTCGATCTCCTGAATGTGCTCCCAGGCATGATCGACCAAATCTTTGGTGAGACGCTCCACATAATACGACCCGGCCCACGGATCAACTGCTTTGGTGATATTGGTTTCTTCCTGCAAGTAGATCTGTGTGTTCCGGGCAATGCGTGCTGAAAAGTCGGTGGGCAGGGCAATGGCTTCGTCTAAGGCATTGGTGTGCAGGCTTTGGGTATGTCCCAGGGCTGCGGCCATAGCTTCTACACAAGTACGGGTTACATTATTAAACGGGTCCTGCTCGGTGAGGCTCCAGCCCGAGGTTTGCGAGTGAGTCCGCAAGGCCATGGATTTGGGGTTCTTCGGATTGAACTCCTTCACCAGCTTGGCCCAGAGCAAACGTCCTGCGCGCATTTTGGCAATTTCCATAAAATGGTTCATGCCTATGCCCCAGAAAAAAGAAATACGCGGGGCAAAATCATCGATCTTCAAACCGGCATCAATACCGGCGCGGATGTATTCCAGGCCATCGGCCAGGGTGTAAGCCAACTCAATATCGGCGGTGGCACCGGCTTCCTGCATATGGTAACCGCTTACACTAATGGAGTTGAATTTAGGCATGTTCTTCGAAGTAAATTCGAAGATATCGGAAATGATCCGCATCGAAGGAAGCGGTGGGTAAATATAGGTGT
>JAIPAP010000067.1 GCA_021740045.1 Bacteroidales bacterium
GTCAGCTTTAAAGAATTGGTCGATTCCGGTTGGTTTGAGATCTTATCAGAGACTTATGCTTATTCACTTTCTTCATTGGTAAGCCGCGAGGAATTTGAGCGGCAGGTAAAGCGCCACAGCAATAAAGTGGAGGAGTTGTTTGGCGTTAAGCCCACTACTTTTCGCAATACAGAGTTGATCTATTCCGATGAGATCGGTAAAACGGTTTCCGATATGGGCTATAAGCTTATGCTGGCCGAAGGCGCCAAGCATGTCCTTGGCTGGAAAAGTCCCAACTTCCTGTATTGCAATAACATCAACCCTAAATTGAGATTACTGCTGCGTAACTTCCGCATGAGCGATGATATTGCGTTCCGGTTTTCGCTGCAAACCTGGGATGAATGGCCGCTTACCGCCGAAAAATATGCCCGTTGGCTCAAACAGGTGGATAAGAAAGAAGAAGTAGTGAATTTGTTTATGGATTATGAAACCTTTGGCGAACACCAATGGAAAGAAACTGGCATTTTCGATTTCCTGAAAGCATTACCTGGTCAGGTGTTCAAAAGCACTGACTTCAAATTTGAGACTCCGCAACAAGTAGCAGCCCGTTTGCAGCCCGTTTCGGCCGTTCATGTGCCGTATTCCACTTCCTGGGCCGACGAGGAGCGTGACATTACGGCCTGGCGCGGTAACGACCTGCAGGAAGAAGCCTTTGAAAAGTTATACGCTATTGAAGATAAAATGAAGGGTTGTGATGATGCCGAACTCCTGCGTGAATGGAATCATTTGCAAGCCAGTGATCATTTTTACTACATGTGCACCAAATGGTTCTCCGATGGCGATGTGCATAAGTATTTCAATCCATATCCTTCGCCATATGAGGCGTTTATGAACTATATGAACATCCTTTCCGACTTTTTGATCAGGGTGGATGAGTATTGCTACAGCTCGAAAAAGCAGGCTGTAACCGAATCTACTGAAAAACCTGCTGCAAAGGAAACGGCTAAGAGGTCGTCGAAAAACAAAGCGCCAACCAGTCAGGAACAACCTGCTGCAAAAGCCGCTGCCAGAAAAGCGGAAAAAGGGCTGAAGGCAGGTACAACAACAAATAAAGAGACTGCCCGTAAAAAACCCAATAAGCAAAAATCAGCCTATACCTTCGATGAGATTGATTTTCTGCCCAATACCGATATCAAGAGAATTTTGAAAAACATCGATGTGGATACATTGGCACATGCCCTTTTTGAAGCTCGTGGTGAAGTACGGGACAAGATCGTGAAGAATCTTGGAAAGCGTGCTTCGGATAAGCTTAATAAAATGGAAGAGAATCTGAAAAAAGTTTCCAAAGGAGATATTACCATTAACCGGAAAAAAATCGAAACCGAAATCAGGAAACTGTTGTAACATTTGATTGTTATTAAAATGGAAAATTGCTTATGTCCATGGAAGTAGTTCTGTTGGGATGTGAGCTAATAGTATGATATGGATTAAATGAAGAACACTATGGGAAAGAATAATATGATGAAACCCGATTATTTATTTGAAACCAGTTGGGAGATATGTAACAAGGTAGGAGGCATTTATACGGTGCTTTCCACCAAGGCCAACCGGTTGGTAGAACAATTTGGAGATAATTATATCCTCATCGGGCCGGATGTGTGGAAGGAAACACGCGAGAACCCCGATTTTATAGAAGACAATACCATCTATCGTAGCTGGCGTGAAAAGGCCGAAAGCGAAGGCCTGAACCTAAGGATTGGACGTTGGAATACCGAAGGCCGCCCGGTGGTGGTGCTGGTAGATTTCACACCGTATTTTTCGAAGAAGAATGAAATTTTTGCCGAGTATTGGGATAAATACAAGCTTGATTCCCTTACCGGACAGTGGGACTACATTGAGCCGGCCCTCTTCGGTTATGCGGCGGCACAACTTATCGAGAGCTTTTATGAGTTTCATTTAACGGCGCAAGACCGCATAGTAGCCCAGTTTCATGAATGGATGACCGGCATGGGCGTGTTATACCTAAAGGACAAAGTTCCACAAGTGGGTTGCGCCTTTACCACCCATGCTACTGTTTTGGGTCGCACCATTTCGAGCAACAACATGCCTCTTTACAGCGAGCTTGAAAACTACGATGGCCTTACCATGGCCAAAAAGCTCAACGTGCTGGCGAAGTATTCCCTTGAATCAACGGCTGCCCGCGAAACGGATGTGTTTACCACCGTGAGTGAGCTTACGGCTAAGGAATGCAAACAGTTTCTTAACAGGGATGTGGATTTGGTAACACCAAATGGCTTTGATGATTCCTTTGTGCCGGATGAAAAAGTTTTTAACAACAAGCGGGAGAAAGCCCGTGCAAAGCTGCTGCAGGTAGCTTCGGCATTAACCAATACGGAAATTCCCGGTAATGCCCAGTTAACCATCAATAGCGGGCGCTATGAGTTTTTCAATAAAGGGATCGATCTGTACATCGAATCCCTGGCTAAACTAAATCAATCGCCTGATTTGAAGACTCCCGTTGTGGGATTTATTACGGTGCCCACCAATCATCTGGGACCCAAAACGGATCTGTTAAAACGCCTGGAGATAAAACCGGAAGGTGATGCCATTACAAATGCTTTTCTTACTCATGAACTGCACGACCCTGATGTGGATCCTATCCTCAAAAAGATAAAGGATTCGGGGCTTCACAATCAGCCTGATGATAAGGTGAAGATTATATTTGTGCCCTCCTACCTCGATGGCGGTGATGGTGTGTTCGATATGGATTATTACGACTTGCTCATAGGTATGGATGTTTCGGCATTTCCTTCCTATTATGAACCCTGGGGCTATACACCGCTTGAAAGCCTCGCATTTAGCATTCCTACAGTCACCACTTCGCTTGCAGGCTTTGGAATATGGGTGAATTCCCATGTGGATGAACCTGATAACGGTATTCGCATTATCGAACGTACCGACCATAACCACGGTGAAGTAGCGGAAGCCATCACCAAATTCATGGTGGAATATAACCTGATGGATAAAAAGGCACGGGAAAAAGCCCGCAAAAAGGCCTTTGAAATATCACGCATCGCCTTGTGGAAAAACTTCCTGCATCATTATGATGAAGCCTATTCAAAAGCCTTGCAAAAGGTAGAAGATCGTTTTCATCTGTTCAAGGATAAGCAGGTGAGTGAACCGGGTTATTACGAGCAAAAGCTGCGCCCCACCCAACCCCATTGGAAGCATATTTATATCGAATCGAGTATACCGGAGCGCTTTGCTTCCTTGCGCGACATTTCGAAAAACCTTTGGTGGTCGTGGAATTATGAAGCCCGAGAGCTGTTCGAAATGATCGATCCGGAGCTTTGGGAGAAAACCGGCCATAATCCCGTTGTGCTGTTGGAGGAATTAACCTATGCCCAGTGGAAAAAATTAGAAAGGGATGAGGATTTTGTAGCCAAATTCGATCGCGTGAGCAAGCAGTTTTTCGATTACCTTGAGAAAGGTAAGGAAAAACAGGCGCCTAAAATCGCTTATTTCAGCATGGAGTATGGCCTTCATGACATTATTAAAATATACTCGGGTGGCCTCGGCATGCTGGCCGGTGATTACCTGAAGGAAGCCAGCGATGTTAATGTGGACATGATCGGAGTGGGGCTGTTGTATCACTATGGGTATTTTGTCCAGAGCATCTCCCTGTTCGGTGATCAGATTTCCAATACCCACAAGCAGAATTTCAGTGAGCTGCCTTTGCATCCGGTTCGCGATAAGTCGAATGAATGGGTAAGGATAAGCATTGCCTTGCCGGGAAGAAATCTTTATGCACGGGTTTGGCGCGTGGATATCGGAAGAATTCCGCTTTATCTGCTCGATACCGACATATCCGATAACCAGCCTCAAGACCGGCAGGTTACCCATCAACTCTACGGTGGTGATTGGGATAACCGCTTTAAACAAGAGCTGTTGCTTGGAATCGGCGGTATCCGCATGTTGGATACCCTTGGAATTAACCCCGATCTGTTCCACAGCAACGAAGGTCATTCCGCTTTTATCGGCATCGAGCGCTTGCGTAAGCTTATTCATCAAAAGAAATTCTCTTTCGAGCAAAGTGTCGAGATCATAAGAGCATCGACCCTATTTACCACGCATACTCCGGTGCCAGCCGGGCATGATGAATTCAGCGAGGATATGATAAGGGCCTACATCCCACATTACGCCGATCGTTTGAACATTAGCTGGGAAGGTTTTATGGACCTGGGTCGTTACCATGAAGGCAATACCGAAGAGCATTTTTCCATGAGTGTGCTGGCTGCCAAGCTATCGCAGGAGGTAAATGGCGTGAGCCAGATTCACGGAAAGGTTTCCCGTGATATGTTCAACAAGCTTTACGAAGGTTATTTCCCCGATGAACTGCACATTGGTTATGTAACCAATGGTGTTCATTATCCTACATGGGCAGCCAAGGAATGGCAACAGTTGTTCAGGGAGCAGTTTGGTGATGGCTTTCTTGACGAACAGGATAATCCTTCGCATTGGGAAAAAATACAGAAAGTTAGCTCCGAAAAAATTTGGGAGCTGCGAAAACAAATGAAAAAGCGCTTTATTGATTATCTCAAAGAGCGCCTCACCAACGATATGACCCTGCGGGAAGAAAATCCCAAGATCATTTTCCGCATCATGGAATCCATTGATGAAAATGCATTAACCATTGGCTTTGCGCGGAGATTTGCTACCTACAAACGGGCCCACTTGTTATTCAGCAACCTGGAGCGTTTGGCAGAAATTGTTAACAACGAAGAACGCCCCGTGCAATTCATTTTTGCCGGTAAAGCCCATCCTCATGATCAAGCCGGTCAGGGGCTGATCAAGAAGATCATTGAAGTATCGAAAAAGCCCGAATTCCAGGGCCGGATCATTTTTGTGGAAAACTACGACATTGCCTTAGCTAAAATGTTACTTACGGGCGTCGATATTTGGCTGAACACTCCTACTCGTCCTTTGGAAGCCTCAGGAACCAGTGGAGAAAAAGGGCTTTTTAATGGTATCCTCAACTTTAGTGTACTTGACGGTTGGTGGGCCGAAGGTTATAAACCCGAAGCCGGTTGGGCTATACAGGAGGCCCGTACTTATGCCAATCAACAATTTCAGGATGCACTTGATGCCGAAACCATCTACAGCATTCTTGAGGATGAAATCGTGCCTCAGTTTTATGAGCGTGATAAGCGCGATATCCCGGTGCGCTGGACCGAATTCATCAAGAACTCCATTGCCGGTATTGCTCCGCATTACACTACCCGGAGAATGCTGAATGATTATATCAGTTTTTATTACAACAAGTTGTATAAGCGCTCGCAGGAGCTGGAGGCCAACAATTATGCATTAAGTCGCCACATCTCTGCCTGGAAACGTAAAGTTATGCGGGAATGGGATAATATCGAGGTGGTTTCCGTGGATGTGCCTTATTCTGTGCGCCGGCCATTAAGTCTGGGTGAGAAATTCAATGCCGGGGTTAAGCTCGATATCGCAAACCTTAACCCCGAAGACATCGGCATAGAGGTGATATTCGGCAACAAGAAACAGGATAGCGAAGAGCACGAGATCATCCACCAGGAAGAACTAAAGCAAAGTAATGTGGAGGGTAGTGTGGTAACCTTCACCTGTGAGATCCCGACAACCCGCTCAGGCATGTATGATTATGTGTTCAGGGTATTCCCGAAAAACAAGCACCTCCCGCACCGGCAGGATTTCGGTTTGGTGAAATGGGTGTAGGTATTGGCTGGTAGTTGGTAGCTGGTAGCTGGTAGCTCGTAGAAGGCTTGCATAAATACAAAATGCTCGCTTCCAGCCATCAGCGGTTTTGCGCCCTGTAAGCTAAAAAGTTGGACCCACCACAAGCCACGAGCTACCAGCTACGAACTGAAACAGTTGGCCCATTTATTCATGTATAAGGTAAATCGTGAATATACTAATGAACGAACACAGGAAATTTTGAATAAAACACAGGAAATACAAGAATGGATAAAGCAACAGTAGATAGAATAATCGGGTTTCTAAAGGATATATTGGAGTCCGGTAATATTAATTCAGGGCTATATGACCAGGGCAAAATTGTAGCATAAAGGTTACATTCTCCAATCAATGTCGTTTAGTTAAGTAAATTTATTTTGTCATCTATATTAGTTTGACGTTGTCAGGAGCTTTGCGCGCTGACAAGTCTGCCATACTACTAACCTGTCAACGTCTAAAGACTTGACAGCGTTAACTGAACGACATTGAAACTCCAATCTCAATTTTACTTTCCATCACTTGCGTCCTACCTGCTCCCTCGCAATATTTTCTTATTTTTGGCAAAACAAATAAAGCCTTTAGAATATGAAGTTATTAGAAGGAAAAACAGCACTGATCACAGGTGCTTCACGCGGAATTGGAAAAGCCCTTGCCCAAACATTTGCGCAGGAGGGGGCAAACATCGCCTTTACCGACCTGAAGCGTAATGAGGACATGGAAAAGCTGGAAGCAGAGCTGAATGAAACAGGCATCAAGGCCAAAGGCTATGAATCGGATGCCAGCTCATTTTCGGGAAGTGAAGAATTGGTAAAGGACATACTGAATGATTTCGATACCATCGATATTTTGGTTAACAATGCCGGTATTACCAAGGATAACTTGTTGATGCGCCTTACCGAGCAGGATTGGGATGCAGTGATCAATATTAACCTGAAATCGGTGTTTAACCTCACCAAAGCTGTACAGCGAACCATGCTAAAGCAGCGCAAAGGCTCCATAATCAATATGAGCTCGGTGGTGGGCATCGAGGGCAATGCCGGACAATCAAACTATTCAGCATCCAAGGCCGGAATTATCGGTTTTACCAAATCGGTGGCCCGTGAGCTGGGTTCGCGCAATATCCGTTGCAACGCCATAGCTCCCGGTTTCATCATTACCGAAATGACCGGACAGCTCGATGAAAAAGTGAAGGATGAATGGACTAAATTTATTCCGCTAAAACGTGGGGGAACACCGGAAGATGTTGCCAAAACTGCAGTTTTCCTGGCTTCTGATCTTTCCGATTACGTTACCGGTCAGGTGATCAGCGTTTGTGGCGGGATGCACACATAAAAGCATATTATCAAAAAATAAAACATTAGCTTGAATATCCAGATCTTAACCGAACAATCACCCTGGTTTATTCCCCTCTGCCTTGTCGGAGGGGCTTTGTATGCCTTTATCCTGTATTACCGGGAACGGGATAATGAATTTTCGGCGCGTTTGCGATGGATGTTGGCAACATTCCGTTTTGTGGCTGTTTCCATTATCGCATTTTTGCTGTTATCCCCTTTGGTGAAAACCATATCTGAGGTAAAAGAAAAGCCCATTGTGGTGATCGCCCAGGATAACACCCGTTCGGTGGTGACCAACCGTGATTCGAGCTATTATAATTCCGAATACCTGCAGCGACTTCAGCAGGTAGCTGGTCAATTGGAGGAAGGATATGAGGTGAAAACCTATTCCTTTGGCGAAGAGGTGAACGAAGGATTGCCCGAAGATTTTACCGGGCGGCAAACCAATTTTGATGAACTGTTCGAGAGCTTACGCACCCGTTTTACTAACCGCAATGTGGGGGCATTGGTTCTTGCCAGCGATGGCATTTATAACCGGGGCATGAATCCGGTTTATTCCGCACGCAATCTGGAGTTCCCGGTTTATACCGTTGCTTTGGGTGATACAACCCTGCCACGCGATCTTATCCTGACGGAAGTGAACTCTAATCGCATCGCCTATTCGGGAAACAAATTTCCTATGGAAGCGATCGTGCAGGCCAACCGCCTGAAAGGAAAACGGGTGAGTCTTACGGTAAGCAGCGAGGGTAAGAATTTGTATTCAAAGGAAATTACAATCACCAGCGATCAGTTTTCGACCAAGGTTTCCTTTCAGCTTGAAGCCGGGGAAAAGGGACTGAAAAGATACGATGTGCAGCTTGAAGCAGTCGGTAATGAACGTAGTACGGCCAACAATAGCAAGCAAGTGTTTATTGAAGTGCTGGAAGGAAAGCAAAAAATATTGTTACTGGCCAATACCCCGCACCCTGACATCAAAGCCATTAAGGAAGCCATTTCAGGGAATTTCAATTACGAAATAGAATCGACTTATATTGATGAATTTGGCGGTAACACCGAAGAATACAACCTGGTGATCCTGCATCAATTGCCGCCGGGCAATCCGCTTAACCGCCGGAAAATAGAGCAGGTAATGCAGGCTGATATTCCGGTGCTGTTCGTTATTGGGACACAAACCAACCTGGTAGCCTTTAACCGGCTGAATACCGGATTGCGCATCGTTATCCAGGGTGACCAGCAAAATGAAGCATTGCCGGTGGTTAATGAACGATTTGCCTTGTTCAACATCAGCAATTCGGCCAAATCTGCTGTTAAAAAATACCCACCCCTGATCAGCCCATTTGCCGATTATCAGATGCCCAACTCAGCTCGGGTATTCATGCACCAACAAATTGGAAGCGTTACCACCGATAAGCCGCTGGTGGTGTTTAACGAAAGCAGTGGCCGGAAAACCGGTGTAATTGCCGGGGAAGGCTTGTGGCGCTGGCGGTTGTATAATTATTCGCAACAGCGGAATCACGAGGCTTTTAATGAGATCATCAACAAAATGATCCAATACCTCTCCGTAAAGGAAGAAAAGAAGCGTTTCCGGGTGATGGCGGAAAATAATTATCTCGAAAACCGGGCGGTAACATTTGAGGCTGAATTATACAATGCCAGCTATGAACTGGTGAATGAGCCGGAAGTGGAATTAACCATTGAAGATGAAGAAGGAAAGCAGTATCCCTTTGGTTTTAGCCGGACAGGTAACGCTTATCGCTTGAAAGCAGGAACATTTCCGGTGGGTAATTATACATGGCAAGCCCGTACTACCCTGGGAGAAGAAGTGTTTACGGACAACGGGCAGTTTTCAGTTTCCCCGCTCAACATCGAAACGGTTAAAACCATTGCCGATCACGGCCTGATGTATCGCCTGGCGCAACGTCATGATGGTGAGATGCTTTATCCCGCAAACCTGGATCAGCTGCCTGATATGATCAACCAACGTGATGATGTGAAGACCTTAAGCTACGGCCGTGAACGCTATGAAGACCTGGTGAGCTTGGAGTGGTTGTTTTTTGTTATTTTGGCCTTGCTTGCCTTTGAGTGGTTTATGCGTAAAAGGGGAGGGGCTTACTAAGTGCAACGGCTATGTTTTTTTACATCTCCAAAATAGCATCCTATCTCCTAGCCCCGGTTTTCTGGATTTTACTGTTGATGGTAATTGCCTTGTTGATTAAAAACCCAAGGAGGTCAAAAAGATTTCTGCTATTTACCGTCATCTTCACCTACCTGTTGATGAATCATTTTATTGTAGATGAATTCATGCGGAAATGGGAAGTTCCGGTAACCCCTGATAATGAGTTGGCGGCACAATACCCGGCCGGTATCGTATTGGGAGGTGATATTATCGATATCGATAAAAGCAATGATCGCCTGATCTTTCGAAGCAATGCCGACCGCCTTCTCCAGGCCGTTGATCTTTATAAGGAAGGCAGAATAAAGAAGATCATTGTTTCAGGTGGTTCGGGGCATATGATCTATACCGAGGTATATGAAGCAGCTTATATGGAAGATTTCCTGGTTGATATCGGGATCCCGGCCGGGGATATCCTGGTGGATTCGGTTTCGAATAACACCCATCAAAACGCCATAAACACCAAGGAATTACTGGGCGATGCTTATGATGATCACACCTATCTGCTTATTACTTCGGCTGTACACATGAAGCGTGCTTTGGCTTGCTATGAAAAAGTGGGTTTTTCAGTAAAGCCATATTCTACTAACAAGATGGTTGGCCATCGTTTATACAATTACGAACATCTTTTTGTTCCTAACCTCGACAGCCTGATCTTTTGGCGCCTGCTCATCCACGAGTATGTCGGCTACCTGGCCTATTGGATAATGGGGTATGTGTAGGCAGCACCGGGCAGGCGGAAGGGTTTAATTTTAATTAAGGATTAATGCGTTGCTAAGTTGTTGCGGGTTTCGGGTTCCGTATTTCGGATTTCGGATTTCGGATTCCGTGTTGTGGGTTGCAGATTACGAAATGGTAGGTTTAACCTGATCCTTCGCGAAAATTAAGGAAAAAAAAACCTATATACAATGCATACAGTGTAATAATCGCAAGGCATAACTTTAAAATGCCGAAAAAACAGAAATCTTCGATTTCATATTTTTTCGGGCATCCTCGAAAATTCATAAAAATCAAAGATTTTTGAATTTTCGGGACTTGAAACTTTCAACTTGAAATTAGAACTAATTTTTCTTTTGCATCTTTGCATTACTAAAACCGGAGATTTATGGCACAAACACTATTCTATATCATTGTTGTAATTATTGTTGCAAGCTATTTGCTGGAGCGCATCCTGGAATACCTCAACATGACTTATTGGAGCGACAAGCTTCCTCAGGAGTTGCAGGGGATTTATGATGAAAAGGAATACAAGCGTTCGCAGGATTACCATAAGGTGAATACCCGTTTTGGTTTTTTAACCAGCACCATTTCGCTCATTGCCATGTTATTGATATTGTTTTTAGGTGGTTTTGCCTGGCTGGATGAAACGGTCCGTCAATGGTCCACCCATCCCATTTTAATGGCCCTGTTGTTTTTCGGTATCCTGGGGTTAGCGGCCGATATTCTTTCCACACCTTTTTCCATATACGATACCTTTGTGATTGAAGAGAAATTCGGTTTTAACAAAACCACGCCTAAAACCTTTATCCTCGACAAGATCAAAGGCTGGTTTATAGGAGCCATACTTGGCGGTGGTTTGCTAGCCCTTATTGTCTGGATATACCAATCCACCGGAAGCTGGTTTTGGGTGATTGCCTGGGGCGCCATTGCCCTTTTTACCATCTTTCTTACCATGTTTTATTCCACCCTTATCGTTCCGCTGTTTAATAAGCAAACCCCGCTTGAGGAAGGTGATTTGCGCAAATCCATTGAGAATTTCGCTTCCAAAGTGGGCTTTAAGCTGCAGAATATTTTTGTGATCGACGGCTCCAAACGGTCCACCAAGGCCAATGCTTATTTCAGCGGCCTGGGATCCAAAAAGCGCATTGTCCTTTTCGATACCCTCATCAATGAACATACGGTAAAAGAGCTGGTGGCCGTATTGGCACATGAGATCGGGCATTACAAGAAAAAGCATACCACCGTGAATGTGGTGGTCTCACTTGCCCAAACCGGTTTGATGCTGTTTATCCTTTCCTGGTTTATCAGCGATCCGGTGCTTTCCAAAGCCTTAGGCGCAGAAGTAGGCAGCTTCCATATGGGAATTTTGGCGTTTGGCCTGCTGTATTCCCCCTTATCAACCCTGCTGGGTATTCTGATGAATATTATGTCGCGCAAGCACGAATACCAAGCCGATGCCTTTGCCGCCAAAAACTATGAAGCCCAGCCCCTGCAAGATGCCTTAAAGAAACTTTCGGTTAAAAACCTGAGCAACCTGCGCCCCCATCCGGCTTATGTTTTTGTACACTATTCCCATCCGCCGTTGTTGAGAAGGTTGAGGGCGTTGGAGGGGGAGAAATAGTTGGTAGTAGGTAGTAGGTAGGATTTGGGGTGCGGTCTGTATGCCCGAATGATAAAATCACCTATTTTTACGACGCCACAGGGTGCAAACTAAAGAAAGAAGTGTTGACAGCAGGAACTACCGTAATCACCGATTATTTTGGCGGAAGGATCTACCGCGACGGGGCCTTGAGTGAAATTTCCACCGGGGAAGGTAAGATTGTGAAAACCGGTAGTTCCTATGAAGATTACGGAAAAAGATTTTACGACCCGGCTATAGCCCGTTTCCCCTCTGTTGCCCCCCTGGCGGAGAACTATTCTTTCCAATCACCCTATTTATACGCCTATAACAACCCGGTGCGCTTTACCGATTTTCTGGGTATGGGCGGGGAGGACCAATTCGATGAGGATGAGGAAGGTGAAGCAAATTTTGAGGAAGAGGATATTGACAGAAACCATTATGACGACACCGATTTAAGTGGGCGAAGCAAATACCGGGGTATGAGATACATCACCCCCAATGACCGCAGGCAAGCCCAATCCACCGGTAACCTTGGTGAAGTTGAATCCTCCGAAGGTGAAAAAAAGAAAGGAAATGGACAGGATGATGTTGAAGAGGGGGAAGGAGAAGATAGTGATGCTGCCAGTTCGGGAGGAGATGACCTTTCGTTAGCAGGGCTTTATACTCATTTCCAAATAGGAGGAGGTAAAGCTTTAGACATAAATATGTCATCAGTTGATTTTGGCGGAGCAACGCAAAGAGACCTTGGACTAGTTGGAATGGAAGCAGGAGATATTAGAGGAGTACAATTGTTTCGTAAAAATTCATTAAGCATTGCAGGATTAGCATTTGGAAGAGTTAGAATGAGGGCACATGGGAACAATCAATTCTCAATTATTTCAGATGAATCTGCTCGTTTTGATTTTGCTCCATTAATTGACAGGGCGGCTACATTAGAAAGAAATGTTGGCAATGTTATTGGTGCAGGTATAAATTACAATGTTTTTTTAATGCCTATTACACCTTTGACACCTGTTGTTCCTTTTATTTTTGGAGGTCCTTTTGATGTTAATTTCCATGGAACTACCACTATACCAAGATAAAACTATGAAAAAATTAATTTTATATACAACGATGATTCTGATTGCAACAGGTTGTTCAGATTTAATTTCAAACCACCCAGATTTAGGTAGTGGGTATAAGTTTTTTCACGAAGGCAAATTTGGCTTATCTGTAATAAATTCTGAAAATACTATAGTTGTTCGACGTCATGTTCTAGACTATGCGTATGATTCTGCTTTTGTTTTAATAATCCAAAGACCATTTAATAGTATTTCTGGAAGAGATACTATGACCTATGCAGAATTCAATAAGGCATTTAAGAATAGTTCTGTTAAGCAGTATTGGATAATTGATAAAACTAAGAGTTGTGAAAATATCGGATTTGATAGTATAAATCAAGTTGCAAAATATTCAAATGTATTCGGTCCTTATTCCAAAGAAGAATATTTAAAGAAACGGAAAAAATTGGAGGTGCCTGAAAAATTACAGTTAGATTTTGAGGAAGATGATTAGTAGTTTAGTGATAGAAAGTTCTTTGAAACAATAAAGTTGCCAGTTCGGAAGGGGTATATGTAGTCACTACAAGGAATAGATATTGATATAGTCCCTATAAATCGGACAATTTGGTTTAGTTTGTAAAAACAGTCATTTTCATTTGAAATATTGCATCAGCAAAGGTCAACCCTAGGTGACCTTTATACCGAAGGTTGTATAAGTGATGCGACCCCGTTTTTCTCTCAATGAAATCATTTTTGGACCGAATGATAAAATCACCTATTTTTGCGACGCCACAGGGTGCAAACTAAAGAAAGAAGTGTTGACAGCAGGAACTACCGTAACCACCGATTATTTTGGCGGAAGGATTTACCGCGACGGTGCCTTAAGTGATTTCTTTACTCTTTGGAAACACCCCCTCCAACTGCCTCCGCCAGCCTCCTGTCCATATTATGTATAAAAACCCACGGATTGGTGGTGAACAAGCCTCTATGTAGCACCTTTCCATCAGGGTCAATTAACAGGGCATAGGGAAATGTATTGAACTTAAGACTTTTCATGAGCTTGGCTTTATCCCGCAAGGGGACTTCCAACACTTGAAACGCATATCCTTTTGCCCGGATATGCTCCTGCATATTCATCGCGGTATCCCTGGACTGTACATTAACATTGACAGTATAGAAGGTAATGTTATCATGGTCCTTGTATTTCTTATACAACTTATTCACCTCCGGGAATTTCTTATAGCATACCCCGCAAGTGGTGGACCAAAAATAAAAGAGACTTACTTTTCCCTTTATCGAGGCGGGTGTTATCACCGTCCCATCTTCTTTGTAGAATTTAAAATCTATTGCCTGAACTTCCTGTTGTTGATATTTCCGGTTCACAACATAGACAACCCAATTTTCCATACCAGCATAACCGGCACCCAGAAACAGCAAATACATAATTACCAACGGATAAAATATCTTTTGTTTCTTCCTTTTATATAACCGGGCTAATCCGTATCCAATTAAAGCACTGATGGGGATAATAAGAACAATAGGGTAAACGGTATTTTTATTGTTGATTAGGGCTAAGCTTCCCATTAAAAGAAAGAGTGGTAAAATTAGGGTTAATAAATGGTGAAGCTTGTATTCACCGATAAGGATATAACTTATAAAACCTCCGGTAATAAAGAAAAAGCCGGCCAGGGAGAATTGTGCAGGCCAACCGGCAGCCCCCGCTAATATGCTTGGAACCGATGCTATGATCATGATCAATATGTTTATCCGGGTATCTCTTTGCTTAATTACACGATTCAGTATTATTCCCAAAAGAAAAGCTCCACCTGACAGGGTTATGGAAAAAAGCAACGCCAGCAGGAAGGATTGACGGACTATGTTGCTTACCGGCATTCCGTTTACCATTGCCAATAATCCTATGTTCAGTATGGAAACCGGTAAAATGAAAAGAACGATTATTTTGAGATGCTTAACCAGGTCAGAATTCCGTGGAAGAAACCAGAAACTACTGAGAAACGGGTATAATGCCGCAAAATGCAATGTAAACATAAGATCATTGACGATCATAATGATTGCCAAGTGAATAACTCCAATGAGAATAATCTTTCTATACATTTTAATCAATCGTTTTAGTCTCTGCCTACCTACCCGCCGTGCCTAATGCATGCCTTATACTCCCGGCTCTTCGCCCCACGCTTTGCGCTCTGCGCCCCGCGCTCATTCTTCCACCTCCGTATCCACCCAAAGATGGCTGTACCAATGCCAGCTCTTACCATCTTTGGAGGGAGCAGTGATGGTATAAAGCGTGCGTCTTCCCTGCATAGAATCCTGATTTTGAATGGTTAGGGTCAATGTTTGGCCACTGGTTTCCTTTTCAATGGTGCAGGTCTTTTGGCCGTCTACAAAACATTGTATTTGATCTGAATTGATTTGACCGCTTTCAATTTCAAGTTGCAGCTCAGGCGGATTTTGTTCAAAAACCGGCGATTGAGGCTTGGCCGTAAGCACCGGCAAGGGTTTCATCTTCAGTTTATTCTTGAATCCGTTAAAAGTGCCAAACGGGCCACCCATGGGAAAACGAGGAATGGCATAGCGGTCGGCGCCGGCATATAAAACGCCTGACTTTTGGGCGGCAGCAGCTTTCATACCGGCTTCCTTTACCACCAGTTGCATGGCCAGGTTATATTCTCCATAAGGATAAGCATACAAACGGGGCTTTTCGCCGGTGATCTCTTTTAGTATCCGGTTCGCTTTCTCCAGATCGCTTTTGAAGTAATGCTTTAATGAGTCTTTATGATTTAAAAAATAAGCATGGGAATGGGAGTGATTGCCTATTTCAATCCCATATTCGTAAGCCTTCTTAATATCTTCCCTGCTCATATAATCGCCACCGCCAATGGTTTCGGTGCTTACAAACAACGTTGCTTTAAAACCATACTTCTTTAACACGGGGAATGCATTGGTTATAAAAGTTTTGTAGGCATCATCAATGGTGAGGACGACCGCACGCGGTGGTAATTCCTTTCCATTACTGAGCAGAAACAAGGCTTCGCCCAAAGCCATCACGCTATACCGGTTTTCATGAAGGTATTGCATTTGATTTTCAAAAACATCCATCCTGATGTTGGTTGAAGGGAAACGGTCATCTCCGAATCGGTGATAGGCAAAGCAACTTACCGAACCGGTGCTTTTATCGCGATGAATATCCTCTTTGGTATAAGAGGCATCACCCGCAAACGGCTGGCAAGAGATCAATGCCGGAATAAGGGCGATTACAACAATTATAGCTGTTTTTTTCATAAGGATCACTTTGGTTCGTTAACAATAAATACCGGATCAATCCGGTATGCATCATATTTCGTCAGGTTATTGTACTTGATTACCTTCCGCAAGCGGCTGATATACACTTCCCCCAATTCCGAATAACCATACAAGTAGGGTATGAGTTCAAGCGGGTCATTATTGTCGAGACGCTTTTTCCTGAATTCTTTATATACACTTACCCGCGCCAGGGTTTTATAATAATCGAAAATGCCCTGGGAGATGTTGTCGTATTTTTTCAGGTAAATGGCTCTCGTTCCCCGGCTATGACTCGCCCTAATGCGTTTGTCATTGGGATTGAAGGACCAGATGCCGAATATGTTATTGGCTTTGAGGAAGAACCTCGACGTTCCCCAGCCGCTTTCCAATGCACCCTGAGCCAAAACAATGCTGGTAGGGTGTGGCTTAAGCCTTTCGATCAAATCATTGATGGTTTCGGCATTGTACATCTTAAGCCGTTCATAAACAAAAACACTGTCTGCGCGTGGGATGGACTCTTTGTTTAACATTTTTTGATGGATCTCGATAATCCTGTTCCGGTTTTTTTCAATCCGGTATTGGGTGACCAATACAGCCGGCAGCATCATATCGATGAACTTTTGCTTTTTTTGTTCAATGGGCAGGCCTTGCAGCGAAATAGTGTTGGTATAAACAATAGGAGGGACCAGGGTGTCCTGTATGGGCACGATTTCTTTAATGCTGTCGATAGCCCGGTAATCGACCACCAGTTTGGGTTTGGCTTCTTCAACCTTGAACGAAGGAATTTCACAGTAGGGAAGCAGCAACAGCAAGAATAACACCAGGGTAAATGATGCGAATAAAATGATATTCAGCAGTTTAGTTTTTCTTGGCATATTTTTCCCTTATTATCATGGAATAAATATACAAAAAGCTTCGGGAATGGAGGCTTGGGAAGATTATTAAGTAGAGGGGGAGTTTAAAGTGTAAAGTCCCGAAAATTCAAAATCTTTGATTTTTAGAAATTTTCGGGACTGTAGAATTTATGGGGATTGTTTTTTCTCCTTAAACCGGTTAATGATACCACCGGCCAGCATAACATCGATCTGCCGGTCGCTCAGGCTGTAGGTCATTTCATACTCTTTGTTTTTGGTCATGTTTTTTGCCTTGATGGTATCCCGTTTTTTAAGACTGCTGCTAATATTCTCCAACCTGATGATATCATCTTTATCAATAGTGTTGTAGTCATCGGGGTTTTTGAATTCCAGGGGGATAATGCCGAAGTTTACCAGGTTTTGCCATCCGATGCGGGCATAACTTTTAGCCAATACCGCCCGCTGACCAAGATAACGCGGTGCCAGTGCAGCATGCTCTCGGCTGGAGCCCTGGGCATAGTTATCTCCGGCAACAACCACATGTCCGCCATAGTTTTCATGGGCTTCCAGCGAACGGCTATGGAAGTTCTGGTCAATAACGTAATAAGCCCATTTACTGATTTCGGGCAAGTTGCTTCGTAAGGGCAGCACTTCAGCGCCGGCCCTGAGGATTTCGTCGGTGGAAATATTATCCTCCATCTTTAGGATTGCCGGGACTTCGCATTCATCAATCAAGGGCTGAAGATCGGGTAGGGATTTGATATTGGGTCCTTTGATCACTTCCACATCCTGGTTGTTTTCGGGCGGTGGAATTAACATTTCCCGGTTAATGATTTGCTTTTCGGGATATTCCAGGTGCGGATACTGCATGTCGTAAAGTTTCTCCATATCGCGCGGATCGGTGATCTTTCCTGTTAAGGCTGATACGGCAGCGGTTTCGGGACTACAAAGGTAAACCTGGTCATCCAGGGTGCCTGAACGGCCCGGGAAGTTACGTGGCACGGTACGCAAACTAATCTTGCCTGATGCCGGGGCCTGTCCCATACCGATACATCCCATACAACCGGACTGGTGAAAACGGCCTCCGGACTGCATGAGCTTACCAAAAGCCTTGATGTCGGCCAGGTTTTGGATAATTTGTCGTGATGTGGGGTTAATGTCCAGCGAAACATGCGGGCTTACCATGCGGCCCTTTACGATCTCGCTTATGATCCAGAAATCTCGCAAGCCGGGATTGGCCGATGAACCGATCACTGCCTGATGGACTTCTTTTCCGGCAACTTCCCTTACCGGGACTACATTACCCGGGCTGGAGGGGGTAGCAATGAGCGGCTCAAGCCCGGAAAGATTAATTTCTTCGTAATCATCATATGTGGCGCCTTCATCGGGTAGTAATTCCGAAAAATCATCTTCACGTTCCTGCGAACGCATAAAACGGCGGGTTTCATCATCAGCAGGGAAGACGGTGGTGGTGGCTCCCAACTCGGCTCCCATATTGGCGATAACGTGGCGGTCCATGGCGGTTAAATCTTTAACACCGTCACCATAATACTCAATAATATAGCCTCGTCCGCCTTTCACATCATAGCGGCGGAGCATTTCCAGGATCACATCTTTGGCGCTCACCCAATCGGGCATATTGCCGGTGAGTTTAACGCCAAGTACTTTGGGCATTTTTACGTAATAGGGTTCACCGGCAATAGCAAGCCCCACATCCAGTCCGCCGGTTCCAATGGCAAGCATACCCAACGAACCGGCCGCACAGGTGTGGCTGTCGGAGCCAAGCAATGTTTTGCCAGGCATGCCGAAACGTTCCATGTGCACCGGGTGGCTTACGCCGTTTCCGGGCCTGCTGAACCAAATTCCGAATTTGGCGGCGGCTGTGCGCAAAAACTCATGGTCGTCGGCATTTTTGTAATCGGTTTGCAGCAGGTTATGGTCCACATACTGCACGGCAACTTCGGTTTTAGCACGGTCGAGTTTCATCGCTTCCAACTCCAGCATAACCAGTGTTCCTGTAGCATCCTGGAGTAGGGCCTGATCTGCTTTTAGGCCTATTTCTTTGCCCGGTTCCATAGTGCCTTCCAATAAATGGCTGGAAATCAGTTTTTGGGTAACATTCATCGGCTTGCTCATGATCATCTCCCTTTTTTAATTCTTTATTATTCAACACGATGAAGGGGGAATGGTTTAAAAGGGGGGATATTATGGGTTGAGACCTTTTTAAGCTCTATATATTCACAAAACCGGTATAAGCGGAAAGCATTTTATGCCGTTGATGAGCCGGAATTATCATTGCGATAGATCCTGTTTCCGGTTTAATTGCCGTTGATGGTCGATTAGTTGCTGCAGGGTTTGCGATTCGAAATAAGACCTGACCTGGCGGTTAAGACCGCTCCAAAACTGAGCGGTAGCACAAGTGTTTAATCGTTTGCACTTGTCATTATTTTCTATGCAGGGAACAAGGGATAACACGGGTTCGAAAGCCCTGTAAATATCATAGGCTGTAATACGTGTGGCAGGACGACTTAAAATGTAACCTGCATGAGGATTATGGGCTTTTTCAATAAGGCCATTTGCTTTCAACGGAGCAATGATTTGATCAAGATATTTATTGGAGACCCCTTGTTTCAGGGAAATGTCTTTTTGCAAGATCCCTGTTTCCGAATCAAGTCCGATCTGGACCATGGCCCGCAAACCATACCTTACTTTTGTGTTTAAACGCATAGGTAGCTATTCATATTTATGTTCAAATTTAAATAAAAAGCTAACACCTACTTGCTCTTCAATTTTTATCGCCCCCAAGAATCTTTTTAGCGTATCTATCTTGAATGATTCCATATCGATTTGAATGGATCCTTTCATCAAAAATATGCGCTTATCAATAAAATCAATTGAATAATCAATCTGCTTTAGCCGTTCAACACCTGCTATTGTTAATTTGGCCCATACCTTGTTTCCTGCATTTAATAGCGAATCAGGGTCGATCTTTAGTTTTTCGATATGAATACCAATGGCAGGTTGCTTCTTAGCTTCCAGGGTTTTTTGGAGGTCTTTATTGAGCAATTTGTTTCCACACTTGAATTCCCGCACCGGGATATTAAGTTGTACATCATTGATGATCAGCTTTCCGGAATTGTAGTCGCCAATGAAGTACGTTGTATTGGCATCATTACCAAAACTATACTGGCATTGAAAAGTATTGATATTTGATTGGCCCCGGATAGTCAACCAACTTTCGGATAAGAGGCCAATATCAACCTGATTTTTTTGCGCCAATATTTGTGGAGCTACCAATAAGAATACCGAAATGCCGATTAACCAATGTTTCATAATTTTAGTAAAAGCGTTGCAAGCCGGTAAGTACCGGCCGCAACGCTTGTTTGAGAACTTGAATCTGTGCGAAATGAGCAGGCCTATTTTTTTCCTGCTAGTAATTCTTATGTATTAAAATGAAACAACCGCTTCGAGTACGGCACCACTAAAGTTGGCCCCCTTAAGTTGGTTGGTGAAGTTTTCATCATAATTCTGGTTAACATATTCAAGTTTTACCAGGGTATTTTTAGTCATAAACCAACCACCACCAATATTGAGACGGTTTACGCTTTTATTATCAGGTGCGGTGCTACCCGAGGCATAATCGCCGTGGCCGGAAACACTGTTGAAACGGCTTCCGATATAGAACTGATCCCATGAGCCGAAGCGGTATAGAAGCTCAGCTCCAAGCTGAGTATATGTTCCGTTTTCCAGGTTTTCGCGCCCGCTGCTACCGGTGGTTTGTTCAAATACACCAAAAAACTCCAGCCCTTTGTATTTAACAAATGGATTGATCTGGAAAGCCGTTTCTTTGTTGAAGCCGGGATTAAATCTTCCACTGCGGAAATTGGTCACCACCGAAGAATCGGAAGGAGCAATATAACTAAGTACCTTGTAATAGCGTGCTCCTGCTCGGTCGCCTGAGTAAAGGTGATTGCCGTTGTCAGTACCTTGTGCCGTATAAACCGAACCGGTTAAACGCATTCTCAAGTCATCATTGATCTGTTTATCCAATCCTAATTTACCATAATAGGTAGGCGCCAAATCATCGATCTCTCCCTGGAATTTATCCGAACCCCAGCCGGTTTGAGAGTTATTAACAGTGGGGTGAAGCATGCCGTTGGTAACTCCACCCATAATGATGAAATCATTCAAATGGAATGTGGCTTCAAGAAATGGTTCTGTAGTAAAGGCATCCATAATGTAATTTCCTACAAAGGGATTATAGATAGCCTTGGCATTATCACTTCGGCGGTATTTGGCGTCGCCGTAGCTGGGTTGATCCATACCGGCTCTTAGCGTGAGTACATCCATCAGGTCGTCGGCAAATGATTCGCGTATGAAATCCAGCTTATCAATCTGGATATAACCTCCCTTTACCCACGATTCATTATGGTGCCTTGAGCTTAAGTAGGTTCTCATGTGCAACCTCACGCCGTTGTGTAGCTGTACATCAATATTTAAATTGGCTGCCGGCAAATTGATATTGCTACCCAAGGGGATTAATTCGGGAGCACCGGCAGCATTGGAATGGTCGAGGCCCTGAAACTGTAAGGCAAAATCTCCTCCCAAACGTACATCCAAACCGTCGAATTCCACATCGGTTTGTTTAGGTGTTTCAAACACATTCAGCCCGTCATATCCAGGGGCTCTGAAATACTGTAAGGCTTTTTTGTCGTTGTTCTTTTCTTGTTTGTTTTCTGGTGTTTGCTGAGCAAAAGCCGAGCTAAACAAAAATGTAATAGCGGCGAATAAGACTACTGTTTTCTTCATAATAAAATCTGTTAGTTGTAATTAATTGAAAAATGAACTGTTACTTTATCTCCTGATTTAATCGTACCAAACATAACTGAGGGTGGCTCTATCCCAAATGAACTCATTTTGAATGTTTTCGAGCCGGAAACACTGAACATCCCATCTTTCAGGCGGCTGTCCATGGTGATTTCCATCTCGCGTGTTTGACCGGCAATGGTAAGGTCACCTACCACTTTGATCTGATCACCCATGTTTGTTGGCTGTATTTGCTTGATTCTTTTGTAATTAAACCGAATCCTGGGGTGTTCTTCTGCCTGTAGTGTCTCGTAAACAATGTTATTCATTTTGTTTTTACCACTTTCGAATGATTTTACCAGGCAGATAAGCTCCGAACCTGTAATGCTGGGTTCTTCGGTAGCTACTGTACCCTTAACAGATCCGTGAAACCCTTCCACATTTATTTCCCAGTCGTGCAGGGTTGATGTTCCAGTAATTCTAACCTCACTGTTTTTCTTGTCGATTTGTAAGGTTTTTTGCGCCCGCCCTGCCACTGGTAAAATAAGCAGTGCTATGGCAATTGTAATAAAGCTATTTAATTTTTTCATCATGCTATATTTTTATACTACCTATCCTACCAAATTGGTAGGATGACTTTGTTAATATATTAACAGAAATAGAGTTTATTAATTATACAAATGTTATATAAATAACGAAAGAAAATAACTCACAATAATGATCAGGTATTCAATAAATTAACAGCCAGGAAAAACTATTTCGAGGCTTTATTTTTATTGGAAGGCTGTTTTTTAGTTGAAAAGAAACACTGGTGTCCGGTAAACATCAAGGAGATTACTCCCTTGCCTTGCCTATGGCGAGCCTACCAATGACAAGTTTTTGTTGGATTTTGACTGTGAAGCGATTATGAATTGCTTCCTATTTATCCCAGGAAGCCAGAACTCCTTAACCGCTTCTCGAAAGTCGATCATTGGGCATTTCAATCGTGTAAAACGACATGATCATTTACATTGATAATGCATTTCTGTTAGTTGAGTTATGCGAATCCCGAAGGGATTCAACGGTATTAACCACAGGCGATAGCCT
>JAIPAP010000068.1 GCA_021740045.1 Bacteroidales bacterium
ATAATGCTCTATCTCATATTCATGCACCTCTTCCCTTGGAGTGAACCGCTTGAATTCACCGGTGGGATTGTCGGCTTTCAGGATGTGATAGTCTGATGAAAGGGTGCTGCTTTCAAAAATGATCACATATTCCTCCGAACGGGATTTATGTACCCCTATGTAATAACTCGGGTCTTTTTCATGATACACCATTTGATCGGCATTTGGTGGATTACCCAGTTTATGCCGGAAGATCTTTTCCGAAAGCAGGGTGGTTTTATTCTTGGTGGTGTAGAAGTAGGTTTTATTATCGTTGGCCCAGGCGCCCGAACTAGTGGTGTTTTCAATTTCATCATCCAGAAATTCTCCTGTTTCCAGGTTGAGGAATCGGATGGTATAAATGCGTCGGCTGAGGGTATCCTCGCCAAAAGCCAGCAATTTGTTATCAGGACTTACTTCCAGTCCAACCGCGCTATAATAATCATGCCCTTTGGCCAATTTATTCACATCCAGCATGATCTCTTCGGTGGCCTCCAGGCTTTTGGCTTTTCGGCAATAGATGGGATATTCCTTGCCCTCTTCGTAGCGCCGGTAATACCAATAACCGTTTTTAAAATAGGGAACCGAAGCTTCGTCCTTCTTCAACCGCCCAACGATTTCATTAAAGAGCTTTTCCTGCAAATCTTCGGTATGCTTGAGCTTGGCTTCGGTATAGGCATTTTCTGCTTTCAGGTAATCAAGGACCTGCTGGGTATGCGCATCAGGATTTTCGGCATGTTTTTGCTCATCCGACAGGCGCATCCAGTAATAATTATCAATGCGGGTATCGCCGTGGGCTGTGAGTTTTTTCGGTTTCTTCTCGGCATCGGGTGCTTGCATGGTACTTGTCTTTTCGTTGCAACTTGCCAGGATCATCATCCCGGTAAGGAATAACACATAAATTGTCAAATGTTTCATCCGTTTATTTTTTAATTTTTAATGGTCGGATGCCTGCCTGTTGGCAGACAGGGAACTACGCATGACTAAATAATCATTGTCGTGTGTGTCTTAATAATTATTTAGTCATGCTTCGTTTCATCTTGTCGTAGTTTAGTGGAAAAAGTGGGCGTAAAGATAGGAAAAAGGTAATTTCGGAGAGGGATTAGGTGGCGGAGTTTGAGTTGGCAATTGGCAAAATGCAGTTGGCAATCGGGCTTTGCCAACTGCCAACTGCTTATTGCCAACTTATAAAGGAGTACTACTGATCTTTGTAGCCATAATCAGCCTAATCAATGCTGCCTGCCGTGCGTACAAGCGACAAGAACTCATCCCGGAAGCCATGCGGATCATAGCTCACGGCATTTTCCGCCCAGGTGGATACCTTGTCGAGGGTGGCGTTGCCTTTGTATTCCGATTCCTTTGTGATCATACCAAAAGCAGCTACCGATGCGGCAAAGCGCATGTTTTCCGACGCATTTTCAAACGGCTGTATCTGATGATTAAGTTCATGCTCCATCAGGCGGCTGTTCGATTGATCGGGATATTTGTAGCGGAATTGTATTTTGGCAAAATGGCCCTGTTGCACCGAAGCTTCTTTGGGAACGATCTCGTAAAGGGCTGTGATGGTTTGTCCGGCGCCAATCTCCCCGGCATCGGTGCTGTCGTTATCAAAATCCTCATTATCCATTACCCGGTTCTCATAACCGATAAGGCGATAAGCGTCCACTGTATTTTCATCGAAGCTCACCTGTATGCGACAGTCTTTAGCCACGGTGAAGAATTTATCGTATTCATAAATAAATACCTTGCGCATCTGTTCCACATTGTCGATGTATTCATAATTACCGTTGCCGTTATTGGCCAATTGCTCCATCATGGCATCATTCAGGTTGCCGGAGCCCACACCCAGCACGGTAAGATAAATCCCCGATTCATGCTTTTCCTCGATCAGTTCCACCAGTTCTTCGGTAGAGGAGGGGCCGACGTTGAAATCGCCGTCGCTGCCCAGGATAACGCGGTTGTTGCCACCGGGAATGAAGTTCTCTTCGGCAATTTCGTAGGCAGTGATAATCCCTTCGGCACCCGCAGTGCTGCCACCCGAACCCAGTTCATCAATGGCCTGTTTGATCTTATTTTTTTCATCGCCGTGCGTGGAGGGGAGCTTAACACCCGCCTGACCGGCATAAGTGACAATGGCAATGCGGTCGGCAGGGCCGATCTGATCCACAAAGGTCTTGAAACCGCTTTTCAATAATTCCAACTTTTCCGGGGTGCTCATGGAACCTGAAACATCGATCAGCAGCACCATATTGGCAGGCAGACGCTCTTGGGTATCGAGGTTTTCGCCTTTTAAGCCGATGCGCATCAGCTTGTGGCCGTCAGTCCAGGGACAGCTTGCAACCTCCGAATTAATGGAAACCGCCTCTCCGGATGGATCAGGATAATCGAAGGTGAAATAATTGATGTACTCCTCCACGCGTACGGAGGCTGTTGGAGGCATTTGCCCCAGGTTTAGGAAACGGCGGGTGTTGGAATAGGACCCGCCATCGGCATCAATGGCAAAGGTTGATTGCGGTTCATCCTCCACATTTAGAAAAGGATTTTCACCGTAATCTTCATACTGTTCACCGGAAGGTTTTTCCCAGCCGCCACCATCCATCCGGTAAGGTGACAGCCCATTGTCATCATCTTTCTGACAACCGTACAGGAAGGCCAGCGCTAATAAACTTAAGGCAATAATTCGTTTCATGGTTCAGAATGTTTGATTTAATTACAAGATGGATGAGGGTGGTGATTGGTTGCGGGTTAACGGAAAATTAATATGGGTGATTGAAGTTTAAAGTTTAAAGTTGCTGGGCAATTTCGTTATCGGGTTTTTATAGATAGGTTACGATTGAATAAAAATGCAAATGTTTAGGCTGCCAGGGCGGGATGAGTTTAGATAACAGTTCAGTATTGTTAACAAAATAACAAATAAAAGTTATCGTTATAAATGTATTGTTATTTGTATAACAGTTAAAAATTATAATATAATGAGTGATTTAAAATTTAAAATTGATGCGCAAAGCGAAAGCGCTGCAACAACAAGGGTAAAAGCACGTAATTTTGAAATCATTGTAGATGAGCCCGAAGCACTTGGCGGAACTGATGTAGCTCCTAACCCGGTTGAGTATGTCCTGGCCTCTTTTGCCGGATGCCTGAATGTGATGGGGCATCTCGTTGCACAGGAAATGGGATTTGAATTAAAGAATCTCAAAATGGAAATAGAAGGGAACCTGAATCCCGCCAAATTATTCGGAAAATCCGATGCAGAGCGTGCCGGCTATAAAAATATCACAATCAAGCTGATACCGGAGACTGAAGCGGATGATACAATACTGGAAAAATGGATGCATGCGGTTGAATCCCGCTGTCCGGTAAGTGATAACCTGCAAAATATAACCCCGGTGACAGTTGAATTGGAGAATTATTACATGGCCTCGTAAACAGGAAACGGAAAAACATGAAAAATAAGGGCCGTCTCAGGAATGGGATGGCCTTTTTATCTAATCATTAACTAAAGGGTTCTGTCATCGCCACGCGACTTCATTGTTCACTATTTCGACTATTCTACCATACTTTCATCGCTACGCGATTGGGGAGAGGCAGTGATTTTAATTTGTATATCTTATCCTCATTTGATTTGAAAGAAGGTACGCGAATTTAGGCTAATCTGACATGAATTCTCGCGAAAGCAATAAACTATCCAATTTTGAATATTAGAATAGGGTGGTTTAGATAAGGTTTATAAGAAATTTGATTGAATGTAGCTAAACAGTGAAAATAAATAAAAGTCAATAGCTTACCAATCCACCTCACCCCTCCACTTTTTAAGGAGGGGCTTGGTTAAGGATTGAATAAGTTTTTAACTTTAGAACAGATTAAATTTTTAAATCACTGATCTTCCGGCCAATATAAAACACATACCCATAATAGGCTTTGTACTTTTCGTATAGTTGGGCTTCGTGCTGCTCACTGGCTATGAATGCTTCGGCCGTTTTATTTCCTGCATATTTTTTCAGAAAGTGTTCCTGTGCCTCGCGCTGGGGTTTATAGAAATGATCCGTCCAGCAGCTCTCGGGCAGGATAAAGCTAGCCACAGGTACATAGCCGGATTCTTGAAGCTGTGCGACTTTATTGGGAATGGTATCCATGCCGGGATAGGCATCCATCCAGAACTCCTCGATCTCCTTAGGCCGGTCTTTGGTAAACCATGAAGCTTCGGTAACGGCAATGTAGCCGCCGGGCTTCAGAAACTTACGCCATTCCTTTAACCCCCGCTCATAACCGATGTTGTAAATGGCCCCTTCGGACCAGATAAGGTCCAGTTCTTCTGCTTGAAAAGTAAGATTATCCATGGAACCGACCACACCTTTTACCCGGTCTTGCAAATTCAGCCTGGCTGCATTGGCATTGAACAACTCTATAAAACGGGGAAAGAGGTCGATACCGGTGATCTGTCCCGGTGCATGTTGTGCCATAACCATGGTATGGCCACCGGTACCGCATCCCAGATCGGCAATGCGGGATTCATCAGTTAAATTATCAATAAAGCTCAGGGCTTTACGGGTTACTTCGGGACTACCGGGTCCCTGCCGCTCGATACTGGAAAAATATTCGCAAATAAGGTCAAAATCGAAATCGTGTATGGATTGACTTTCGTTACTCATGATTTTTAAATTTGAACATCAAATTGTTTTAGATTCGAAGTAAAGGTAAATATTTAATAATATTTTGATTCTTTCGCTGCCGTATTTTTGTTTCATATACATAAGCATGGAGCCAGAGAGGCTATAATGTTTATTGCCATGTTATTTGAATGCCTCCCGCTCCCGTTCAACAAACTCCCTCAGTGTAGTCGGCTTCTTTCCGGTTTCTTTTCATAGTTGGTTGAAATTGGCCTTACCGGCCGGAAGGATGATCTGACGATTGTTTTTAATATCATCATGAAGGGTGGTGGTAAGGTTTTGCACTGCAAAGAAAAACCAATTAATAATTATTATACCTTCGCATACCTAAAATGGTGGCTTAATGAAAATTGAACTGAATCCCATTGGTAGTATTCACACCCCCTATAAAAGCCTCGAAGGCATGCCCATCCAATCGCGAGGTGCCCGGGGAGTGAAGGGAACGGTTGAGGTTTTTGAAAAATACCGCGAAGGATTGAACGACCTGGAGGGTTTCTCTCATGTTGTGTTGCTGTATCATTTCCATAAAAACACCGACTATAAACTTACGGTGGTTCCCTTTCTCGATAGCAAGCCAAGGGGCCTGTTTGCCACCCGTGCACCCAAACGACCCAATCCCATTGGGCTTACCATTGTGGAATTGGAGCGGATAGAAAATGGCATTTTATATATCAGTAACGTCGATATGCTGGATGGCACCCCGCTTTTGGATATCAAACCTCATGTCCCCTTTTTTGATGATCAAAAGGAAGTTAGAATAGGATGGTTGGAGGAGGTGGGTAAAAATGCGTCCGATAAACGTTCGGATGGGAGGTTTACTTAGGTTTAGTTTATGAGCCTGATCCCAATTGAAAAATCCAGTCTTGTCAACCCTTCGTACTGGTCTTCTTCCAATTCTACTGTTTGGGTTGCGGTGCCGTAACGGAGATCGTATTTGGTCAGTATACCGGCAATTACCGATGCATTTAATCCCAGCATGAAATTTTTATCGATTTTGATGTCGTAACCTATTTCATAGGTTAATCCAATGGTGTTTCCATTAATATCCACCGGATAGATCATCATGCCGCGGTCGTAATAGCCTATATAGCCTAATGAAAAACAAGCTGTAAAAGCGTTGGGGGAATGATGTTTATTAGGAATGGTGGCCAAAAAGGAAGGGCCGAGGTATATTATGCTGATTTCGTCGCTCATTTCTCCGTAACGGCGGTTTCCCTGGGTGTCTTCGATGTAAACGTTATCAACCCTGTTGGAGCTTTGGAAAAGGCTCGCGCGGGCTCCCAGGGCAATCTCGCTGGTAATGTAATAAGATATTTGTCCACCAATGTGATAACCCGATTTTAGTTGTCTGATGTATTGTTTCATTTCCCCTGAAATGCCCTCGGAAATCTTGGCCAGCCGCTGACTATATCCTCCTTCCAGCGCGAAACGCAACACCTTCGACTTCTCAACTTCGGGATCATTCACCCGGGTTTTTTCCTTCTTTACTTTCCCGTAATACTTGTATTTGTAGAATGATACTTTACCGGCAGGTAAAGAAGTGTCTTGTGGGACTCCATTAGTCGTATAGGTGAAATAAAAGTAATCAAATTTTATCTCCTTAATATCGCAATTGATGGAGTCCCCTTGGTTGGTGACGACCAGATCCTGGGAAAATGAGCTAAGACTCATAAAACATAACACAACGGTAGCTAACAGTGCGATTTTCAATAGCATAAATATAAATAGAGGTTTGTTTTCCTATATGTGCTTAATATTAAGAGCCGCCTCATCCTGATAATTCACATAAGCAATCCCTCACTTCGGCAATATCTGCACTTAAATACCTGCACTTAAATACCTGCACTTAAATACCTGCTCTTATACGCATCTAAAATATGGAAAATTTTCAAACAAAAACATGATGACGACATAGTTTTTATGGATATTAGTGTATTGTCACAATCGTTAGCCGTATTGAAGTGCGATGCATTACACAAAAACCGTAATTTTGCAAACACATCAAAAGTGGCCACTAAAAAACGGAAAATATGATCAACGTAGAGATACCCGGCTTTAAGCGATTGCAGCTGGAACATATTGTTTTGGATTATAACGGCACCATAGCCGAGGATGGTTTGGTACTAGAAAGGGTTAAGGGTTTGCTGAACGACTTGTCGAATAATGTTGAGATCCATGTTATTACTGCCGACACCTTTGGACGTGCCGCTGAGAATTTGGAGGAGGTTAAATGTCATCTTACCATCCTGGAACCTGATAACCAGGATATGGCTAAGGAAAATTACATCCTTAAACTGGGGATCGATAAGGTGGCTGCTATTGGCAACGGTCGTAATGATATGCGCATGCTCGATGTAGCAACTTTGGGAATAGGTGTTATCCAGCGTGAAGGAGCTGCTTTTGAGGCCCTTAAAAACGCCGATGTTATTTGTTACAGCATTACCGACGCCTTGGAGCTGTTCAGGAATCCGCAGCGGTTGATTGCTACGTTGAGGAGTTAGGAAACTTTCCGTTAAGCGTGATAAAAAACCTGAATGTATCTAATTGTGAAGTATAATTCAATATTATTTTCTATGAATCAGTAAAATCCGTATTTCGCACATGTACATGTGCATATTATCGCTATATTTACACAAATACTTGTGCAATGATTGAGTTATGTGAATTATCAGATTCCCTTGTTTATAATGTACCGGTTGATTTTCAAAGGTATCTGCTACAGGAGATGGACTGGAAGACCGAATGATAGGGATTAAATGAGCGAGATCGTCAACGTAATAAAACCAATGCCTGCATGAATATTTCTATCTTTGCACCGCCCGGAATAGTCCGGTCGGTTTAAACAGGAAATAGAATGGCTTTAACGTGTGGAATTGTAGGATTGACCAATACTGGAAAAACCGCTTTATTCAATTGCATATCCAATACCAAGGCAGAAACCACCAATTATGCCTTTAGTGCGACCAAATCAAACATCGGCAACATCGAAGTCCCCGATCACAGGCTCTATGAGATCGATAAGCGAATCAAGGCAGCCAAAGTGGTGCCTACAACGGTTGAGATTGTTGATTTACCGGGATTGGCCAAAGGTGCCAGCCAAGGGGAAGGAGTAGGCAACAAATTTCTGGCCGATATACAGCAAACCAATGCCATTATTCATGTGCTGCGTTGCTTTGATGATGAAAACCTGCCGCATGTGGAAGGCTCCATCGATCCGGTAAGGGATAAGGAGATTATCGACCTGGAATTGCAGGTCCGCGATGCCGATCTTGTCGACCGTAAAATAGAACGCCTCGACAAAGTGGCTAAATCGGGGGATAAGGAAGCCAAAAAGGCCATCGAGGTATTAAAAGTCTATCAAAAACATTTCGAGGAATTCAAGCCTGCTCGCACAGCACCGGTATCGGATGATGACCGGAAATATGTGAAAGACCTTTCACTGCTTACCGAAAAGCCGGTTTTGTATGTGTGCAATGTAGATGATGAATCTGCCGTAACCGGGAACCACTATTCCGACCAGGTGAAAGAAGTGGTGAAAAGCGAGGAAGATAGTAGTGTGCTGGTAGTTGCGGCACAAACGGAAGCCGAAATTGCCGAGCTTGAAGATGAGAACGACCGCAATGAATTCCTCAAGGATGTCGGGCTGGAAGAACCCAGTGTAAACAAGGTAATCCGTTATGCTTATGACCTGCTTAATTTAGAAACCTTTTTTACCGCAGGGCCCAAGGAGGTACGTGCATGGACCGTCCGCAAAGGCTCCACCGCTCCCGAGGCAGCAGGAGTGATTCACAGCGACCTTCAAAGGGGCTTCATCCGTGCCGAGGTGATGAGTTATGATGACTTTATTAAATATGGCTCCGAGCAAGCCTGCAAGGAAGCCGGAAAATTAAGGGTGGAAGGTAAGAGCTATATTGTGAAGGACGGGGATATTCTGCACATACGGTTTAATGTGTAAGTGAGTTCCAGGTTTCAGGTCCTGAAATTTAAAATTTTCGAGCCTGCTCGCCTGAACGAATTCATTCGGATAGGCTCGAAAAAATATGAAATCGAAGATTTCTGTCTTTCGGAAATCCCGCCGGCTTGCGCGGATTTGCAATCCGCGCCTGCTACCCAGTAAGATGAATTTTTATCCTTGTTTTTGCAGGTTGTATAGAAGAGCGGATTACAAAACCGCTCCAGCTGTGGGGTTGGTAGTGCTCCGGCAAACCTGCCGGCTTGCGTATGATTTTTTTGCGACTGTTTAATGCCACTTAGTAAATTGAACAAGTCACGAAGGATGACGTTGCTATACTTATATTCATCAAAACCTCATAAAAATGCAAAAAGCAATAGGCATCGTATTACTCATCCTTGGTATTATTGGAACAATTTACTTTGGAGTGCAAGCTATTCAGCAATCAGAGAGTTTTAACTTACTGGGCTATGAGGTCGCAGTTAGTAGCGCTAACTGGACACCGGTGATTATCAGTGCGGCCGTATTGATCATTGGACTCATCCTTTCGGTAACCGGAAAGACCAAGACAAAATAAACGGTTTTATGGTTATTGGTTATTTATTAAATATATCTATATAGCTTTCAATCTTCTTAAGGTAAGGTTGATATGCCTTTTTCTGGCTCCAATATGTCCACCAAATAGCCACAGGAGAAAGGATGATGATCACTCCAACAACAGCTAATACCATTGTGGTATTATTAAGCAAAACAACCAGGCTTCCATACTTCCATACAACATAAAAAGCCATACCCAGCAGCGCTGAAAATGGTATGGAAAACCAGGCTGAAAGTCGCTCGAATCGCAACATGGATTGTATACAGCTATAATAGTTGATCAGCATATTGTGTGTATTTTCGGTCAAAGGATTGATATGCAAAGCTTTTTTATGTTGCTTCCGGATAAGCACAAAACTGAATAGGGTTTCAAGAATGAACAATCCAATGATTACTAATAAATCAGCTCTTTCCAGGAAAAATAAGGTCAAGATTAATGCTAATGCGATAAATGCCAAGTGCCAGTATAGCTTCAGTTTCATGTTGCGGTTGATGACATTGATCGGTAGTTCCGACTTTTGTTGGCCAACTCCGGCAAATAAAGAATTGTCTCCATCCTTCTCCTTCAAGGAAAGATTTTTCCAAAGTTCATGCAATTTATCTTCATTCATTTTTCCAGCTTTTTAAATTGATTCGTAACATCCTTTTTAATACGGTGAAGCTTTACGGCTACATATGTTTTTGATTGTCCGATAAAGGAGGCGATCTCTTCATTCGAATAGCCATCGAGATGCAGACTGATGATCATGCGGTCGATTTCGTTCAGTTTTTTAATGATGTATAAAAGCAGATCAGTGTCCGGTTGCTGAATGGTTTGTTGTTCCTGAGGCTGTTGTTCTTCAATGGACACATGCTGTCTTTCTTTTCGCTTAAATACCAGTGCTGTGTTCAGGCTCAAGCGATATAGCCACGTGGAAAAAGCAGCCTCACCTTTATAGGAATCGAATGATTTCCAGCATTGGTAGAGAATTTCCTGTCTCAGGTCTTTACGGTCTTCTTCATCATTGGTATATAGCATCACCACCTTACCTATAATACCGCCATGTTTGTTAATGTAGTCCTTAAAGCATTTTTCCTTTTTCACCGCTTTTGTTTATCCGGTTAGTATCAGATTGGCTTAAACAATTTCAACAAATTACTGAAAATTTTACGCTGAAGGTATAATTTTTTGTTTTAAGCTTACTGTTAAATTAGAAACATGCTTGTGAATATGAGCTGTTTACTTACTCATGTTATACTCTTGCATAATGTCATTAAAGGTTTCCTTAACCGAGATGATCTTTTTGGCCAGATAGGCATTGGTACCTGCAAAAGCATAACCATGATCAAATTTTCCTTTAAAAGCGCTGAATAGTGCATTAATAATGCAATAAGGGCTTGATGAAATATCGCAGGTTTTAATACATTTAAAAGGACAACGGATGGGGTGCTTTTGACCCAGCTTTACTTTATCGAGAAAACTATTGTTTATTGCTCTGCCCGGCATACCTACCGGGCTTTTAATGATCTCAACATCCTCTGCCTTAGCATTGATATAAGTTTCTTTAAACGCATCCGAAGCATCGCATTCGGTGGTGGTTACAAAGCGGGTGCCTAATTGCACCCCTGAGGACCCCAACTTCAACATGTCGTGGATATTTTGTCCGGTATATACACCCCCGGCAGCAATTACCGGTATTTTTACCTTGTATTGGTCTTCAACTTCCTTAACGGTAGTAACTACTCTGGGGATCAACTGTTCGAGCGAATAGTTATCGTCGGAAATTTGATTATCCTTAAAACCAAGGTGACCGCCCGCTTTGGGGCCTTCAACCACAATGGCATCGGGAAGATAATCGTAATTCTTTTTCCATTTTTCGCAAATGATCTTAGCGGCTCTATGGGACGATACGATGGGGACAAGTTTGGTTTTGCTGTTGCTATCGATATACGCCGGCATATCAAGCGGCAGGCCGGCGCCGCTAAATATTATATCGGTTTTTTCGGCTATGGCTGTTTTTACCATGTCGGAAAAGTTCGACATGGCTACCATTATATTTACACCGATTATGCCTTTCGTTTTTTCCCGGGCTTTATTAATTTCCTCTTTTAAGCCTTGTATGCTTGATTCGAGATAATCTCTACCGGGTTTTTTGTAAAGTAAACCTAAGCCTGCACTGGAAATTACACCGGCGCCGCCTTCATTGGCTACAGCTGCGGCCAGTCCGGAAAGCGAAATACCAACACCCATTCCTCCCTGAATTATTGGGATGGGAATTGTTAAATTGCCTAATCTTAAGGGATCTATCATAAGTTAGGTAGATATGTTTAATGTTAATGATATATCTTCTATATCTAAATCATTGATAAAAAAGATTTTAAGGTCTATCCTTAATAATTGTAAAACGTATTGGTAATCCCTTTATTTTTGCTAATTTCGAATATGCTTAAACAATAGGGAATTTGTTAGAGACGGATCATAAAACCTTTGAAGCAGGACAGTTTTGGTTACCCCTTGATAATGCGGCAAAGATCTTTCCGGCTACTGTTACCAGTGAGTTGACTACCGTTTTGAGAATTACTGCCGTTCTAAAGGAAAGGGTAAGAATAAAAGCTTTGATGAGGGCGGTAACATTGATTGAAAAACGTTTTCCGTATTTTCAAATGAAGTTGAAGCAAGGCTTTTTTTGGTATTACCTCGAGCATACCGGCATACATTTTCCGGTAGAAGTAGATGACAAAAAGCTTTGCAGGAAGTTTCCTGGGAATGGCTTACTGCTTCGTATTCCTGTAGCCGAAAACCGCATAAGTGTTGAGTTTTCGCATATCTTAACCGATGGGAAAGGTGCCTTTGAATTTCTGAAGTCTATCATATTGATCTATTTCCGGGAATGTGGGATACCCATTCCCGCTGAATACTCATTTTATCGTCCTGATGAAGATATTTCCGAAGAAGAATTTGAAGATGCCTATAAACACTATTTTAAGGAAAACTATCCGCCTATCGTAAAACGCTCCGAGGCTTTTCATTTACCATTTAAATTGAAGGCCAAACCACGTTTTGATGTAACACATGCCGGCATTTCGATAAAAAGCTTAAAACCTAAAGCCCGCGAAAAAGGCGTTAGCATTACTGATTACCTGGTGTCGGTGTATTTGTATACTTTACAACAAATTTATTTGGACTTTTATTCATCAAAAAGGCTAAAAAGCCGCAAACCTATCCGGATCCAGGTGCCTGTAAACCTCAGGAATATATTGCCATCATCAACCATGCGCAACTTTTCATTATTCGTTATGCCGGGTATCGATCTTCGCTTGGGGCATTACACATTTGATGAGATCGTAAAAATGGTTTATCATCAAATGAGGCTTGAAACGGATGAAAAGCTCATCCATAAAAATATATCCCGGAATGTGGGCAGCGAGCGAAAACTATACGTACGAAGCATTCCCATATGGATAAAGAGCCTGATCCTTAGAATTAAATATTATTCATTAGGGATCAGTCAATACAGTGGTGTGCTTACCAACCTGGGTAGCGCTAAATTTCCTGCTGAGATGGAAGCCCATATCGATCACTTTAACTTCATTCCCCCACCGCCTACTACCATGCTAAAAGTAAACTGCGGGATCATAGGCTTTGGGGATAAATTGGTGTTAAGTTTCGGAAATATTACACAATCCGATATGCTGGAAAAAAGGATGTTGGAGTTTATTGAAAGTCAAAATGTTGAAATTTTATATAAAGACCTGCCTGTGTCATGAAACGATGTAAGAACTGCGGTGTGATCTTGGAGGAAAATATGAATTATTGCCCCTTATGTGGTGCCCCTGCATCAGAACAAGCTGCCGGCAATGAAGAAGATATTAGAATAAAAAGACGATCCCGGGAAGATAAACCGCTCACGGATTTTCAAAGGCTTAGTGTTTGGCAAAAGAGGAAATTGTTTTGGGAGATATCAGGTATAATTCTATTGGCTGGCATTGTAGTTACCCTTATTATTGATTACACGGCTAGCCAAACCATATCATGGTCGAAATATCCGGTAATGGTTTGCCTGGTTTTGTTTGCTCATACAACCCTGATCAGTTTTTGGCATACAAGGTTTATAACTTTTTCCATTGGCAGCTTTTTCGCTAATGCAGCTTTTGTTTTTATTCTCGATATTTTTAATAATCAAATCACCTGGAGCTTGGCGCTAGGTATTCCTCTGCTTATAGCAATTTATGTGATTGTTGTGATCCTGATCTTTATAATAAAGCATGCCAGGAAGCGTGGATTGAATGTAATTGCCTATTCTTTTGTTGCCGGTGGGCTGATCACTCTTTTTATCGAAGGGTTTATTAGCTTATATGCCAAAGCTCAATTGCAGCTGGAATGGAGCCCGATTGTGATGGCTTCGGTATTGCCGGTAGCTGCATTGCTTTTATTTATACATTTCCGTTTAAGAAAAGTTACGGATTTAAAACGGTTTTTTCATATTTAAAAGATATTATCCTTGAAACAATGCCCGCATAGCCCCTTACATGAATATCCTCCACAGTTCGCTCCATAGATCCCGCTTCATCACAAAAAACAGGAAAAGCCCCGAAACCCATCCATGATATAAACCCAATGGCCATAGATTTTTCCACTTGAAATAAACCATGAGGAAAATCACTTCCATAAAAAAAACATATACCATTAAGTGTATCCGGGGATAATGGATTAGGGCAAATAAAAGAGCGGTAATTAAAATGGTTTGCCATATACCGGTATCTAACTGTGAGAGTTTTTTTAAATTTCGGGCAACCAGACCTGCGATCATAAATTGTTGAAACACACCCCAGACAGGATACAGCAGAAAAATGGGAATAACATGCCAGTTAAGGAAATCCACCTTGTTAATAGAGCCATAAATAACTATTCCTGCTATTGATACTAAAGCAAAAGGCAATAAAATCAGGAAAGATCTTTTGAAATTGCTTTTTTGAAAACCCCATGAAACCAGGATACCCGGATATTGTTTCTGGCGACGGTAAATGAACCATAACCAAAATATACTTGCTGCAACAATATAGAATATTCTCAGATTCAGCCAGTCCATCATGATGAACTTAAGTGCACCTGTAGCTGCAACCGCCAGTATTTCCAGCCATCTTTCATTGTCGGGTTTCTTCAATCGGATTGAATTCTATTTAAGGAAACATATAATTACAGGGCAAAGTTAGACAATTGATTACGTTGATGATTATTTATATTAATTTTATATTAACAAATGAACATCCATATGAGGATTGCTGAATATGATTTTTTTCTAATTTAGAAACAAATTTTGGCGGTATGGAACATTCGAAATGCCCAAACTACGATAGCTGTAAGCTTATTAACTCAACTGATGTGGTAAACACCCAGGAAGAGCGGGATCATTACATTCGGAATTATTGCATTACCGAAGAACAGGTATGGTATGAATGTAAGCGATACCAAATAAAAGCCGAACTGGATTTTTGTCCTGATTTTGTGCTGCCGGATAACGTGCTTACCACCGAAGAAATAATGGAGCGCTTTGATAATGATATTTTTGATATTGATTAACCTGGAAAACAAATACATATGGCAACAATTGAAATTGAAGACAAAGTATTGGAAGTTGATGGCGAAGGCTTTCTCACCGATCCCCATATATGGGATGAGGAGATTGCCCGCCTAATTGCTAAATACGATGGAATTGAGGAAATGAATGACGAACACTGGGCTGTAGTCAATATTATTCGCCGAAACTGGGAAGAAAAGGGAATGGCACCTATGGTAAGGGTCATATGCCGCGAAACCGGTTTGAGACTCAAACAAATCTACCAGTTATTTCCACTTGGTCCTGCCCGCGGTGCATGCCGGGTGGCCGGATTACCAAAACCCGATGGTTGTGTATAGAAAAAAGTGCGCTGTATGATTTGGTATCAATGGTTTGCACTGGTATCGGCAGCTATAAGCATAGCAGGCTGTGCCTGGTTTTTATACAGGTTGCTGAGCCTGGGCAATGTCAAAGATTTTTCTGTAAAAGCAGGAAGCACCAAAAAGGGGATAGCCTATGCTTTCACAGGAGCCATGAGTCCGGCCAGGAAAGAATCGGCTTTTTTGCATCTGCCTACTTATGTGGCCGGCATTCTTTATCACCTGGGGACTTTTTTATCCCTGGCTCTTTTTGTGGTCATCTTTAGCGGCACATTTCCCGAGGGGATCTATGCATTGGTCCTTGCGGTTTTCTTAACAGTATGTGGCTTAAGTGGGCTTTCCATACTTGTAAAACGTATCATCAAAAAGGAATTACGCCTGCTCTCCAATGCCGATGATTACATATCCAATATAGTGGTAACGCTTTTTCATCTGATCTCAGCGGCATTGATGATAAGGCCCGAGTTGTTAATTGCGTATCACTTAGTTGGTGGAATTCTCTTGATCTACATCCCGGTCGGTAAGCTCAGGCATGTTGTATTTTTCTTTGCAGCCCGGTATCATCTGGGTTATTTTTTTGGGTGGAGAAATGTATGGCCGGCCGGCCCTAAAAACCAGCAGCACTAATGGAAAAGATTGATAAAGGAATACAAGCTATAGCCATAATAAAAGACAGTAAACTCTTTACCCATTTGAATGCCTGTGTGCATTGTGGACTTTGTGCCGAAAGTTGTTTGTATTACAGGGCCTATAAGGAAGCGAAATATATTCCTGCCCGCAAAGTTGATATGGTAGCCTCTGTTTACAGGCGATATCATACTTTTTTGGGAAAACGGTTCCCCTGGCTTACCAATGCACGCAAACTAAACGAGGAATGCATTGATGAATTGATAGACATGCTATATGGCTCATGCACCATGTGTGGGCGATGTAATGCTCATTGCTCCATAGGAGTGGATATCGAATATGTGGTGAGAGCCGGAAGGATGATGCTGGCATATATGGGTTATGTTCCGGGGTCACTTCAATCGACAGTGGATGCCGCCCTGAATACGGGCAATAACATGGCTATTCCCACCGATGAGTTTGTTGATACACTTGAGTGGCTGGAAGAAGACCTGCAAATGGAGGTGGAAGATGATGAGGCAAACATTCCCCTGGATAAGAAAAACTGTAATATTCTTTATACCCTTAATCCCCGCGAGCCCAAGTTTTTTCCTTTATCCATTTCGGCTATGGCTAAGGTGTTTTATGCTGCAGGCGAAAGCTATACCATTTCTTCGCAGATGTATGATGTGACCAATTACGGCTACTTCTCTTCTCACGAAGAAGAGGCTACAGTGATCGGTCAAAAGCTTCATGACGAGATGCTCAGCTTAAATGCCGGCACTTGTGTATTAGCTGAATGCGGGCATGGCTCCCGTGCCTTTCGTTGGGAAACACCCAATTATCTTGAAAAACAATTTCCATTTAAAGTATTGACCTCGGTGGAACTTATAGCCCAGTACATTAGATTGGGAAAAATAAAAACCGATCCATCACTTATCACTGAAAGGGTTACGCTACACGATCCATGTAATTTAGCCCGCAGCGGTGGGGTGATCAATGAACAACGCTATATTCTGGAGAATACGGTAAGCGATTTTGTGGAAATGATGCCCAATGGAGCGGATAATTTCTGCTGTGGCGGTGGTGGCGGACAAATGGCGATGGGGGAATACAATGATCGCCGCATAAGAATAGGCAGTATTAAGGCAGAACAGATCAAAAACACCGGGGCAAGCATAGTGGTAACTCCTTGTCATAATTGTGTGGATCAGTTAATGCAGATCAATGCCACTTATAAATTAAATGTGCAGATCAAAACCCTGGCGGAGATCATCGCCGATGCCCTGGTCTTTGATGTAAAACATGAAGAAGTGATTAACAAAGAAACCAATTAACCCATGAGTGAGATGATATACCTGGATAATTCAGCTACTTCTTATCCCAAACCAGATGAGGTTTACCAGTTTATGCTTGAGTTTTACCGTCATAATGGGGTAAATCCCGGCCGTTCGGGTTTCGATGCAGCTATTGAAGCCGAGGAGATGGTTGTGAATACGCGTAAGATGCTGATGAAAATGTTTAATGGCGATGGTGATCCCAATCGCTTGACGTTTAGCTATAATGCCAGTGACTCCTTAAATATGATCATCCAAGGCCTGGCAGAAAAGGGCGATCATGTGGTAACCACCATGCTGGAGCATAATTCGGTACTGCGGCCTTTGTATCATCTTACCAAAGACGGCATTATCGAAACCACCCATGTTCCTTTCGATCAAATGGGTTATATTCACCCCGACGACATCAAAAAGGCCATTAAAAAGAACACCAAAATGGTGATCGTTAATCAGAGCTCCAATGTAATAGGTACCATACAACCGGTAGCTGAGATCGGCAGGATATGCAAAGAAGCAGGGGTGCTATTTGTAGTGGATGGGAGCCAAAGTGCCGGCACCACCCCGGTTGATATGCAGGCTATGGGTATAGATGTGTTTGTTTTCACCGGGCATAAATGCCTGATGGGGCCAACCGGCATTGGTGGATCTTATATTATGAAAGGAGTTCCGGTAAAAGGAACCCGTTTTGGTGGAACCGGCGTACGTTCGGCGGTAAAAACGCACCTCGGGGAATTTCCCTACCGGATGGAGTGCGGAACGCTTAACTTGTTGGGCGTTGCCGGTTTATACCGGGGGGCAAAATGGGTGCAGGAACAAGGCATCGAAAATCTACATAAAAAGGAAATGGCTTTATGGGATAAACTGCGCAAGGGGTTGCAGCAAATAGAAAATATAATCACCTATTGTGCCACCGGTCCCGAAAATCAAAATCCGGTATTGAGCTTTAATGTCAAAAACTTCCAATCCGATGATGTAGGAACTATCCTTGATGTCGATTACGGAATTGCTTGCCGTATAGGCTTGCAATGTGCTCCCAAGGTTCATGAGCAATTGGGCACCGATAAAAGTCATGGTACCGTGCGCATGAGCATAGGCCCGTTTATCACCGGGGAGCAGATCGATAAAGCTATAGAGGCTGTTGGGGAGATTGCGGAGATGAGATAGGTAGTTTATAGTTCTAAGTTCCAAAGTCCCGAAAATTTAAAATTTTCGAGCCTGCCCGAATGAATTCGTTCAGGCGGGGATGCACGAAAAAATATGAAATCGAAGATTTCTGTTTTTTCGGCATTCCGAGTTTCAAGTCCCGAAAATTAATAAGCGCTGATTAGGCCAGGTCTTTTAAAGCCCTTATTAGGCTTATGTTATCCAGGAAATCAAAATGTTGATCATATGAAAAAATACTAAGCTTGTACTGTTTCGCAGATGCAGCTATCCAAATGTCATTGGTCGGAATTGGTTTCCCTTTTTCTCTTAGTTCCATAACAATCTTACTGTATTCATCAGAAGTTGATGAATCTATATAAAGGATATTCACCTTGCTCAATCTGAGAAATTGATAAAACTCTTCTCTATTTTGATTTTCCTTTTTACCTATTTTAAAACCTGATAATAATTCTCCTATGATTATTGGAGTTAGGATAATTGTATCGACTTCTGTAATTATCTGCGTGGCTTCGCTATTACCTTTTTTATATGCGGCATAAGCATTTGTATCAATAATTAGGGAGTTTACTGCCATAGCTCCATGTCTATTTGCCTAAGTCCTTGTGTGTTTTTTATGAATTCTTCATATTCTTCATCCGACCAAGTTCCAGCCAGTTTCTTTATTTCGGATAATTCTTCATTTTGCACTTCTTCATCTTCTTTTCCTACTTTGTTATAAAGTATTTTCAGAATAAATGAATTTAGATCCTTTCCTTCCTTATCAGCTTCTTTCTTCAATTCTTCAAGGACTTTATTATCAATATTTGATATGGTTATTTGATTGTTCATTCTTTTCGTTATTTGTGCTTTTTATTAGTAACAAATATAATATAGGTTTTATTTTAAATCAATGATTTCCATACCTACCCTCCCTCTAAAAGTCGTTTTTCTTTCCGGCCATAGTTTATCCCAATTGCCGGCATTGCAATGGATAGGAGAATGTATGAAAATCTGGAGATAAAACCGAGGTTGGACGGCAGGAGCCAGGCTAAAAATGCAGATAGTAAACCGGTTGCCGATAGTGCAAGCCAAATGGCTACCACACCATTTGTACTCGTTATTTCAATATCCTTTCAATTTTGTTAAAAACTCTTCCGGTAATCTTCAAGATAATGCATAAATTTTCTTTATACTTGAATACTTAAAATGCAATGATAAAAGACCGAAACCATGACAGTTGAAGAATTTATAGAACTTTATGATAGTAGAAAAGGCAAATTAGATGATGAGACCAAATTTAGCTTCTTTTCAAAGGAATTGCAGGCTGAAGATATTGAACAATACGGGCTTGATGAAATAGCACATTTGATAATGGAAGGCTATGAAAGTGAGAAAGATTACCGGAATGCATTTAAGTTCATTGATTTGTTATAAAGCAAACAACCCTTAATGTATCAGGAAGGTTTTTCCGTATTATGATGATTTTACGGTCGATATCAAACAGTTTGAAAAGCATCTTGGGGAAGTGGCGGGGGTTTTTATTACTGATAATAGCTATGAAATGATTGCTACCCTCTGGGGAAGTGTGTATCTGTATGATTTCCTTTATGCCTATCATATTATTGATGAAGTAGTATATAAACAATTTATAGAAAATTCCAGGCATATAAAAGCCATGGTTTTTGCAAGATATACCAGGAGTTTGTGGATGGCCGGATTTATTCATCAATGGGTAAAACCCAATACAGTTGCGGAAGATGAATATAAGGTTGAACAAAAGATATTTAGAAAAACTTTCTATGTTAAATATATATCAATTAGTGAATTTGAGGAAAAGTTCTCAGAAGAACTGAGAGAATTAGATGAAGATATTAAAGATAAAATCTTAGATACCAAAGCTTCTGATGAAAAAAGGTATTCATGGATGGATGAATTATTATTGAAAGAGGATGATGACCTTGATCTTTTTAAGGATGAGGAAGATTTTGAGTATGACGGGGATTTGGATGACTATGATGATGAATTACAATTCCCCAACCCGGAAGATCGACAGCCAAGGCTTTATCAACCGGAGTTTTATCAGCAACCCATCAAATCGCCCCGGAAAATAGGCCGCAATGAACCATGCCCTTGCGATAGCGGCAAGAAGTACAAGAAGTGCTGCATGAATAAAGATAAGGAAGGCTAATAAATAAATATGAAAGATTGCCAAGTTGCTGGCTCGCGCTGATTTGCAATCTGCGCACTGCAGTAAGCCTTAGCTTTAATGGTTTTATTTGCCGGCAGTGTAAAGGAGCGGATTTCAAATCCGCTCCAGCAGGGGCAAGCCGTTAGCTCGAGCGGATTTGTAATCTGCGCCCGGTAACTTGTGGGCCGCAACTTTGTTGGTTTTATTTGCAGATAGTATAGAGAAGTAGCTTTCAAATCCGCTTCAGCAGGGGTCAAGTTGTCTCTGACCCCGCAATCCTTCTGCTTTCTCCCTTCTATTTTCCTGCATTCCCGGATTTTCCATCGAATGATCCCGGTATGTAGGGAGCGAATCTTGCAAACATAAACATCCCTTCCTGAACACCACCCTGACAATTCTTGTTAATCAATCACAACCAAAAAAAGTGAAAAAATGAAGATAACGAATTTGCAGGGAACAGTTACCTTATCGAACGGAGTGGAAATGCCCTATTTGGGTTTGGGTACTTTTCTGATGAAAAATGGTGCTGAAGTACAAAATGCTGTCCATTGGGCATTGGAAGCAGGGTATAAACATATTGACACGGCTGCAGCCTACCGGAATGAAGATGGTGTTGCCAAAGGTATTGAAGAGAGTAATCTGGATAGGGAGGAGGTGTTTATTACCTCCAAACTTTGGGTAAGCGATCAGGGGTATGAGCAAACCAAACGGGCATTTGAGAAAACCCTGAAAAATCTTCAAACCGACTATCTTGATCTCTACCTCATTCATTGGCCGGCCGGTGGCGACTATAAGGAATCCTGGCGTGCTTTTGAAGACTTGTATGAAGAAGGACGTATAAAAGCCATTGGAGTTAGCAATTTTAAAAAGCATCATTTGGAGGAGATATTTTCCTCCGGACGCATTAAACCCATGGTCAATCAGATGGAATTTCACCCTTACCTGGTGCAACAAGACCTGATCGATTTTTGCACAGATCACGGCATTCAATATGAGTCATGGAGTCCGCTTATGCAGGGACATGCCTTTGAAGTGGGTGAACTGGAAGTAATAGCTTCAAACTATAAGAAAAGCATTGCCCAGCTATTGATCCGTTATGGATTGCAAAAAGACATTGTTATGATCCCAAAATCCACCCATAAGGAACGAATTGAAGAAAACAAAGAGGTTTTCGATTTTGAGATCAATGAGGAAGACATGCAGAAACTCGATGCCATGGATCGTGGTAAACGCTTTGGCCCCGATCCGGATACTTTTAATTTGGGATAATCCTGCAAGCTTATGGGATAGCTCCGTATAGAAACTCTAAATTCAGCATTTTGCAGAAACTGCTGAAAAAACTGGGATATGATCCCCAAGTTCTTTATGATGAAGACAAGGATGATCATGAACTACTGAAAGCTATGGTGAAGGAAAAGAAAGGAGAATATGTTTCGGAAGATGAGGTATTAAAAACACTTAAGATGCACTAACCCGCCTGCTTGCTCCCTGCTCTATGCCCTTAGCTCCAGACTCACCCCATTTGAAATATTCTATCTTTAGGCATGCATCATAGCAGGCAGATAAAACAAGATACCGGCATCCTACCTAGGAATTTCCGGCCTGCAAATTCTTGCCAATCCGCCCAGGCTGGTTTCCTTGTAAATGGTTTGCAGGTCCCGGCCGGTTTCCATCATGGTTTCCACCACCTGGTCGAAGGACACCTTATGGGTGCCATCCGATAAGCCGGCATATACGGCACATTCCCATGCTTTTACTGCGGCAAAGGCATTCCGTTCAATACAGGGTATCTGAACATATCCTTCCAACGGATCGCAAGTTAGCCCAAGGTTATGTTCAAAACCCATTTCTGCGGCATATTCGATTTGTTGTACCGAGCCACCCAGGAGTTGTGCGGTAGCTCCGGCTGCCATGGCGCAAGCGGTTCCTATCTCCCCTTGACAACCAACTTCAGCCCCGGAAACAGAGGCATTGGTGCGAACGAAGTTCCCAATCAGTCCCGCTGTGGCTAAAGCACGTATGATCTTCTTACGGCTTACATCCTGGTGTTTTGAAAGAAAATACAAAATAGCCGGTATCACACCGGAAG
>JAIPAP010000069.1 GCA_021740045.1 Bacteroidales bacterium
GACTTTGTTGACCGGGTAAATGAACTTCCGTTTGAGAAACGGAAAGATTTCGGGAAGATTGAAGGACGTAAGAAAACTTCAAAACTCAACAACCAGTTAAACATATTCTCAAGCAGTATTCGCATGAAGCGCCGCAAGAAAAAGGGCAACATCCTGCCTACCCTCAAATTACATCATTACAAGCATATCCGGGTTATTTTCGTCAACGTTTCGCGTCACCACGGTTATGTTGAATTTGAGTTAAAAGACCACATTTTGCGACGCTCCCGCATGAAAGACTCCGAAAAGCGTGGAAACAAGGAAGATAAAGAAAACAAGGATCGCAGCAGCGAAGATCAGGAAAAGTTCCACGTGCTTTACAACTACCCCATGATCAACCTGAACGAAGAAACCGGCCTTGAAATAATCGACTGGCTGGCCTTTAAGCAGGATTTAACCAATTGTAATTTCTATAACACCATTCCGGAAAAGAGTAAGGTGTATTTTTAAATCGCTATTCAATGTCGTTTAGATCAGTAAATTTATCATCTATATTAGTTTGACGTTGTCAGGAGCTTCGCACGCTGACAAGTCTGCTATGCTACTAACCTGTCAACGTCTAAAGACTTGACAGCGTTAACTAACCGACATTGATTTGCTATTCTTAACTCTTAAATCCACGCTACCTATTCAAAAGGCGATGCAGATCGAATAAATCTTCTTCCATGGGCTATGGATCACTTGACTTTCCACACTGTAATCTTCAACCAAAAAATCACTTTAATACCGTAAGAAAGTTCTCATCATCATAAACTGAACATTTTACCACCAACAAACATTCATAAGTGTGATCATTGAATGTAAAATGAATTGAATAAACATATTTCAATCATTACATATTTAATGATTTATTGTAATTTTACGTTCCAAAACCAATCGTTCTGTATATGATTGAAAAGGTATTGATTGCCAACCGCGGCGAGATAGCCGTGCGTATCATGCGTTCCTGTCGCGAAATGGGTATTAAAACGGTGGCTGTATTTTCCGAAGCCGACCGCAGGGCATTACATGTCCGTTATGCCGATGAGGCCTACTTTATAGGCCCGGCCCCTTCCAATGAAAGTTACCTGGTGGTGGATAAGATCATGGATGTTGCCAAACAAACCGGTGCTGATGCCATTCACCCGGGTTATGGTTTCTTATCGGAAAATCCCGGATTTGCAAAACGTGTGGAAAAAGAAGGGTTGATCTTTATTGGACCAACGGCCGATGCCATTTCCACCATGGGCGATAAGGTAACGGCCCGTAAAACCATGATCAAGGCAGGGGTGCCGGTTGTGCCTGGAACCGAAGCCACCCTTGAAAGCGATGAGCAGGCAAAGAAAACGGTAAAGGAAGTAGGTCTTCCGGTGATGATCAAAGCCTCGGCCGGTGGAGGTGGAAAAGGCATGCGCATGGTGAAAACTGAGGAAAATATTATTCCTGCATTGCGCGCGGCTCGCTCGGAAGCAAAGGAAGCCTTTGGCGACGATGCCATCTACGTTGAAAAATATGTAACATCTCCGCATCACATTGAGTTCCAGGTATTAGCCGATACCCACGGAAATGTAATTCATCTATACGAGCGCGAATGCTCGGTGCAACGGCGGCATCAAAAAGTAGTGGAAGAAACCCCCTCGCCCCTGCTTAGGGATGATGTCCGGCAAAAGATGGGTAAAGATGCAGTGGAAGCTGCACGTGCAGTGAATTACCGGGGGGCAGGCACTGTGGAGTTTATTGTGGATGAAGATCAGAACTATTATTTCCTGGAAATGAACACACGTTTGCAGGTGGAGCATCCCATCACCGAAAGGGTGGTGGGGGTTGACCTGGTGAAGGAACAGATAAACATTGCCAATGGTAAGCCTTTAACGTATAGGCAGGAAGATTTGAAGCAATTCGGCCATGCCATTGAATGCCGCATTTATGCCGAAGATCCCAATAACAATTTCATGCCTAGTCCGGGCCTTATCAAGCATATTACCGAACCCATGGGGCTAGGCGTGCGTACTGATGGTTATGTTCATGAAGGTTATGAAATCCCATTGTATTACGATCCGATGATCTCCAAGCTCATTATTTGGGGATCGGACCGAAAAGACGCCATCGGCAGGATGCGCAGGGCTTTACACGAATACAAGATCACCGGGGTGAGAACCACCATCAAGTTTTTGGAAAAGATCATGCAATGCGACGATTTTATCAAGGGAACTTATAACACCCACTTTATCGAAAACAATTACGAATTCCTGACCAGTAACGAAGATTGTGATGAAACTTGTGAAGACCTGGCTGTGATTACGGCCTTTTTCGATTATATCAGTAAGGTGGATCATATGAAGAGCGATCGTAACGTGACTAAATTAAACGCTTGGAAAGAATTCGGGCGCAGAAAAGGTGTTATGCGCCTTTAAACCATCAAAAAGTTTGGATTATGGCTTATGAAGTAAATGTTGACGACCGTACTGCCAAAGTGGAACTGGCAGCCCGCAACGAAAATCAACTGAGCATAAAGGTGGATGATATCACCTATGATGTAGACCTGATAAGAGTGGAAGAAGGGGTTTATTCCATTTTGTACAACGGAAAATCATATAATGTTGAATTAATCGAATCGGGTTCGGAACGCAAATACGTGGTTAATACCCTTTATAATAGTTATAATGTGGAAGTGGTGGATGCCGAGACCAGGTACCGCCGCATTCGCAACCGTAGCATCATGGAAGAAGGCGAGAGCCACATCAAGTCGCCCATGCCTGGTAAGGTGGTGTCCGTTCCGGTTAAGAAAGGCGATGAAGTGAGTGTAGGGCAAACGGTTATTATCGTTTCGGCCATGAAAATGGAAAGCGAGTTTAAGGCTAAAAAGGATGGAACCATAAAGGATATTCTCGTTAATGAGGGTGATACTGTTAAAGGTGACCAGGATTTAATTGTAATCGAATAAAAAGCTTTTGAAATATGATATCACTTGAAGAAAAGTACCGCTATTTTGAAGAAAAGAATAAAGAAGCTGAATTAGGCGGAGGCGAAGAACGCATAGAACGCCAGCATAAGGCCGGTCGCAAGACTGCCCGTGAGCGTGTAGATGATCTGTTGGACCCGGGGACTTTTGTGGAAACCGACAAATTCGTCACCCACCGGAATACCGATTTCGGAATGGAAAAGAAAAAAATAATGGGTGATGGAGTGGTTGCAGGCTATGGAAAAATCGACGGGCGTTTGGTATATGTTTTTGCCCAGGATTTTACGGTATTTGGCGGCACGCTCAGCCGTGCCAATGCCGATAAGATCGTTAAGGTGATGGATCTGGCCAAGAAAATGGGAGCACCCATCATTGGCTTAAATGACTCGGGTGGCGCTCGTATTCAGGAAGGTGTGGAAAGCCTGGGAGGCTATGCTGACATCTTTTACCGCAATGTGAAGAACTCGGGTGTGATCCCGCAGATATCGGCGGTTCTCGGCCCCTGTGCGGGCGGTGCCGTTTATTCTCCGGCCATCACCGATTTTATTTTCATGACCAAGGAAAACAGCTATATGTTCGTTACGGGCCCGGATGTGATCAAATCGGTTACCCATGAAGAGGTTACCAAAGAAGAGCTCGGCGGCGCTATGACCCACAACACCAAAAGCGGCGTTGCCCACTTCACGGCCGATGATGACGAACAAACCATGATGATGATCAGGGAACTGATCGGTTTTATTCCTTCCAACAACATGGAAGATCCACCTAGGGTCACCTGCACCGATGATGTGGAACGCGAGGATGAGAAGTTGCAAACCCTCGTCCCCGTCGATCCCAATAAGCCCTATGATATGATGGAGATCATTAACACGGTGATTGATGATCATAATTTTTACGAGGTGATGCCACATTATGCCAAAAACATCATTATTGGCTTTGCCCGGTTGGGTGGACGAGCTGTAGGAATAGTCGCCAATCAGCCGCAAACCCTAGCCGGCGTGTTGGATATTAATTCTTCGGTAAAAGGCGCCCGTTTTGTTCGTTTTTGTGATGCTTTTAATATTCCTTTGGTCACTTTTGAAGATGTTCCCGGCTTTTTACCTGGAACCACACAGGAGTTTGGCGGTATCATTAAGCATGGGGCTAAGTTACTGTATGCTTTTGCCGAGGCTACCGTTCCAAAAATAACGTTGATTACCCGCAAAGCTTATGGTGGTGCTTATGATGTGATGTCGAGCAAGCACATCGGCGCCGATGTGAATTATGCCTATCCCACGGCGGAAATTGCCGTTATGGGACCCGAGGGTGCCGTAAATATCCTTCACCGGAATAAGCTTAACGAAGAGGAAAAGAAAAAGGCCGTGGAAGATTACAAACGGACTTTTGCCAGTCCTTATCGTGCGGCTTCACTAGGCTTCATCGATGAGATCATATATCCTAAGCAAACACGGTTTAAATTGATTCAGGCCCTGGAGATGACCCAAAACAAAAACGAGAGCAATCCACCTAAAAAGCATGGGAATATTCCTTTGTAGAGCATCAAGGTTTCCAACCCCTCGCCTGGCCTAAAGGCACAGGCTCAGGGATTTGAAACCTGTCTTTTACACCATCTTCTTCGGATTCACCCATTCATCAAATTGCTCCCCGGTTACCAGGCCGGTTTCCAGGGCAGCTTCGCGAAGGGTTTTATTTTCTGTATGGGCTTTTTTGGCTATGGTGGCGGCATTTTCATAACCAATGTGGGTGTTAAGGGCTGTTACCAGCATTAAGGTGTTTTCCAGGTTTTTGTTGATGTATTTCATATTGGCTTCTATACCCACAGCACACTTATCATTGAATGAATCGCAGGCATCCCCGAGCAGCCTGGCTGCTTGCAGCAGGTTATAGATCATCACCGGTTTGAAAACATTCAGTTGGAAATGTCCTTGCATGCCCCCGGCATTAATGGCAGCATCGTTACCGATCACCTGGGCGCAAACCATAGTCAAGGCTTCGTTTTGGGTGGGGTTGACCTTACCCGGCATAATGGATGATCCCGGCTCATTGGCGGGAAGTTGAATTTCGCCAATACCGCAGCGCGGACCCGATGCCAGGAAACGGGTGTCGTTTCCTATTTTCATTAAGCTTACCGCCAGGGTTTTTAAAGCTCCTGAGGTTTCAACAATGGCATCATGAGCCGAAAGGGCTTCAAATTTATTGGGAGCCGTGATAAAGGGATGGCCGGTGAGTTCGGCAATTTTTTCGGCTACCTTTTCAGCATAGCCTTTTGGCGTGTTAAGGCCGGTACCTACTGCCGTTCCACCCAAAGCCAGTTCGGTAAGATGAGGAAGGGTGTTTTTCAGGGCCTGTATGCCATGATCGAGTTGAGAAACGTAACCTGAAAATTCCTGCCCCAGGGTTACCGGTGTGGCATCCATCAGGTGGGTGCGGCCGGTTTTGACAATGTCCTTGAATTCTTCAGCTTTCTTGGCCAGCGTATCCCTAAGCTTCTGAACGCCGGGCAGTGTTGTTTCCACAACGGTTTTATAAGCAGCGATGTGCATGGCTGTTGGGAAGGTATCATTGGATGATTGTGATTTATTCACATCATCATTGGGATGGATAAAACGTTTGCCTTCACCCAGCTTATTGCCGCGGAGGACATGCGCACGGTTGGCTACTACCTCGTTGGTGTTCATATTCGACTGTGTCCCCGATCCGGTTTGCCAGATCACCAGCGGAAAATTATCATCCAATTTTCCCTCCAGAATTTCATCACAAACCTGGGCAATGATTTCGGCTTTATCCACTTCCAAAACGCCCAGATCCCGGTTGGTAAGTGCTGCCGCTTTTTTCAGGATGGCAAATGCCCTGATGATCTCAATCGGCATAGAGCCTTCCTCGCCGATCTTAAAGTTTTCTTTGGAACGTTGTGTTTGTGCTCCCCAATACTTGTCCACAGGAACTTCAACGTTGCCCATGGTGTCTTTTTCTATGCGTGTTTTCATGATGGTTGTGTTTTTTGGTTAGCTGGTTTGTTTTTATCTTAGTTTTTCGATTTCCTCGGGAGGTTGTGCTAAAACAGCCTTATCATTTTTCTCGATAATGGGCCTTTTAAGCAGTCTTGGATGCTCTGATAAGATCTTGTACCAGTCTTCGTCGGGAATATCTTTACCTTTAAATTCCGATTTATAGACCTGTTCCTGGGTTCTTACAATATCCATGGGCTTTTTACCCATTTTATCCAAAAGTTCCTTGATTTTTTCGGGAGTTGGTGGGTTGTCAAGGTATTTCTCCACTTCATGCCCGATGTTGTTTTCCTGCAAATACTTCAATCCGGCTCTTGATTTACTGCAACGCGGGTTATGATAAATTTTAAGCATAGCGATATTTTTAGGTTCAACACAAAATTGGAAAAACCCAAAGTTAGCGATTGTTTGGAAAGTATGAAAAAAAGCCGCTACTTATTTTTACTGGCTGGTCATTGTTGGCCGAATTCCATTAAGTAGGCTTTGATGAATTCATTGATATCACCATCCAATACAGCTTGGGGGTTGCCGGTTTGATGGTTGGTCCTGAGGTCTTTCACCATTTTATAAGGATGTAGCACATAACTCCTGATTTGCGAGCCCCATTCGATCTTCTTTTTGCTGTCTTCAATCTCTTCCTGGGTTTCCCGCTTCTTTCGCAGCTCTATTTCATATAACTGCGATTTTAGCATGCGAAGAGCCTTTTCGCGGTTCTGTTGCTGTGAACGTGTTGCCTGACACTCCACAATAATTCCCGAAGGTTCATGTTTGAGGCGAACCGCAGTTTCAACCTTGTTTACGTTCTGGCCGCCCGGGCCTCCTGCTCTATAAGTATCCCATGTGATATCGGAAGGATTGATCTCAATATTAATATCATCCTCAACCACCGGATAGGCATATACCGAAGCAAATGAAGTATGGCGCTTATTGGCTGCATCAAAAGGAGAAAGTCTTACCAGCCTGTGAACACCATTTTCACCTTTAAGGTAACCATAGGCATAATCCCCTTCAATTTCGAGGGTTGCCGATTTAATTCCGGCTACATCCCCTTCCTGCTCGTTGATGATCTTAACGGTGTAATTATTCCGTTCGGCCCAGCGGATGTACATGCGCATAAGCATCATGGCCCAATCCTGGCTTTCGGTACCGCCGGCTCCCGGGTTAATGGTAAGGATGGCGTTCAGCTTATCTTCTTCACCGCTTAGCATATTCAGGAACTCAAGGTTTTCTACTTTTTTGAGCACTTGTTGATACTGCTGATCAAGCTCTTCTTCCGAAGCTTCATCCTCCTCATAAAGCTCCATCATAGCTTCCATATCCTCATAAATGCCGATTGCACTCTCGAAGGAATCAACCCATTCTTGTTTTCGCTTGATGTTTTTTAAAATTTGCTGGGCTTTTTGCGGATCGTTCCAGAATTCCGTTTCCCGGGTTACTTTTTCTTCTTCTTCCAGTTCTTCTTTCTTCCCGTCAATGTCAAAGATACCTCCTTAAGGCATAGAGCCTCCGTGAAAGGTCTTTCATGTCTTCTTGTGTCACCATAAGTGTAATGTATTTTTATCTGTTGCTAACGTTCAAGGGGTGGAATTATTGAATTTTAATAAAACTTAGCGGGTCATTTGATTGAGGTTTACTTTAGCTGGGAACTAATTAGAGTCAGTCTACAAACTTCCTCTCGAACTTCTCCCCTCTAACTCTCTTGCCTGAGGCAAGAAGACCGTTTAAGCGGCTGATTGTGAGGCTGTTCCCCTTTAGGGGATTAAGGGGTTGCGGGGAGGAATATGACAAAATCGAGACTTTATAGACAAGCACTAATTATAGCCCAAATCAAGCTCGATTCGTAACCTTTGCTTAAGGCATATCGATATACTTTTTGTTTTTTGGTCAACGGATCATCTTGCTTGAGATCTGCCGCTTTTTTTTCTACTATGTTTTGTAATGTTCTTCGGTAGCTTTCTTCATCAATTTTATGAAGGGCCTGTTGGATGTGTTTTTCAGCAATTTGTTTCTGATATAAGGCCGCTTTTATCTTAAGCCGGCCCCATTGTCTGGAAGAAAATTTTCCATGCGCGAAAGCCTCGGCAAAGCGTTTTTCATCAATAAAATCATCTTCTTTTAGCCGCTCGATAATGGAATTAATGGTGGTTTCTCCAGCGCCAAGAGATTTGAGCTTGTCAGCTACTTCGCTTGTGCAACGCTCCTGATAGGCACAATAAGCTTGAGCCTTGCTTAATAACTCATCGTATGAATATACTTTTGGTGTTTTTGACTTCATTTGTCAGGCATCCTTAAGTAATTGATCGACCAATTCGGGCACGCCTTCGCTGGCTTTTTTCTCTATAATGGTAACATTGCTGAATCCGGCGGTCCGGTTAGCTTTTGGGTCGATGAGGTATTTGGGCGCACGGGCCGGGGCAAAATCCACCAAACCGGCTGCCGGATAAACGTTTAACGAAGTGCCAATGATCAGGTAAATGTCGGCTTGAGAAGAGATTTCCATGGCCGGTTCGATGTTGGGGACCATTTCGCCAAACCAAACCACATGGGGCCGAAGTTGTGAGCCTTTTTCACATTTGTCGCCCATTTTCAGCTCCCAATGATCGAGCTCGTAAACCAGGTTGGGATCTGCCGTGCTGCGGGCTTTTTTCAGCTCACCGTGGAGGTGCAGTATATTGCTGGAACCGGCTCGCTCATGAAGATCGTCGACATTTTGGGTAATGATCTGTACATCATATTTATCTTCGAGTTTAACCAGTGCATCGTGACCGGCATTGGGCTCCACTTCGAATAACTGTTTTCGCCGCTGATTGTAAAATTCCAATACCAGCTCCGGGTCTCTTTCCCATGCCATAGGGCTTGCCACCTCTTCAAAACGATATTTTTTCCATAAACCGTCGCTATCACGAAAAGTACTTATACCACTTTCGGCGCTGATTCCTGCTCCGGTAAGTGCAATTATCTTTTTCATACAAATGAAGTTTAGTTACGAAGATAAAATTTCAGGAGGGATTAATTGCAATTTGAGATATTACTTCGCCACTCTATAATCTAAAATCCGCAATCTCCAATCTCCAGTCACTCCCTCACCGGCTTCTTCACTTCCAGGTGCAGCTCTTTAAGCTGCTCTTCGGAAATTGTGGAGGGAGAATCGATCATTACATCGCGGCCTGCGTTATTTTTGGGGAAGGCAATAAAATCGCGTATGGAATCCTGCCCGCCAAATAAGGATACCAAGCGGTCGAAGCCAAAGGCAATACCACCGTGGGGAGGAGCGCCAAATTCAAACGCCTTAAGCAGGAAGCCAAATTGCTTTTGGGCTTCTTCATCGGTAAAGCCTAAAGCCTTGAACATGCGGTTTTGCAAGTCGCGGTTGTGAATACGAATGGAACCACCGCCGATCTCAACACCATTGATAACCAGATCATATGCATTGGCCCGGATTTTTCCGGGGTCGGTTTCCAGCAATTCAATGTCTTCATCCCGGGGTGAGGTAAAGGGGTGATGCATGGCGTAATAGCGCCCGGTATCTTCATCCCATTCCAATAAGGGGAAATCCACGATCCAAAGCGGGGCGAATTCCTTGGTGTTGCGCAGGCCCAGCTGGTTGCCCATTTCGAGGCGTAATTCATTTAATTGGCTGCGGGTATCATTGGCTTTTCCGGCCAGGATAAGCATGAGGTCACCCGGATTGGCGTTAAATTTCTCCGCCCAGGTTTTTAGTGCTTCCTGATCAAAAAATTTATCAACCGAAGATTTAAAACTTCCATCTTCATTGTATTTTACATAAACCAAGCCTTTAGCGCCGATTTGCGGTTTTTTCACAAATTCGGTAAGCTTATCCAGTTGCTTGCGGGTATAGCCGGCACAGCCTTCGGCATTGATACCCACTACCAGCTCAGCATCATCAAAAACCTTAAAACCTTTTCCCTGGGCTACATCGTTCAATTCCACAAACTTCATATCGAAGCGGATATCCGGTTTGTCGGAGCCGTAATATTTGATAGCCTCATCGTACGACATGCGTGGGAAATCGCCCACTTCCACATCTTTAATGACTTTAAAGAGATCTTTGGTCAGGCCTTCAAAAGTATTCAACACGTCATCGCGTTCCACGAATGACATCTCACAGTCGATTTGGGTAAACTCCGGCTGACGGTCGGCACGAAGGTCTTCATCGCGAAAACATTTTACGATCTGGAAATATTTGTCATATCCCGAGATCATCAGTAACTGCTTAAAGGTTTGCGGTGATTGTGGCAGGGCATAAAACTCACCCGGGCTCATGCGGGAAGGCACCACAAAATCGCGTGCTCCCTCCGGTGTTGATTTGATCAGGTAAGGAGTTTCTATTTCAATAAACCCGATCTTGTTAAGGTAATTCCGTGTTTCTATCGACATTCGGTGCCGCAGGATCAGATTATGCTTATTCACATTCCGGCGTAAATCCAGGTAACGGTATTTCATGCGGAGTTCCTCACCGCCGTCGGTTTCATCTTCTATGGTAAAGGGAGGCAATTCGGATGGATTCAGAATTTGCAATTCTTCCACCAAAATCTCAATGTCACCGGTTGGCATCTTCGGATTCTTGCTGCTACGCTCCCGTACATTTCCCTTTATCTTGATAACATATTCCCTTCCCAGTTTCCGGGCCTTTTGGCACAAATCGCTATGGTGCTCCATATCGAATACCAATTGCGTAATACCGTATCGGTCGCGTAAATCAATAAAAGTCATTCCGCCTAAATTACGGGCCCGTTGCACCCATCCGCTCAGCTCAGCAGCTTCATCTACATTGTTGATCTTCAGTTCACCGCAAGTATGTGTTCTAAGCATTTTATCTATTTTTAATGAAGCTGCGAAGATAAGAAAAACCTTAGATTGGTTCAGCATCCCTTTTCGATGTTGCTTATCCGTTGATGGCAGAACGAGAAAATGGTTTTTTTTGCTGTTTAGAGGGACTGCAACCCGATGGAGATTTCTACCTGCTGGCAGACAGGCCTCAGTCGCCTCCATCGAAATGACAATAAATTAGTGTGATAATGAGAAGGATGAAGGTAAACGGCTTCAGCCGCTCGCCTTCATCCTTCCCCCAAAAATGCTGCCGGAAATCCCCTAAAAATAATCCTGCCATTATTGCATTATTCAAATTGTTTTATTAGTTTTACAGGTCAGTACGTATTTATTCAACCGATTAAAATCTTTAAGCCATGAGTAAACAAGCATTTCCCCTGGTTTTAATCGTGATCCTTTTATGTGGACTCGATTCATTTTCGCAAATTGTCCTTTCCTGGGAAGAGGACGAATCTCCAACAAGCGAAACCCTGTATTCAATCGACTTTATGTACAATGGCCACGCCATTGCAGTGGGAGCCAATGGAACAGCACTCTATTTGGAAGACCATGATAGCGATTGGATCAATACCCAAACCACCACCGGTGTTGACCTGCACGGATGCTTTATTGTTAATGAAAGCCTTGCCTGGGCTGTGGGTGATGATGGAACGATACTAAAATCAACAGATGCCGGCCAAAGCTGGAGCATCATTTCTTCACCCACTGATAAGGACTTGGCTAGCATTTATTTTAAAAATGAAAACTATGGTTTTGCAGCTGGGTCGGCAGGTATGTTGCTAATCACCGTTGATGGAGGTGAAAGCTGGACGGAACAGTCGCCGGTGAGCGAGAATTTGAGCAGTGTTCATTTCATGAATCAATCTGTGGGGTTTATTACCGGTGAAAACGGCACCCTGCTGAAAACAACAGATGGAGGCGCTTCCTGGCAAACCGTTAATGTATCCACTACTGCCAACCTGAATGATGTAACGTTTTGCAACGATTCAACCGGCTATGTGGCAGGTGATGAATCCACGCTCCTGAAAACAACAGACTTTAGCGGTTCATGGGAGACTGTTGAGGTTTATGGCGACATGCCCCTGAAAGGCATTGCAGCTACCGATTATTACAGCGGTTTGGGTGTTGCTGCTTCCACCGAAGGACGTAGTGCCGACAGAACCCATTTTGAACCCTGGCATACCGAAAACCATGATATGGAAGGTTCCTTTCACGATGTGGCATGCGATCAGGGTAGTCAGGAAATATTTTATATGGTAGGGGATAACGGCGCCATTTTTAAAGCATTAGTTTGGGGTATTCCCTGCGCTCCGGGTTATTTGGAACCGGGATATCAATTTATATCGGGAAAAAACGAACCCGGGGAGTATGCCGACATGCTCTACGTTCTCTATGAAATCCTTGATAATCTTGAATTTGTCAGAAACACTGAAGGAGAAATGGTATATCAGGTGGGTGATAATTGGGTGAATAACATTGGCGATTGGCAAGCTTCTGAGGCTTACCTTGTGAAAATGAATGCTAATGATGAATTTTATGTTTTAGGCCCCGAAATCGATCCTTTTATCCCGGTACCTCTGGAAGAAGGCTACACCTTTGTGGGCTATCAATATGTCGGTATGATCGATGCCCTGGATTATTTTGAATCAATCCTGAATGACAATCTCCATTTTATCCGTGACTCCGAAGGTCAAATGATCTTTAAGTTCGGTGATGAATGGATCAATAGCATAGGAGAGGCGATGCCTTATGAAGGGTACCTGATTCACATGAATGCCCCTGATACATTGATTCAGCGATAACCGATTGTTTAAAGCCATAACTCATTACCCATGAAAAAACATGCATTACTGCTTTCAATTGTAGTGTTGATTATTTTCACAAACAACAATGCAACAAGCCAAACCATCGACTGGAATGAAGTAAACAGCAACACTTCCAGCACCCTTTACTCGGTAAGCTATACCGGTGGCATTAGTGCCATAGCCACAGGCATATCGGGTGTGATTGTTTACAGTGACGATAGTGGAGGTACATGGACCATGGCCAACTCCGGTGTTACCTCATCCCTGTGGGGCAGCTTTATGGTGAATAATAACCTGGCCTTTGCCGTTGGAAGCGGAGGCACCATTTTAAAAACAACCGATGGCGGCGAAACCTGGTCGCAGAAAACCTCAGGAACCATTATGACCCTCTATGATGTCTTTTTTATTGATGAATTGACCGGTTGGGCGGTTGGAGTTTCCGAATCGGTCTTATATACCGAAGATGGGGGTGAAACCTGGGAAATTCTAAGCAGCGGATCGGCACAATCCTATTGGGGTGTTCATTTCCTTGATGCAGATGTTGGTTATGCCGTTGGAACCTACGGTACCCTCAAGAAAACAAACGATGGCGGCAACACTTGGCAGGAGATCGGCAACCCTCCAACGGAAAACCTGTACGACGTTCATTTTATTGACGACAATACCGGTTTTATTGCCGGGCATGCCGGAACCTTGTTGCAAACCGACGATGGTGGTCAAACCTGGGAAAATTATGACATCCCCGGCAATATCTCACTCCGTTCCATTGATTTTATTGCTTCCATCGGCATTGCCGTTGGAAACGGAGGGGCCATACTAACCACCCAAAGTGCCGGTGAGGTATGGAACATCGACTACAGCCCTTTTACCGGGCAACTGTGGGATGCTGTAGTTAATTATTCGTATTCCTTCTACTGTGGAGGAGGAGGGCAGCTCTTTCGCGGCACAATGTGGTTTGTCCCTTGGATCGAATTGGAATCCGGCTTTCAATTTGTGTCATCCCGCATGGAACAGCCAAATCCTGATATGCTGAATGTGTGTGGCCCATTACTGGATGAACTCGACTATGTGCGTAATTCAGATGGAGCCATGTTGCATAAAGTCGGGGATGAATGGGTAAACAACATCGGTGACTGGAATGTTCTTGAAGGATACCTCTTCAAAATGAGTGCTGAAAGCGGCTTTAGTCTTGGAGGTGAGATCATCGATCCATCAACACCCATTCCATTGGAGGCCGGTTATCAGTTCGTTACTTACCTGAATGCCGGAAATATGGATGCCCTTGTTGCTTTCGAGTCCATACTTAATAATAACCTCGATTTCATTCGCGACTCCGAAGGCAAAATGATTTTTAAACTCGGAGATCAATGGATTAATACCATAGGTGAAACCAAGCCGAACGAAGGATACCTCATCCGCATGAACGGACCTGATACGCTGATTTATCCAAGCAAATAATAAAGATTGAGGCCACTCCGAAAAATCACTTCATTCGGTTTTCAACGTTTTTTACGCCTGCCCCTAAAGGAAAAACACTGAAAATCCGGCTCGCTTTAGGGCTGGGGAAGAATTGATTCTCAGCAATTCGGAATAAATCCAGTTTTCAAAATGGACTCAAGATTCCGTTTTATTAGCATTCTGCACTCCATGCACCATGCTCTGTGCACCATGCTCTTTGCTCTTGGCTCTTCGCCCCATGCTCACCCGTCTGTTTTTGCAACCCGTTACTTTGGGGCGACTCACTCAGGAACACTCAATCATCTGTTCTCCCACCAAATATCCAAATTTCCTTTATATTTGCCCGCATTCAAAAACAAAATTCACAATTAACTAAAAACGGAAGACCAATGAAAATAAACCGCTTTCAATCAATTACGCTTACAGCACTGATTTTTGCCCTTTTACTGGGCTTTTCGGCTACGGCCCAGGACGACAAAAACGAAGATGAAAAAGAAGGGTATGAATTTACCATGATCAAAGAAATACCCAACACCCCTGTGAAAGACCAGCACCGCTCAGGCACCTGCTGGAGCTTTTCGGGTATTTCATTTATCGAATCGGAACTGATGCGCGAAGGAAAAGGCGAATTCGACCTTTCCGACATGTGGATCGTTCGGCATACCTATGAAGACAAAGCGAAAAAATATGTCCGGATGCACGGCAAGATCAACTTTGCCGGAGGCGGCGCTTTTAATGATGTTACCGATATGATGACCGAAAATGGCATGGTACCGGAAAATGCTTATCCGGGCCTTTCTTATGGTGAAGACAAGCATGTACACCACGAAATGGATAAAGTGCTCAACAATTATGTGGATGGGGTTATCAAAAACCGCAACCGCAAATTGACCACGGCCTGGTACGAAGGTTATAACGGCATCCTCGATGCTTACCTGGGCAAGAAGCCAGAGACTTTTACCTACGAAGGTAAGAAATACACTCCCGAGGCTTTTGCCGACGAAGTGCTTGAATACAACCCCAATGATTATGTAATGCTTACCTCTTACACCCATCATGATTTTTACAAGCCTTTTATCCTCGAGGTGCCCGATAACTGGGGCTGGGGTGAGGTGTATAACCTTCCGCTGAGTGAGTTCATGGAAACCATGGATTACGCCATAGATGAAGGTTACAGCATTGCCTGGGCTGCCGACGTAAGCGAAAAAGGTTTTTCCTGGAAAAACGGCGTAGCCATTGTTCCCGAAGATGACATTGAAGTGCTGGAAGATACCGAACGTTCGCGCTGGGAAGACCTGACCGAGAAGGAAAAGCAAGAGCAACTCTACAGCTTCGAAGGTCCGGTTCAGGAAAAGAACATCACCCAGGAAATACGGCAAAAAGCTTTTGATGCCTACCAAACCACCGATGATCATGGCATGCATATCGTTGGCACAGCTAAAGACCAGGAAGGTAACCCGTATTATTATGTGAAAAATTCATGGAATACGAATAATATTTACGATGGGTATTTTTACGCTTCCAAACCTTATGTTGCATATAAGACCATGTCGATACTGATCAACAAAAAAGCTATTCCGAAAAAGATCAGGAAGAAGTTGGATTGGTAAATGAGAAAACCAACTAAAAATGGGATTTTGCCGGATGAGGCAAAATCCCATTTTTTTAACACCTACTTTAATTGGATGTGCTCGCTTATTTACGCATGTTAAACTACTCGTCGTGAAATCTGAATGAAACCTTCATTTTGACGCGGTAAGCTTTTATTTTACCGTCTTCAATTTTAAGGTCTTGTTCCAAAACTTCGGCTACACGCAAATCTTCAAGAGTTTTTGCTGCTCTTTCCACAGCCTGGGTGGCTGCGTCTTCCCATGATTTTTCACTGGTGCCTACCAGTTCGATCACCTTATACAAACTGTCGCTCATACTAACTCCTTTTTTAGGTTATCAATTCACATTGTCACATAAAACAACGATTGGTTAGTTGCTTAGGTTCAATTTATAACCCATAAATAAACCTTTGAAACTGGACGATGTCAGTTGTTATTGAGGATTTATCCATATGTAATTCGTGTTTTCCATACCAGTTCACCAGTTTTTAATATTTTTGATGTTTTGTATGAACAGTAAGCATTATAATCAGAAGAGCAAACACTTATGCGGATAGCGATAATTGGTTTTGGGGCAGCGGCTATAGGTTTTATTGAAAGCCTGAAAGAAAGTAATCATGAAATACATGTTTTCGAGAAGAGTAAAGATATCTATTCCACCAGCATTTCAGGCATCAGGGCCGATGGGAAGCTGTTCGTTTCCGAAGCCATGGGCGGTGATATCGAAATTGACATCCGGTTACAACAACAAATGGTGAAATTCTGGATGGAAGCCGTGGATGAGCATTCGGTGGAAAAAGGGCACTCTTTTACCAACCGGAAATATTTCAACAGTTTTTATGAAAAAGGATTTTTACCGGTTACCTCCGACTTTTATCACTTGGGTACCGATCAACTTAAAAAGGTGCTTTATCATATTTATGAGAATTTTAAGAAATTGAAACATGTCCATTTTCATTTTCAGCAAAAAATTGAAAATATTCAGGTTAAGAATGATAAAGTGCTTGTAAATGAGGAGGATGAATTTGATAAGGTTTACGTAGCTGTTGGACGGAGCGGACATGGATTGGTCAAAAAGATCATAAACGAATACCCTGAACTGATTCAGGATAATACCAAGGTAGACTTGGGCATCCGATATGAACTGCCCGACCACATTGTGGAAGACCTGAACCGCGAGATGTATGAATTTAAGGTGAAGTATAAAAGCCGTACCGGCTACATGGTTCGCACCTTTTGTAATAATCCCTCCGGATTTGTGGTTACCGAAAATTACGGCGATTTTGTGACAGTGAACGGCCACGCCAACCACAAGAAAAAGAGCCACAACACTAATTTTGCCGTACTCACCACCGTGCAGCTTACCGAACCTTTTAACGATCCGGTAGGCTATGGGTCGCACATTGCCAAGCTTTCGAATATTCTGGCCGGGCAGGATAAGGTGATCCTGCAAACTTATGATCATTTTAAAAGGTCAAAGCGTACCAAGAATCTTTACCGGGTACTGCCCACCCTCGATGAAAATGCCTTTATCATGGGTGATGTCAATTTGGCCTATCCCCGGCGCATTATAGAAAGTATAATTGATTTTATTGAAAACCTCGAAGAAGTAATTCCGGGCATAGCCAATCCCGACAACCTGGTATATGCCCCTGAGATCAAGTTCTATTCGAACCGGATAAATAATGACCATTTCGATCAATTGAAATTCATGGGCGACTGTTCGGGCGCTACCCGGTCAATTACCTATGCCACAGGTCACGGTTATATGATGGGGAAACAACTGAAATAAAATATAGTTACAAATCAAATTAATACTTATGCAAATCAATACAACTAAACCAAACAACTTCCGTAATTTAAAACAAGGCTTTTTTAGAACCGGAATACGAACACTAGTAAGCATGGTGCTGGCAATTGCGTTTATAATGCCATCGCTTGATGCTATGGCCGGAAAGAAAAAAGGAGATGATGATGAAGACAAATTGGTAACATCCTCCACCGTGAGCGGGCTTAAATTCCGTTCGTTGGGGCCGGCCTATGCCTCGGGACGTATTGCCGATTTTGCGGTGAATCCCGATAATCATAAGGAATATTTTGTGGCTGTTGCCAGCGGTAATATCTGGAAGACTAAGGACAACGGCATTACCTTTTCCCCGGTTTTCGATAATTACGGGGCTTATTCCATTGGTTGCCTGGCTATGGACCCCAATAATTACAATGTGATCTGGGCCGGTACCGGCGAAAACAATCATCAGCGTGCCCTGGGCTATGGCGACGGTGTATACAAATCTGTTGATGGAGGCAAGAGCTGGAAAAACATGGGCTTGAAGGAATCCCGCCATATTGGTATGATCGCCATAGACCCCCGCGATTCCGATGTGATTTTTGTCGCTGCCGAAGGATCGGCCTGGGGACCGGGCGGCGACCGTGGCTTATACAAGACCACCAATGGAGGTGAAACCTGGATTAAGGTGCTTGAGATCAGTAAGCACACCGGTGTGAACAATGTGATTATAGACCCCCGGAATCCTGATATTATGTATGCTTCCTCTGAGCAGCGTCGCCGGCATGTGCACACCAAAATTGGCGGTGGCCCCGAAACGGCCATTTACAAATCGACCGATGGGGGAGAAAACTGGCGCAAGCTCAAAAAAGGCCTACCGGGCGCCCATATGGGGGGAATTGGTTTAGCCGTTTCACCGGTGAATCCCGATGTGGTTTATGCCATCATAGAAGCAGCCAATGACGCCGGCGGCTTTTTCCGCTCTACCGACCGCGGTGAGTCATGGCGTAAGATGAGCGGGCACCATGCCAGCGGACAGTATTACAATGAGATCATATGCGATCCGCAGGATGCGGAAAAGGTGTATTCCATGGAAACAGTCTCCAAGGTTACCCTGGATGGCGGAAAAACATGGGAGTCGCTTAGCCGTAAGGCCCGCCATGTGGATGATCACGCACTATGGATCGATCCTGAAGACCCGGAGCATTTCATTATCGGAGGCGATGGTGGTGTTTACATCACCTATGATGGCGGCAAGGATTATCGTCATGTGTCGAACCTGCCGGTAACCCAGTTTTACCGGGTGGCTGTCGACAACGCCAAACCATTTTATAATGTATACGGCGGAACCCAGGATAACAGCAGTATGGGTGGCCCCTCGCAAACGCTCCGCTCCGACGGTATAGTGAATGAAGAATGGTTCATCACACAGGGTGGCGACGGTTTCTGGACCCGCATCGACCCTAAAAATCCCAATATCGTATATGCCGAATATCAGTACGGTAACATCGTTCGCTACGACAAGCAAAGCGGGCAGTCGGTTTCCATTAAGCCGGTCCCTCCCGAAGGTGAAAAAACTTATAAGTGGAACTGGAACACCCCCATGATCATCAGCGAGCATTCGAATACTCGCTTATACATGGGCGCCAACAAACTTTTCAGAAGCGATGACCGCGGCAATTCATGGGAGGTGATCAGCCCCGATCTCACCCGGCAGATCGACCGCAACACCTGGAAGGTTATGGGCAAATACTGGAGTGTTGATGCCGTAGCCAAGGATGTATCTACCTCGCTATTCGGAACCATTGTTTCCCTGGATGAATCACCGGTGAAAGAAAACCTGATCTATGTTGGCACAGACGACGGCCTGATTCAGGTCACCGAAGATGCCGGTGAAAACTGGCGCGAGATAGCCGAATTTCCTGATGTACCGGAATACACTTATGTTAGCGATATTTATGCATCCCGTTTCGATGAGAATGTGGTGTATGCCTCCTTCGACAACCGCAAACGCGACGATTTTAAGCCTTATCTCCTTAAGAGCACCGATAAAGGCGAATCATGGGAGATGATCTCGGAAGACCTCCCCGAAAACGGAACCGTACATACCATTGAACAGGATCATGAAAACCCCAACGTGTTGTTTGCGGGCACCGAATTCGGTATCTTCTTCTCCCATGATGCCGGTAAAACATGGACACAGCTTAAGTCGGGCATTCCTACCATTGCCGTTCGCGACCTGGCCATACAGGAACGTGAAAACGACTTGGTGCTGGCTACTTTTGGTCGTGGTTTTTATGTGCTCGACGATTATTCACCGCTTCGTGGGCTTTCGAAAGAAAACCTTGAGAAAGCCGGTCATATGTTCCCTATCGATGATGCTTTGATGTACATCAAGAAACGCGGTCGCTACGGGCAAGGATCTACCTATTATACGGCTGATAATCCGCCTTACGGCGCCATTTTCACTTATTACCTGAAGGAAATGCCCAAAACTCAAAAGCAAAAGCGGCGCAAGAAAGAAAAGGAATTGTTTGAAGAAAGTAAGCCCATTCCGCAACCCTCATGGAAGGAGCTTCGTGACGAGAGCAAGGAAACGCCGCCTTATCTCATCTTCACTATTTCGGATGATGAAGGCAATGTGGTACGCAAGCTTACCAAGAAGCCTGGCAAAGGCATTCACCGCCTTAATTGGGATTTGCGCTACGAAAGTCCTTATCCCGAAGGGGAGCAGGATGATGAATTCGATCCGTTTGATGATGGCGGCGGTGGTATGCTGGTTATGCCCGGCACTTATCACGTGTCCGTTACCCAGTATGTGAATGGTGAGTTTACTGAATTGATCCCCAAGCAGCCGTTTACTGTGACGCCACTTGATAACACTACGCTGCCTGCACCCGACCGCGGCGAGCTAGTAGCTTTCCAACAGAAAGTTTCGGATATGACGCGCAAGATACAAGGTGCCATGCGCCTTTCAAATGATTTGATTGACCGGGTTGAAACCGTAAAACAGGTTATCCTGCGTACACCCCAAGCTACCCCTGAAATGATGACCGAAGCTGAGCACATCTGGAAAGAGCTGGATGATATTGTTTTCGAATTCCGCGGGAATACTCCCAAAGCCAGCCGCGAGGAAATTCCGCCGCAGCCTGTACCGATACAGCAACGCATGCGTTCGATGATCTGGGGCCACTACCGTTCTACCTCAGCCGTAACCGAAACCGAGCGTGAGCAATACCGTATCCTGCAGGAACAGGTGCCATCGTTGATCGAAAAGCTAAGAGCACTGGCAAAGGAAGATATCAAGCAACTTGAAGAAAAGCTGGAAGACATGAATGCCCCCTGGTCTCCCGGCCGTATTCCGGAATGGAAATAGAACCCCCATTCTTTAAAGCATAAAAAAACCGCAAGCCTCTTTATTGGGGCTTGCGGTTTAATATATCAAACAAAACGTTTAATCAAACCGCTACACGGTATTGGTTTTTCTCAATTCATCTTTTATTTTATACCATAATCGCACCCCTGTGAGGCTCTGTTAATAAGATCATTAAATGCGGAAAGCCTGCAGTCCTTTGATTATGGCCAATCTAGCAGTTCTTATTGGCAAAGATCTTCATGTCGTCCAGGGTCTTCATCATTTTTTTAACGTGATCGGCCGAGTCATGAAGCATTTTCTTTTCCTTATCCGTAAGGTCAAGCTCGATAATTTCCTCTATGCCTAAGCTGCCTAGTTTAACAGGAACGCCTAAATAAACGTTCTTTAAACCATAGTGCCCTTTAAGGCAGGTGCATACGGGGAACATGCGTTTTTGGTCATCCACAATAGCCTCCACCATTTGGGCTGCTGCAGCTCCCGGAGCGTACCATGCGGAGGTTCCCATCAGTTTTACCAACTCACCGCCGCCTTTTCGTGTGCGCTCAACAATGCTGTCAAGTTCTTCCTGGTTGAGCAGGTCGGTTATCGGGATACCCGAAACTGAAGTGAATCGCGGTAAAGGAACCATGGTATCACCGTGACCGCCAAGCAGGAGGCCGTGAATACCTTTGGGTGATACATTTAAAGCATCAGCAATAAAGGCCTTGTAGCGTCCACTATCGAGTATGCCCGCCATTCCGAATACCTTCTGCGAATCCTTATTAGCCGCCTGGAAGGCCGTGTAAGTCATTATATCGAGTGGGTTGGATACCACTATGATTATGGCGTCGGGTGAATAACGGACAACCTTTTCGGTAACACTTTTAACGATGCCGGCATTGGTTTTTATAAGATCATCGCGCGACATGCCGGGTTTACGGGGTATGCCCGAAGTAATTACCACAACACCCGAGCCTTTGGTCTTTAAATAGTCATTAGTGACCCCGGTTACTTTGGTGTTGAAATTCAATATCGATGAAGTTTGCCAGATATCAAGGGCTTTGCCTTCGGCAACACCTTCTTTAATGTCGACCAGGACAACTTCGCGGGCAAGATCTTTTTGAGCAATAACATTGGCACAAGTGGCTCCTACATTTCCCGCTCCTATTACGGTGATCTTTTTCATATTAATTGTCTTTTTTTGGTTTGGTATTTATTAGTTATAATATATGCACAAATATACATATAAAAATCCAATTATTTTGAATAAATGATTTATACGCATTGGTATGTTTTTAACAATCAAGATATAACCTCTGTTTAACGAATAACATAAAATATGACTGATGTCCGGTGAAATTGTATTTAGCATGGAGATTTCTCAGTCGCCTACCAATGACAAGTTTTTGTTTTGTGTTGATTGTGAGTTAAATATGAATTGCTCCCGATTAATCGGGACAGGCTGTCGCCCCGAAAGCTTTCGGGGTTAGCCGACGGATTACAAAATGAGTAACCCTTTTTCCGGGTTTTAACCCGGCACCCATCCTATGGGCTAAAGCCCAGCATAGG
>JAIPAP010000070.1 GCA_021740045.1 Bacteroidales bacterium
TGTCTACAAACTTCCTCTCGAACTTCGCCCCTCTAACTCTCTTGCCTGAGGCAAGAAGACCGTTTAAGCGGCTGATTGTGAGGCTGTTCCCCTTTAGGGGATTAAGGGGTTGCGGGGAGGAATATGACAAAATCGAGACTTTATAGACAAGCACTAATTAATTGCTTCTAACGTATTGTATTTAGCTCATGACGTTTTCAAAATGTCCAAGCACAATATTCTACGAACTACCAGCTACCAACTACGAGCTTTACATTTCTTACTTTGTAGCGCTTATAGTATCTTTTCTCGATATTTGCTAATGGATGTATCTTACGCAGAACGCGTCGCAGCCGTCCGGTCTATTTTCTTGATCAATCCCTGCAACACTTTGCCGGGGCCTACTTCAATGAATTCGGTGGCTCCATCTTCGATCATGGCTTGTACAGATTGTGTCCAACGCACAGGTGATGTAAGCTGATCAATCAGGTTGGTGCGGATAACATTGGGATCAGTTGCCGGCTTGGCGGTAGCATTTTGGTATACCGGACAAACCGGGGTTTGGAGATCGGCTGTATTTATAGCTTCGGCCAACTCCTCGCGGGCTTGTTCCATTAATGGTGAATGGAAAGCTCCTCCAACTTTCAACGGTAATGCTCGTTTTGCCCCGGCTTCTTTCAGCTTTTCGCAGGCCAGGTCGATGCCTTTCATGGAGCCTGAGATCACCACCTGCCCGGGACTGTTATAATTGGCCGGAACAACCACCTCATCGATTGCCGAAACAGTACTTTCCACTGTTTTATCATCAAGGCCAATGATGGCGGCCATGGTTGACGGTTCAGCTTCGCAAGCCTTCTGCATAGCATGAGCACGCTTGGATACCAATTTCAATCCTTCTTCAAAAGAAAGCGCCTTATTGGCAACCAATGCAGAAAATTCTCCCAGCGAATGGCCGGCAACCATATCCGGTTTAAAATCATCACCCAGCGTATGCGCCAGGATCACCGAATGCAGAAAAATGGCCGGCTGGGTTACCTTGGTCTGCTTCAAGTCATCATCCGTGCCATCGAACATGATATCGGTAATGCGAAAACTAAGGATCTCATTGGCATTTTCGAACATCTGTTTTGCTTCGTCCGAGCTATTGTAAAGCTCTTTGCCCATTCCTACAAACTGGGCTCCCTGTCCCGGAAATACATATGCCTTCATATCACTGTGTTTTAATTCTCTAAAAAAATTGCCAGACCTGTTAAGTCCGGCAAAGAAACAAATTTCATCTGAAAAAGTATATAACTTTACCCTTTTACCTGCGCTGCCCCAGGAAACGCAACAGGAACAGGAACAGGTTAATAAAATCAAGATAAAGAGTAAGCGCTCCTATTATTGTAAGCTTTTTAGTTGAATCAGTTCCGTAGGTTACGCCACTGCCTATACGCTTGAGCTTTTGTACATCATAAGCTGTAAGGCCGGTAAAGACTAATACACCAATAAAACTGATGATATAGTCAAGAGTAGCTGAGCCAATGAACATATTAACGAGGCTGGCTATAATAATGCCTACCAATCCCATCATCATAATGGAACCGAACTTGGAAAGATCAACCTTAGTAGTGTATCCAGTTACAGCCATCACTCCAAACATACCGGCAGTTACACCAAAGGTTAGGTAGATGGAAGAAGGCACATACACCCTGAAAATAAAGCTTAGGCTCATGCCCATTAAAATGGCAAAGGCGCCGTATAGCACCGTAATGGTTGATACCGACATCTTATTGAAGGCAAACGACATGGCCAGCACAAATCCAATGGGCGACAGCATTACAATAAAACCCAAGAGCGTTGCTCCACCATCGGGGTTGTATAGGTACTGAAAAATGGCTTCGTTGTTGGCTACATAGTATGAGGTAAAAGCAGTGATGCCAAGGGCAATGGCCATCCATGAAAATACATTGGCCAGAAAAGTACGTGCTACCGAATAGGTTTGCGACTGACTGCTGCTTACACTGTAACCCAGATTATTCCTGTTTTTATCAAGTTGTCCAAACATGAGATTTGGTTTTAATGGTTATTCAAGCTTCAAATATCAGGTTTATTAACGCATCAGGCGAGCCTTAGTATATGTTTGGTGTGATTTTCGTTCCTTGTTGCTCCTCTTAGTGAATCTTGGAACCTATCAGGTGAATAAACTCCTCGCGGGTAGCTTCTTTCAGAAAAGCCCCCGTAAAATCCGAAGTGGTTGATACTGAATTTTGTTTCTGTATACCCCGCATTGACATGCACATATGCTGAGCCTCTATAACTACGGCAACACCCAGTGGTTTAAGTGTATCCTGTATCACATTTTTAATTTGGGTGGTCAATCGCTCCTGTACTTGCAGCCTGCGCGCAAATGCATCGACCACACGAGGCAATTTACTCAATCCTACAATATATCCATTTGGAATATAAGCTACATGTGCTTTTCCGAAAAAAGGCAACATATGATGCTCACACATCGAATAGATCTCAATATCCTTAACAATTACCATTTGACGGTAATCTTCTTTAAACATGGCCGATTTAAGGATTTCAGCCGGGTCGAGGTCATAGCCATGGGTTAAAAACTGCATGGCTTTAGCCACACGCTCGGGGCTATCCAGTAATCCTTCACGCTCAGGGTCTTCGCCTATCAGCCGCAATATTTCTTTATAATGATATGATAGTTCTTTAATCGTATCAGGATTATATAGATCGAGCTTTTCGTACCCGTCCATTTTGTTCTCCTCAATCATCTCCTTATATATCTGACTACTCATTTTTTTGGATTTTATTTGTTTCCGTAATATTCAACAAAATTGTTTTCGGTCTCCGTAATTTTAACACAATGCAATTGAGCACCTATTTCTTTAATGGGTTCTTCAAGTTGCTCCCAAATGGCAATGGCTAAATTCTCTGTTGAAGCCAGCCGCTCAAGCATAAAATCAACCTCAATATTCATGTTTTTATGATCGATCTTGTTAATAACCCGCTCATTAATGACTTTGCTGAGACTGGTTAAATTAACAAGAAAACCAGTTTCGGGGTTCACATTACCCTTAACTGTAACGTGCAAGTAATAATTGTGCCCATGCCAGTTTGGATTGGAACACTTCCCGAAAACTTCATAGTTCTTTTCATCGGAATAATCGGCGCGATAAAGCCGATGTGCCGCATTAAATCTTTCTTTCCGCGTTATATAGATCATGTTGACTGGTTTGTTTTTCAAAAACGGCTAAAATAACAAATCATAACGCTATTTAATTAAAGCTGATTGTTGTTTTTGCACCTTGTTTAATTTTATGACAAAATCTTTTAACAAGATTTGGTGATTATTGTTTTAGGAAAGGGTGATAAAATTTCTTCGAAACCCGTAAACCGCTTATTTGTCATGCTTTTTACCGGATAGCATTTGAATAACCTCAAAAGCGGTATAGAACAGGTACAAGATGAAGAAACTAATGATAAAGGCAACGGCATCATTTTGGTTGATCAGGCTATAACCAACAATCACCAACAAGTATAACATGAGTTTCATAAAAGTAACCAACATGAAGTTACGGCTAAACTGGCTGTTCTTTTTGCTCTTTGCTTTTACCAGGAAAAGATGAAACAAAAGTGTAGCAGCGGCAAAAAAGAGAAATTGGAAAGGAATGGTTGGACTCACATATTGCTCGGGGATAAAATAAATAACGGTAAAAGCCACCAAGGCCAGCACTATCGTGAATATAGCCAACCGTATGATAAATGTCACAACTTCCTTTGCCATAGCTCCCGATAGTTATTTTTTGTTTTTGTTTCCTTTAATAAAATCTTTAATGGCATAATACACCGCCCCGGCAACAGAAACTATTGACAGCAGTACGGTAAATACCGGAAAACCGGTATTAATCCATTCATCCAGCTTAAATCCGCCGTATACACCAATAAGGATCATTGCCAGCATCTGGATAGCCAGGCTGGAATACTTAGCGTAATTCTCAAGTAACTTTTTCCTTCTTTCCGGATCTTTCATCTTTATTGCTCGCCGAAGGAGCTTGCTTATTACCGGTTTCCTCCATATTGCAGGTTCCCGAAAAACGCGCTCCAGGCTCTATAGCCAACTTATCGGTTTTGATTTCGCCTGCAAACGAAGACGATGCCTTTAAACTCAAAAGCTCCCGTACATTTACCTTCGCATCTACCTGGCCTGAAATATCGGCATTTTGGCAATATATCTCGCCTTTAACCTTTCCAGTAGTCCCTATTACTACCTTCCCCGATGACTTAATGGTTCCCTCAAGGGTTCCGTCAATACGCATATCGCCTTTCGATTCGATCTCTCCCTGCAAAGTAGTACCTGTAGCTATGAGATTTACGGTTGGTGATTCGGTGTTATTGGTTTTTGCCATATTTTATATTGTTTTTACCCCATTTTATGGAACCAAAAATATGAAAAGTTACCGAATTGAGCCCGTTTCTTATTAAATGTTGACTATGTGTACTATAAGGCTATTTTCTTGCTTCCTGGTTAAAATACTGGCTCTTGAAGAAGTGAAGATACTCATCAGCATCCTTATCACGGTAAAACACAGGATAGTTATTGGCTGATATTACAAAATGATGAAATTCACCCTCTTGAATATCCGAAAACACGTATTCGTTGTTATTGATGGCATTGTAATAATCCATGGCATCCTGTTCATTGTTAAAGCTGTTGATGGTAATCATGTGCCAATTATCCTTTAGTATAATGCTGTTGATGTTCAGATCATCCAGATCATTAAATTTCATATTGTAATCGGATAATTTTACTTTGGTGGCATTCACCTTAACTTTCCGGCTATCGACCAACATCACATAAAAATGAGTGGATTTCGGTTCGTAATTATAAATGGATTTAAGCTTTTCTTCTTCCACACCTTTGCCTGAACCATTTTCTCCATCTTCACCTTCATCATCCTGGTTAATCCCGAAAAGTATGGCAAGCATGTCGCTGGCAAGCGGTGCCACTTCACTATCGGGGTATTCGGAAACCAATTTGTTCATCACCACCTTAAGGGTGTCTTTACCATGCTTCTTCCCAATCGATAGCGCCTTCAGGTATTCAAACTTCGGCTTGAGTTCCGTATCCTCGAAATTCTCAAGCGCATCGTTACAGTACATTTTAACCATGTCGTACTGCCCTGCTAAAAAGGCATTGTAAGTCTCCATATAAAGGGTATGCAGACGTTCTTTTTCCTTTTCCAGCTCTTTAAAATAATTCGGGTTTTGCACTATTTTGGCGTACTCACTATCGGGAAATTGCGACACGATCTTGTTTTTAAAGTGATCGGCTTTATCCGGATTATTTAACCGCTGATGGTTTTTATAGTTATGATAATATGCCCTCAGTATCTTTTCATATTCCGGGTAACGTTCAACGAGTTTTTCAAAAGCTTCGCTTGATTTTTGATGATTTGCCAGGTCTTCCTTATAAATCATTCCCACATTAAATAAGGCATTGGATATTTTCTGATTGGAAGCCTCCATTTCTTCTTCGGTTGAGGGGATGTATTGCAAATAGGTTTCGGGTTTCATGGGATCGGTAACCAGCTCGGTGGTATCGCTTTGGGTGGTATCGCTTGTTGCAGCAAATTCATCACCGGAGCTAAAATTCATGGCTTTTTTAGTACTCAGCCGCCAGTTATCTTCAAGTTTCCGGTCACCCCATATTTTCACAAACTCCGTATGCCCGAAACTCAGGGCCTGGGGATTGTAGAAATACCATTTACCGCCGCCGGACCCCATACCCCGTTGCATGTTTCGCGAACCCATACCGCGCATACTGCTTGTATTCATTTGCTGCATGCGCTCTTGTTCCTTTTTGCGCTTTTGCTCGGCCTTATATTCTGCGATCAGCTTATCCACTATGGCCTTGCGCTCTTTCTCAGGCATCCGGGCCAGTTTTTGCAAGCTATCCTGTCGCTCAACTACCTGTAAATTATCCACAAGGTTGGTTAATACCCGCGTACGTTCTTCCAGTTTTTCATAGCTCGGGTAATCCTGTGGCAAAAACATCATCATACTGTCATAGTAGGTTTGAGCCATTTTATAATTAGGCTTTTCAAAGTACAGTCCGGCCAGTTTTTGTGACGACATAGCCTTTTGCAGATCGTTGCTTACACTTACAGCAACCGACTTTTGCAAGTGATTGATGGCCGTGGTGTCATTATTATCGCGCAACGCAATTTCGGCCAGGGCATAATAGATTTGATCTCGATATTCCTTGTTTTTGGGATCTTTGAGCATTTTTTCAAGCTCTTCCACGATCAATTCCTTATTACCGCTCTCCTTATCATAGGAGCGGGCCATATTAATACGGGCATTAAAGGCCAGTGTATAGGAAGGATTGTTCTTAACCACTTTGTGATAATACTCCGATGCCTGAGCAAAATCCTCCTTTTGTTGATAAATCTGACCCAATATAAACATACACCGGTTTTCTATATGCCGGTCTTGCTTATAGTCAAGCGCTGCTTTCAGATATCTGATGGATTGATCAAAATTATCCTGCAAAATGTGATACTGAGCATTAGCCAAAGGCAACTTCTTCCGCACCTCTTCTGGAATCTCCATTTTATCCATCTTACTCTTGATCAGATCGAGCATGGTGCGCGCCTTTTCCCATTGCTCCATTTGTATACCCGTTTTGGCGATCCATAACATGGCGTTAAACCGAATGGGCTCCTCGGGGAACTTTGAAACGATATGTTCAAACGTACGCCGGGCACTAATATATTCCTGCTTATAAAAATAGGCCTTTCCCATAAGCATGTAACTGTCGTCGATCCATCTCACATGCTCCTCACCACTAAAGCGCATCGAATGCAGTTTGATAACCTTACTGGCTTTTTTTATGGCTCTGTCCATAGAAGGATTCAGGCTTTGTGCCTGCTGCTTGGTCCCGTAGTTGTATACCGGAAGAACTTCATAATAGTTATCCTCCACGTTGTTCTTCATCTGCTCCACACCTTCTCTAAGGCTTTCATTTCCATTCCAGTAGGCATTATAATGGGCGGTAAGATTATGATAAACCCTGCGGGTAAAGGTATTTCGTTTGGTTGAACAGGAATAGACCAAACTCAGTCCGATAATAAATAGCAGCACTCGGCTGATGTTCCCTAGCGTATTGTTTCTGAGAAATCTATGGATACCTTTGGTCATTATGGCTGTTAATTGGTTTTTCATCAATAAGTTCCGGGAATAACCGTTTGATTACCGGGTTTATATCTCCATTTTCATACTGTAGAAAACTTATTTCGGGCAAAATTATTTTATTTTAGAAAATAATCCTTGCATAGAAATAACTTTGCAGGTTTAAAATGACCTCTTCTTTATCAAGATTCATTTTTTACGATATTTGCAGTTAAATTTTAATCATGGCCGAGCAGGAAACCAATGGCACACCGAAAAAATGGTACCATAAGCTCCGTAACCGATATCAACTGGTTATCCGGAATGAAAGTACCTATGAAGAAAAAGTCTCGGTACAGCTTACCAGGCTTAATGTATTGGTAGTGGTCGGCACATTGATCATAATTCTTATTGTGTTTACCACTTTCCTGATTGCCTTTACACCCTTGCGCGAATATATCCCCGGCTATACCGATGTTAACCTCCGCAAAGATCTTTATGAAATGCAGCTAAGGGCCGATTCCATCGAAAAAGAGATCAGGCAGAAAGACCTTTACATACACAACATCAAAAACATTATGGAGGGCAAGGCTATCGCTGAGAAGATCCCCGAGCCAAGTGAGAACAGCGCTAATTATATGGATATCGAGTTGGAACATTCAGAAGCTGATTCAGCTCTGCGCGCAAAATTTGAGAGCCAGGGAGAATATAGCCTCAGCACCTTCGAAACCACCGATTTGTATGATAAAACCAGCCGCATAAGCAGCTTTAATTTTTTCACTCCACTAAAGGGGTTAATTACCGGCGAATTTAATCCTGAAATCGGACATTATGGAGTCGATATCGTGGCCGAACGCAATGAAACCATTAAGGCCACCCTTGACGGAACCGTTATGTTTTCGAACTGGACGCTGAAAACAGGTTACAGTATTGGGATTCAGCATAAACACAATATTATTTCCATTTACCGCCACAACTCAGCCTTACTCAAAAAAGAAGGTAGTTTTGTAAAGGCCGGAGAGCCCATTGCCATTGTAGGTGAATCGGGGGAGCTTACCACCGGTCCGCATCTGCACTTTGAGCTTTGGTATAATGGAAACGCGGTGAATCCAAAAGATTACATGGTATTTTAAACCAAAAAAATTGCATGAGAAGACGTATTGCCATTCTCGGCTCAACAGGCTCAATAGGCACACAAGCATTGGAAGTTATCCGGGAGCACCCCAATAAATTTGAGGTTGAGGTGCTTACTGCTCAAGCCAATTACAAGCTTTTAATCGAGCAGGCCAGGGAATTCAAACCCAACGCTGTGGTTATTGGCAATGATAAACATTACAGCTTGGTTGCGGAAGCCCTGGAAGCTGATATGATAAAGGTATACGCTGGCGAGCAGGCCATTTCGCAAATTGTAGAGATGGATTCCATCGATATGATCCTGGTAGCTTTGGTGGGCTTTTCGGGCCTTAAACCTACCTTAAACGCCATTGAAGCAAAAAAGCAATTGGCTATTGCCAATAAGGAAACCTTTGTGGTCGCCGGCGATATGGTTACAAAAAAAGCAAGGGAAAAAGCCGTTAATCTATACCCGGTTGATTCGGAGCATTCCGCTATTTTTCAATGCCTGGCCGGAGAAAGTGAAAGCACCGTCGAAAAGATCTATCTCACGGCCTCGGGAGGTCCTTTTCGTGGAATGAACGAGGAAGAGCTAAGGCATGTTACCAAAGATCAGGCTTTGAAACACCCCAACTGGGATATGGGGTGTAAGATCACCATCGATTCGGCATCGATGATGAACAAAGGATTTGAAGTTATCGAGGCCAAGTGGCTTTTCAACCTCCGCCCTGAGCAAATCGAGGTGATCATACATCCGCAAAGCATTATCCACTCTATTGTGCAATTTAACGATGGCTCCATGAAAGCCCAAATGAGCCTTCCCGATATGAAAATGCCCATCCAGTACGCACTGGCTTACCCCCATCGGATAAAATCGCGTTTTCAACGGTTTAATTTTATTGATTATCCGGAACTTACATTTGAAAAACCCGATAGTAAAAATTTTCGTAATCTTGCATTGGCTTATAAAGCCCTGGAAAAAGGTGGGAATTTGCCCTGTGTTCTTAATGCCGCTAATGAGATCATGGTTAAAGCCTTTCTTCGCGGTAAGGTTGGTTTCCTTCAAATGTCGGATATTATTGAACAATGTATGGCGGAAATTGATTTTATAAGGGGTCCGAGCCTTGATGATTACATGGAAACCGACCGTGTTACTCGCATCAGGGCCGAAGAACTAATAAAATAATTCATTAAACAACTCGTTTTGAACGGGTAAATTTTGCGAAGATGGTTGTACTGATCAAGGCGCTCCAACTTATATTAAGTCTCTCAATACTCGTTATTGTGCATGAATTCGGGCATTTTATTGCCGCGAAAATATTCAAAACCAGGGTAGAGAAGTTTTATCTCTTTTTTAACCCCGGATTTTCCATTTTTAAATTCCGAAAAGGAGAAACCGAATATGGCCTCGGGTGGTTGCCCCTGGGAGGTTATGTAAAGATTTCCGGGATGATCGATGAGTCCATGGATAAGGAACAGATGAAACAACCGCCCCAACCGCACGAATTTCGTGCAAAACCGGCCTGGCAACGATTGATTATCATGCTTGGAGGGGTCACCATGAATGTAATCCTGGCCATTATCATTTATGTCGGAATGCTTTCGGCATGGGGCGAGCAATACCTGCCCACCTCACAAGTAAAGTACGGCATTACCGTTGACTCCATGGCACAGCAAATGGGGCTCCGCAATGGTGACAAAATTCTTTCCGTCAACGGCGACAAAGTTGAGGTATTCCGCAATATTCCCGGTAAAATCATCCTCGATGAAGCAGAAACCATTACCGTTAAACGCGACGGAAAGGTAAAAACCATTACCATACCCGATGGGTTCTTGCGTAAGCTCATCAAGCATAATTCCCCAAATTTTATTTCGGTAAGAATACCCTTTGAAGTAAACGGCTTTGCAAAAAACTCGGTTGCCCGGGAAGCCGGAATAGAAAAGGGTGATAAAATAGTGGGTATTGATGGGGAACAGCTACGTTTCCTCGATCAGTTCAAAGACAAAGTAAAGAAATACAAAGGTGAAAAAGTTGATATAAAAGTTGCCCGTAATGGCGATACCCTTTCGGTACCACTTAATATCCCTGATAATGGAATAATAGGTGTTGCCACCAACCCACAAAAATACTTCAACTTTAAAACCCGCCGTTATTCTTTCTTCGAAGCCATACCGGCCGGTACGGTAAAAGCATACGAGGGCGTGGGGAACTACCTAAAGCAGTTAAGACTACTGTTTTCGCCCGAGGTTAAAGCTTATGAATCGGTGGGAAGCTTTATTACCATCGGTAATATTTTTCCTTCGCAGTGGGACTGGCAGCCATTTTGGAGCTTAACGGCCTTTTTGTCCATCATGCTGGCCATCCTTAATATCCTTCCCATCCCGGCTCTCGACGGTGGTCATGTAATGTTCCTGATGTACGAGATCATTGCCCGCCGCAAGCCCAGCGATAAATTCCTGGAGTATGCCCAGATCGTCGGGATGATCATTTTGTTCTCCATCTTGATCCTCGCCCTCGGCAATGATATATTAAGGGTAATTGAAGGCAAGTTCTCATAAAGAAACTTTTTAGCATATAATTAAAAAGCCTCGCAGCATAAAGCTTAGCGAGGCTTTTTCATTTTTTATAACACTCGCTGATCCAATCAATATTCACTTAAAATCATACAAAAACAGGCATTTTCCCTACGCACTCTGCGCTACTTTATCCTGCAATGATTTAAAGCCTTCCCCCAAGATTTCATGGGCATCCATTACGGTTAAAAAAGCGTTGGCGTCCACTTCATGAATGTAATATTGTAAAACTGTGAGTTCCCTGCGGCTAACCACGGTGAAGATAATACTTTTATCCATTTCCTTATACATACCCTTGCCGGGAATTATGGTTCCTCCACGATTAAGGTCTTTCAGTATCTTCTCCTTGATCTCTTCATGCTTATCCGAAACAATCAGTAAAGCTTTATCATAGCTAACGCCTTCCAGCACGATGTCGATAACTTTGCCGGTGATAAAGATCACAATCCATGAATACAGTGGAATTTTCCAGTCTCTGAACACAAGCAAACCACCCAGCACAATAGCCGAATCGACATAGATTAACAGTTGACCCAGTGATATCCCCGAATACTTCGCCAGTATCATGGCTACGATGTCCGTTCCCCCTGAGGTGGCTTTTGTCTTAAAGATCAACCCAAGGCCCAGGCCAATAAGCACACCTCCAAATATGGAAGAAAGCAGGGCATCGTCTTCAACCAGGGGCGCATCTCCCCAGTAGATGGTAAGAAGATCGATGAACAATGATGCAAGCACAAAGCCCACAACTGTTTTAACGCCAAACCGGGGTCCGAGCACCCGGATTCCGATGATGGTTAGCGGAATATTCAATAGCAGTCCCATTAATCCCACCGGAATACCCTCCGGCGCAAAGGAAAAAATACCCTTAGTAAGGTGATGCACAATAATCCCCACTCCAAAAACCCCACCCGGCACAATATTATAGGGAGTAATAAAAAATACGAATCCCGCGGCCAGCACCAGCGAACCGATAACGATCAGGCTGTAGTTGATAATCCACTTCCAGCTGAAAACCTTTTCATTATGTATAAAAGCCATATCTTGTTGATTAGTCCGTTTTAAAAAAGGCTGCAAATGTAAATAGTTTTCATCACCGGAATTGAGCCGGCTTAAATAAAATTGCTTTAAATTAATGTGAACAAACCGCCAAGTTATGTAATTCCTAATTTGAGCGATTTGAACGCAGTGAAAAATCGCTTTACTTATCCCGAAGCATCGGGACCGATTTAGAAATTGTTGCTTTTCACCGAATGGGTGAGGTGAAAAGCTTACAATTTCTTTATCCCCGATGTTTCGGGGCAGGCCGTGAGCGAGAATCGCTCAATTTGGGTAATTATTAAGTATAAATGTAATAAAGCAGGTGTGCGTGGAGTTTTTAACTTATTAACCACTGTCATTTGTCAATAGCAGTGTTTTTTTATGCTAAATTTTGTATTATTGCACATTAAAAGCTTACGGAAAATATAATACCGTACATATTGGAAATAAAAGGTAAAGCATGCAAACCCACTTTCCCATAAAACATGAAAGTATTTCAGCTTAAAATAGGCATAATCATGCTGTTGGTAATCTTTGCTTTTAAAGCAAAAGGCCAGCAGGAACCTCATTTTACCCAGTACATGTTCAATATCATGTCGTATAATCCCGGCTATGCAGGAGCGCGTGATGCCATTTGTGCTACAGGGTTCGTCAGGCAGCAATGGGCCGGTTTTGAAGATGCCGATGGGAACAAGGTGGCACCCGAAACCATATCCATAGCAGCCGATGCTCCGCTCGAAATTTTGCGCGGCGGTGTATCCTTAAATATTCTACAGGATCAATTAGGGTTTGAACAAAGCACCGGCTTAAAGCTCGGATATGCCTACCGTTTCCTGTTGGGATACGGCGAAATGGGTATAGGTGCGCGGATTGGCTTTACCGATTATTCCCTCGATTTCTCAAAACTGGAAACTATCGACTCCGACCCCCTGATCGAAGGACAAGGCAGTGAAGGAACCATGGCCATTGATTTCGGCTTTGGAGCCTATTATGAAGTGCCCAATTCTTTTTATCTCGGGTTTTCATCTTCCCGCATCAGCCAAGCTACCCTTGAAATAGGAAAAGGGGATCCCGCCTCGAAATTCAATTTCAAACGACACTATTTTATAAATGCAGGTTATCGCTTTCTGGTTCCCGGCACTACGGAATATGAAGTGCTTCCATCCATATTCATTAATACCGATGCTGTGAAAACACAATATAACTTTTCCGGTTTATTACGATATAAGGAAAAGTTCTGGGGAGGATTAAGCTATAGATTCCAGGATGCTATTTCGGTTATTCTTGGTATGGAATTAAAAGATTTCAGGCTTGGGTATTCCTATGACTTAACAACGTCAAAACTTGCCACGGCAGGTTCGGGAAGTCATGAGATCATGCTCCAATACTGCTTCAAGCTTGAGTTTGAAAAGATCAAAAACAGTTACCGAAATACACGTCATTTATAATGAAAAACGTTTTATGCTGTTCGACAGCAGATTACATAAAAGCCTAAGGGGCAAAAAAATAAATCAGCAATAATAATTAACTGACAAATACCGTTTGTTGACTTACAAATCAGGAATCAATATCAGATGATCGCTATGAAAAAGCTATTTCTTTATCTCCTGGCCATAGTTCTTTTGGGAAGTTGCGGTAGTTCCGGCAACGGAGAGCTGGTCGGCGTACAAAAGCGGCCTAAATTTTATCAACCCGAACCATACGGCATGGTATATATCCCCATGGGAAGTTATACCATGGGTGTAGGGGCACAGGATATTCCCTATGGACAGCTTCAGGAGCCCAAAACCGTTTCTGTTTCGGCATTTTATATGGATGAAACGGAGATCACCAATAATGAATACCGGCAATTTGTACATTGGGTGCGCGATTCAATTGCCCGCAGGTTGCTCGGTGAAATGATGCCTGAAGACTACCTGATTGAAGAAAATGAAGAAACCGGTGAGATATATGATCCACCGATTTTGAACTGGGAAGAAGATATCAGGTGGACAGGGGAAGAAGAAAGAACAGCCCTGGAAGAACTTTTCCTTCCTGAGCATGAGCGGTACTTCCGTAAAAAGCAAATCGATACCCGCAAGCTGATGTACGAATACTTTTGGGTAGATTTACAGGCAGCCGCCAGCAAGAATTATGAAGAAGGCGACCCTTCTCTTGGTTCTTTTGCTAATCGGCCCCAAGGCATGGAAGACCGTACGCAGTACGTTAGGAAAGACGTTATCAACGTATACCCCGACACCTTAAGCTGGATACATGATTACAGCTATTCCTTTAACGAGCCTTTAACCGAACGTTATTTCTGGCATCCGGCTTATGATAACTATCCGGTAGTTGGCGTTAACTGGAAACAGGCCAGGGCTTTTTGTATCTGGCGTACGGAATTGCTGAACAGCTACCTTGGTTCCAGGGAGGAAGCTATTGTAAATGAATTCCGCCTGCCAACTGAAGCTGAATGGGAATGGGCAGCACGTGGTGGAAATACCATGAGCCCCTATCCATGGGGTGGTCCATACACCAGGAACAGTCAAGGTTGCTTTTTGGCTAATTTTAAGCCACTGCGCGGAAATTATGTTGCTGATGGCGGATTAACTACCGTTATTGTCGGGCATTATCCACCGAACGATTTTGGGCTGTATGATATGTCGGGAAATGTAGCTGAATGGACGGTAGACGCCTTTGATGAATCCAATCAATCATTTACCTGGGATATGAACCCATCCTATACTTATGAAGCCAAAGAAGATGACCCGCCGGCTATGAAACGTAAAGTAATACGCGGTGGTTCATGGAAAGATATAGGTTATTATTTGCGTGTGAATACACGTGGATACGAATACCAGGACACGGCCAAATCGTACATCGGATTTCGTTGTGTACAAAATTACCTTGGCCGCCAAAAGGGCGATAATCCGTCAAAAGCTTCTAATGTTTATTAATTAATCGCTTGAACAACCAATTTAAACCATATAAGAGATCATGAATTTCACTAAGAAGAAAGGTTTTAAAAACTTCATGGCAAAGCTCTATGGTTGGGGAGCCTCAGTTGTTATCCTTGGAGCTTTATTTAAGATTAACCATTATGAAGGAGCTAACCTCATGTTGATCATCGGGCTGGGAACCGAAGCACTTATTTTCTTCTTCTCAGCCTTCGAGCCACCCTATGTGGAACCCGACTGGAGTGTAGTTTATCCCGAACTTAAAGAAATTTATCACGGTAAGGGCTACGTCGATCCTAATAAAGTGCCGGCAAAAGAGCCCGGTCAAAATAAAGGCCAATCACCCGGAGGTAATGGGCTCGATAAACTACTTAGCAATGCCAACATCAATCAGGAAATGATCAATGACCTGGGAAAGGGGTTGCAAAACCTCTCGGATAATGCTAAGAAAATGAACGATCTCTCCCAAGCCACCGTGGCTACCAATGAGTTCGTTTCCAATGTTAAAAATGCTTCCGAATCGGCCGGTGACCTTTCCTCTGCTTACCGTAAGGCAGCCGAATCAATCAATCACGATAGGAGCGCCTCGGAAGAATACATGAAAAATATGCACAATGCTTCCGAATCAGTAGCCCAGCTTTCACAAACGTATAGCGATTCGGCCCAGGAAGTCCGGAAAGAGACTCAACAGTACACAGAGAATGTAAAGAAAATTACCGAGAATTTATCATCGTTGAATACGATGTATGAAATGCAGTTGAAAAATTCCGATGGTCAGGCTAAGGCGAGTAGCCAACTGCAATCATCCATTGAGAAGTTCCTTGCCGATCTGAATCAGTCGGCCGAGCAAACCGAAAAATACAAAGAACAGGTAAATGCCCTTACCGAAAAGGTATCGGCACTCAATACCGTTTATGGTAATATGCTCACGGCAATGAACGTAAAATCAAATAACAAATAACAACGATCGAATAATTCTTAACAAAGGATCACTGCCCAATGGCTGGATATAAAGAGACTCCGAGACAAAAGATGATAGCGATGATGTACCTTGTACTAACGGCGCTATTGGCTCTTAACGTCTCGGTTGAAATCCTCGACGCTTTCATTGTTGTTAATGAAAGCATGGAGACCACCAATGAAAAGTTCTCCACCAAGATCGAATCCACCTACGATCGATTCGAAAAGCAATACAATATCAATCAAAAAAAGGTAGGACCGTATTGGGAAAAAGCTAAATTAGCGCAAAAATATAGTAATGATCTCATTAATTATATCGATAGCATTAAATATGAGGTAATTGCCAAAACCGAAGGCATAACCGTTGAACAAGCTAAAGAAAAACCTCTTAGAGATATTAAAGCCCGGGATAAGTACGACTATCCCACCAATTTCTTTATTGGAAATTCCCAGGATGGTTCCAAAGGGGAAGCCCGCGTACTTAAAAACAAGCTTAATGAATACCGTGAAAGGCTATTGTCGCTGATCGAACCGGAAAACCGCAACCGCATTCAACTGGGTTTAAGTACCGAAGGCCCTTATCACGATGCCAGTGGAGCCAAACAAAACTGGGAAATGCATAACTTTTATCACACCATCCTGGCAGCCGATGTCACCATCTTAAACAAGATTATTGCCGAGGTGCAGAATGCTGAATTCGATGTGGTTAATCACCTTTTCAATGCGGTAACTGCCGAGGACTTTAAATTTGATGAGATCGATGCCAAGATAATCCCCAAGAGCAATTATGTTCTCAAAGGCGATAAATATGAAGCCGAAGTATTTGTAGCGGCCTATGATACCAAGCAAGATCCCGAGGTATATATCCTGCCGGGAGCCGACACCATAACGCCACGTAATATCGATCAAGCCCAGCGCTTACCCGGGAAAAAAGGAAAGGTTAGCTTCGACCTGCCCGCAGAAAGTGAAGGAGCACAACGTTATGCCGGTATGATCAAAGTCCAGGGCCCCTCAGGTCAAGATAACCGCTACTATTTTTCGGATGAATACATCGTTGAGCGACCCTTTACCACGGTATCTGCTACCAAGATGAACGTATTTTATGTAGGGGTTGATAATCCTGTTTCCATTTCGGCGCCTGGAGTAGCTGTAGAAAACCTTGAGCCGCGTATTTCAAAAGGAAACCTTAATCCCGACCCATCAGGAAGGAATTGGATCGTTACCTTGCCCGATGATGCGAAGGGAAGAGCTGTTATAACGGTTATGGCACGGGTCAACGGAGGTTTACGAAATATGGGTAAACAAGAATTCCGAATTAAGCAGGTCCCTTCACCCGAACCATACATTGCCAATGTACCGGGTGGTCAGGTCAGTAAGGAGGCATTGATGGCAGCAGGAGCAATTATTCCACGAATGCCCAGGGATTTTGACTTCGACCTGTACTTCGAAATAACATCATTTGAATTTGTTTCCGTTCGCCAGGGCGATATTGTTCGCTACACCGGTAATGGAAACAAACTCTCGCCCGAAATGCTCGACTTTATTGAGTCGGCTAGCAATGGCGATAAAATATGGCTGGAAGATATCAGAGCGACAGGCCCAGGGGGCTCACGCTCACTTTCACCCTTAAGCATTGAAATACAATAAAAAATATAGATCGACCGGAGGTTTGATTATGAAAAAACTAATTGTTCTTTTGTTAAGCATCAGCTTTGTTGCTGCAATCAGTGCAGACTCCTATGGACAAATAATGGATAGTTCGCCCAGGGATGCTGCTTACGACAAAACAAATACCAAGGATAACGAACCCATTCCATATCCATACGTCCGTGAGGCCGATGTAATATGGTCCAAACGGATATGGCGGGTGATCGATTTGCGGCAAAAATTGAACCAGCCCTTTTATTATCCTAAAACCCCCAGTAACGGACGAAGAAATTTGATGCAGGTCTTAATGGATGCATTAAAACCCGGTACAAAAGGTTCACTTACAGCATACGATGCCACCGCCCAGACCGATGAATTTGAAGTGCCCCTCACCTACCGCGAAATCATGAACAAGCTGGAAGAAACCGATACGATCCAGTTACAGCGCGATACACCACCTTATGACTATTACGATACGGTCATTCAAAAGAAATTCGACCCTACAGAGGTAAAGCGCTTTCGGATTAAGGAAGATTGGTTTTTCGACAAGCAGCGCTCTGTTATGGAAGTGCGTATTCTCGGCATTTGCCCGGTTAGAAATGATTATGATGAAAAAGGTGTTTTCAGGGGACGCGAACCTTTATTCTGGATCTATTTCCCCGATGCACGCTCTGTTTTGGCCAAAGCCGAAGTTTATAGCAGATTTAACGGTACCAACCGGGCCACCTATGATGACGTTTTCTTTAAACGCATGTTCGATAGCCACATTATTAAAGAAGAAAACGTTTATAACCGCAAGATCACGGAGTATGCCACCGGACTGGATGCACTTATTGAAGCACGCCGGGTAAAAAAAGAACTATTCGAGTTTGAACAAGACCTTTGGGAATACTAAGCCAAAGATCATCAACAAACTTTCAAGCCATATCAAATACAAAAAACTCTCCCGGATATTGGGGGAGTTTTTTGCTTATAGAACCTGCCTGCTTTGTTCCCTTCCAATTTTAACACTATTTTTGTTGAAGGCATGAATGAAAATCTCCTTTCCACCCAAATTGAATACCTTAAAGGCGTCGGTCCCAAGCGGGGAGAACTGCTCAGGAATGAACTGGGCATATACACCTGGGAAGACCTGCTTACCTTTTATCCATTCAGGTATGTGGACCGTACCAAATTTCACAAGATAAATGAAATTGAATCGGATATGGCCTTTGTGCAGATAAAGGGAAAGGTTACGCATGTTGAAATGATTGGCCAGCGAAGGGCACGCCGCTTTATAGCTACTTTTAAAGATGATACCGGGAGCATTGAACTGGTTTGGTTCCAGGGAATCAAATGGATAAAGGATAAGCTTATCCCCAACCGGGAATATGTGATATTTGGTAAGCCCACAATATTTAACCGCAAATTCAACATCCCCCATCCCGAGATCGATCCGGTAGACGAATATAAGCCAACCGAGAATGTATTTCAACCTATATATAGTTCCGGCGAAAAGCTCAAATCACGAGGATTAAACAGCAAAGGCATCAGCAAACTTATTAAAACCCTGCTTTCCGAAGTACAAGGCCATATCCCCGAAACCCTGGCACTGCCGGTGTTGGAAAAAACAAAGCTTCTGGCACGCGAGGAAGCGATCATCAACATCCACTTTCCGGCAAACCAGGATATGCTTAAACGTGCCCAGGCCCGGTTAAAATTTGAAGAGCTTTTCTTTATCCAGCTTCGCCTGGTTAAACATAAACTGGTCCGCTCCAATCTTCATAAAGGGATTGTATTTCCGGTGGCTGGCCATTACCTCGAAGGATTTTACAAGCATAATCTTCCCTTCGAATTAACAGGCGCACAAAAACGGGTTATGCGTGAGATCCGCCGCGACCTGGCAATGGGTGTACAAATGAACCGGCTGCTGCAGGGTGATGTTGGTAGCGGAAAAACACTGGTAGCCCTAATGGCCATGTTAATCGCACTTGGTAACAATTTTCAGAGTTGCATTATGGCTCCCACCGAAATCCTTGCCAACCAGCATTATGAAACACTTGCACGCATGCTCAAAGGCATGGACATACGCATCAGGTTGCTAACCGGTTCGACTAAAAGTAACGAGCGGCGTGAAATTCACGAAGAATTGCAATCGGGCAGCAATCAAATCTTAATAGGAACACATGCATTGATTGAGGAATCGGTCAGGTTTAAGAATTTGGGGCTGGTCGTTATTGATGAACAACATCGCTTTGGGGTTGCCCAGCGGGCCAGGATGTGGAAAAAAAATACTGTTCCTCCTCATGTATTAGTCATGACCGCCACCCCCATCCCCCGCACCATGGCCATGACCGTGTATGGTGATTTTGATTATTCGGTGATCGATGAGTTGCCCCCCGGCCGCAAACCGGTTAAAACTACCCACGCCACCGATGCTCACCGCCTAAGGGTTTTTGGCTTTCTGAAAAGGGAAATCGCTAAAGGCAGGCAAGTGTACATTGTTTATCCCTTGATACAGGAATCGGAAAAGCTCGATCTGAAAGACTTGATGGATGGTTACGAAAGCATTGTCAGGGAATTTCCATTACCAAAATACGCCATAAGTATCGTTCACGGTCAAATGAAGCCGGCTGATAAAGATTATGAAATGCAACGGTTCATCCGTAATGAAACCCAAATCATGGTAGCCACAACCGTTATCGAGGTTGGGGTGGATATTCCCAATGCTTCCATTATGGTTATCGAAAATGCCGAGCGCTTCGGGCTTTCGCAACTGCATCAGTTACGTGGCCGTGTGGGACGCGGCGCCGATCAATCGTACTGTATTTTAATGACCGGTGATAAAATCGGTAATGAAGCCCGTGAGCGTATTAAAACCATGGTGGAAACCAGTGATGGTTTTAAAATCGCTGAAAAAGACCTGCGACTCCGCGGTCCCGGCGATGTTATCGGCACCCGGCAAAGCGGCGGGCTTACCCTGAAACAAGCCGATCTCATCCAGGATGCCAAAATCCTGGAATATGCCCGAAATATGGCTTTTGATGTGTTGAATGATGACCTTGAGCTGAAGAAATCCGAAAATTACCCCATGAAAAAACAATTGCTCAAAATGAGCACCGAAAGCATCGATTGGGGTGTAATTACCTGATCTTCCTTTATCATTTATCATTTTATCCTTACTTTTGTCCCTCTTAAAAACACTTGTTTTCATGAAGATATCTTATAGCTGGCTGAAGAATTACATCGACATCGACCTGGAACCCGGTGAGGTTTCGCGCATGCTCACCGATTGCGGTCTTGAAGTTGAAGATATGCAAACGGTTGCATCCGTAAAGGGCGGATTAAAAGGCATTGTTATCGGTGAAGTGAAGGAGTGCAAACAGCATCCCAATGCTGATAAGCTCAGTGTCACAAAGGTAGATGTGGGTGGCGATCGTTTGCTCGACATCGTTTGCGGCGCGCCTAATGTTGCCGAAGGGCAAAAAGTACCGGTAGCTACTGAAGGCACAACCCTGTACAATGGTGATAAGGAATTTACCATCAAAAAAACCAAATTGCGCGGGGAAGCTTCCGAAGGCATGATCTGTGCCGAAGACGAACTGGGCCTGGGACCTTCGCATGAAGGCATTATGGTACTCGATCCCAATGCACAAACCGGCACGCCGGCTGCCGATTATTTTAATGTTAAAGAAGATACGGTTTATGAAATCGGGTTAACACCCAACCGCGCCGATGCCACATCGCATATCGGAACAGCCCGCGATTTGGTAGCTGTTTTGAACCGCCAGCTATTTTCAGAAAATGAGCCTGATAAACTTCACAAACAGTTAATCAAGCCATCGGTTGACGATTTTAAGGTGGATAATCATAACAGGCCCTTTAACGTTATCATCGAAGATACCGAAGCTTGCCCCCGCTATTCAGGGCTTACCATTTCGGGCGTGGAGGTAAAGGAATCCCCCGGTTGGCTTAAGAATTATCTGCTCAGTATCGATGTCAGGCCTATCAATAACATTGTCGACATCAGCAATTTTGTCCTTTTTGAAACCGGCCAACCGCTACATATATTCAATGCCGACAAGGTGAAAGGTGATAAGGTGATCATTAAAAAATTGCCGAAAGGCACTAAATTCACCACCCTCGACGAAGTGGAACGGGAACTTACCGGAAATGACCTGATGATATGCGATGAAGATGAAGGAATGTGTATTGCCGGCGTTTTTGGAGGAATCCATTCCGGGGTAACCGAAAACACCAAAAACATCTTTATCGAAAGTGCGTATTTCGAACCTACTACCATTCGTAAAACTTCTCAATATCATGGGCTGAAAACAGATGCTTCCTTCCGTTTCGAGCGGGGTGCCGACCCTGATAATACGGTTTATGCCCTCAAACGGGTAGCCCTGCTGATCAAGGAAATTGCCGGTGGAACCATTTCATCGGAGATCATTGATGAATATCCCAACCCCATTCACCATAGCGAAGTAGCCATCGATTTTAAGCGGGTGGATGAGCTAATCGGTCAGCACATCGACCCGGCTTTAATTAAAATCATCCTGCGCTCCCTCGATATCGGCATTAAGGAGGAAGCCGACAAAGGTTTACGGCTTTCAATTCCCAACAGCAAAGTGGATGTAAAGCGCGAAGCCGATGTTATTGAAGAGATCCTTCGCATATACGGCTATAATAATGTTGAATTCAAGGAAGACATTAAATCCTCCGTAGCCTACTCCGAAAAGCCCGACCGCGACAAAGTGCGCAACATTATTTCCGATTACCTCACCGGTAACGGTTTTTACGAGATCATGACCAACAGCCTGACCAGCCACGACAATGCCGAAAAAATCGGCCGGTTTGATGAAAAGCATGATGTGCGCTTGCTGAATCCCCTGAGCAAAGAGCTGAATGTAATGCGTCAAAGCCTGCTGTTCGGGGCCATTAACTCAGTGGTTTATAACCTCAACCGCCAACAGCCCGATCTTAAGTTCTATGAATTC